>NZ_QFDQ01000014.1 GCF_003270085.1 Streptomyces triticisoli | reverse complement strand
GGCCCCGGCTGCCCCGGCATCCGCGCGGCCTGCCGCCCCGGCAGCCCCGGCCACTCCTCCCGGCTCGCCCGCGGTACCGGCTCCCGCGGCCGGCGGGCTCGACCCGCGGTCGCTGTGGCCCAACATCCTCGAAGCCGTGAAGAACCGCCGCCGCTTCACCTGGATCCTGCTCAGCCAGAACGCCCAGGTGACGGGCTTCGACGGCACCACCCTCCAGCTCGGCTTCGTCAACGCCGGCGCCCGCGACAACTTCGTGAGCAGCGGCAGCGAGGACGTGCTGCGCCAGGCCCTGGCCGAGCAGTTCCACGTCCAGTGGAAGATCGAGGCGGTCGTCGACCCGACGGGCGGCGGTTCCGCATCCCCGGCGGCCGGTGGGTACGGCGGAGGCGCCGGCTTCGGTGGTGGCGGATACGGCAGCGGCGGTGGCGGTGGTACGGCCGTGCCGCGTACGCCGGCTCCCCAGCCCACGGCCTCGGCGCCCGCGCCCACCCGGCCCTCCCCGACCCCGCCGTCGGCCCCGCCGCCCCGGCCCTCCGCCCCCGAGCAGGCTCCCGTCGCCCTCGAGGACGACATCCCCGAGGACGACGACCCGGACCTCGACGAGTCGGCCCTCTCCGGCCACGAGCTGATCGTGCGGGAGCTGGGCGCGACGGTGGTGGAGGAGTACCTGACGGAGTAGCGGCGCCGCGGCACCGCCGCCTCCCGTCCGCCTCGGAGGAACGTACGAGTGCGCTGCCCCTGCTCCCTCGGCGGCCCGCACAAAGCACCTCGCGCCGCTGCCGTTAGGCTGACCTCGTGAAGGTCCTCGTCATCGGCAGCGGCGCCCGCGAGCACGCCCTGTGCCGTTCCCTGTCCCTCGACCCCGCCGTCACCGCGCTGCACTGCGCGCCCGGCAACGCCGGCATCGCCGAGGTGGCCGAGCCGCACCAGGTCGACGCCCTGGACGGCGCGGCGGTGTCGGCGCTGGCCATGAAGCTGGGTGCCGACCTCGTGGTCGTGGGTCCCGAGGCGCCGCTGGTCGCCGGGGTCGCCGACGCCGTGCGCGAGGCGGGCATCCCGGTGTTCGGCCCCTCCAAGGAGGCCGCGCGGCTGGAGGGTTCCAAGGCCTTCGCCAAGGACGTGATGGCCGCGGCCGGAGTGCCCACAGCTCGGTCGTACGTCTGTACGACGGCGGAGGAGGTCGCCGCGGCTCTCGACGCCTTCGGCGCCCCGTACGTCGTCAAGGACGACGGGCTCGCCGCCGGCAAGGGCGTCGTCGTCACCGGTGACGCGGACGCGGCCAGGGCACACGCGGCCGTTTGCGAGCGTGTGGTGATCGAGGAGTACCTCGACGGCCCCGAGGTCTCCCTCTTCGCCGTCACCGACGGCGAGACCGTCGTGCCGCTCCAGCCGGCCCAGGACTTCAAGCGGGCGCTCGACAACGACGAGGGTCCGAACACCGGCGGCATGGGCGCGTACTCCCCGCTGCCCTGGGCCGACCCCGAGCTCGTGGACGAGGTCCTGCGGACAGTGCTGCAGCCCACGGTCGACGAGATGCGGCGCCGGGGGACCCCGTTCTCCGGCCTGCTCTACGCCGGGCTCGCGATCACCGGCCGGGGCGTCCGCGTGATCGAGTTCAACGCCCGCTTCGGCGACCCCGAGACCCAGGTGGTCCTCGCCCGCCTCCGGACCCCGCTGGCGGGTGTCCTGATGGCCGCGGCCACGGGCGCCCTCGCCCACCTCGAGCCGCTGCGGTGGAGCGACGACGCGGCCGTCACCGTGGTCGTCGCCTCGCAGAACTACCCCGGCACCCCGCGCACCGGCGACCCGATCACCGGTCTGGAGGAGGTCGCCGAGCAGGACGCCCCGCACGCGTACGTACTGCACGCCGGCACCCGGCGGGACGGCGACACCGTCCTGAGCGCGGGCGGCCGCGTGCTGTCCGTCACGGCGACCGGCAAGGACCTCACCGAGGCCCGCGACCGCGCGTACACCGCCGTCTCCCGCATCCGCCTCGAAGGCTCCCAGCACCGCTCGGACATCGCGGCGAGCGCGGCGGCGAAGGCGTAACACGGCACCTGCCGCGCGCCGGTCCGCCGGGCCCGGCCCTCTCTTCCGCCCCCCACTTCCTCCGCACCGGCCCCATACAGGCCCCGGACCCGATCCGGGGCCTGATCGTCGCTGCGCGCCGTCTGCTGTGACCAAAGCCATTCCATCGAGTGACCAATAGGCCATCCGGCTGACGTGGGCCGGGGCCCCAACTAGGGTGCGGCGCAGACGGTCCGGCACTTGGCCCATCGGCATTGCGATGTCAGTGGCGGGTGCCACAGTGGGGGAGTGAGCAACACCAGGACAGTCGGGAGGGGGTGACGTCCGGTCGTGACCGGTATGGGTGTGGTGGAGGGCGGTGCGCGGACCGCGCGCTCCCGGGCCCTCGCCGTGCTGCGTGTCCGCAGCCGGGCGCTGGCCGTCGCCCTGCTGCCCGCCGCCCTCGCCGTGGTCCTGCTCGCCGGCGGCTCCGCCGGTCATCTCCTGGGCCGGGGCTGGGACCTCGCCCGCTGGGTGGTGGGCGTCGTCGCGGTCGTCGTCCTGCTCCTGGCCGCCGGCGTCGGACTGGTGGTCGCCCGTGCCCGCCCCGCCATGACCCCCACCGTCCCGATACCGGAGGAGTCGGCCCCGGACCTGTACCGCCTGGTGCGCGACCTCGCCGATCGCCTCGACGTGCCGGCCCCGTCCGCCATAGCGCTCACCCCGGACTGCGACAGCTGGCTGGAGGACCGTACGCACCCGGCGCACGGCCCTCCCCCGCTGGACCCACGGGATCCGCGGGAGGGCCCCGCCGGACCGGATGCCCTGCGCGGCCTGTCCTCGGCCCGCCCGCGCCGTAGGGCGGCGGCGCCCGTCCTCGTCATCGGCTCCCCGTTCCTGTGGTGGATGCGCGTCGGTGAGCTGCGGGCCGTGCTCGCCCCGGTCGTCGCCGGTACGGAGCCCTCGGCGCAGCCGGACATAGCGGCGGCCCGCCGTTTCGTCCGCGGTCTGGACGCAGCGGTGGCCGTCGCCTCGACGACCGGCCGCTGCCCACTGTCCCGCTCGGTGTGCGTCGGCCTCGGCTGGGTGGCCCGGCTGCTGCTGCGCGGCTGCCGGGAGCATGCGGCCGAGATGGAGCGCGGCGTGGCGGCCGCGGCCGCCGAGCGTGCACAGGCTGTGGACTACGGGCTGAGGATCGTCGCCCAGGAGCAGGTGGGTCTGGCGTACGCGGGCTGGGACCGGCTGCTGACCCGGGTCGCGCTCCCCGCCTGGCGCATGGGCCGCTGGCCCTCCCGGCTGGACGCGGGGGTGGTCGCGGCGCTCACCGAGCTGTCCCGTCGCGACCGCCTGGCCGAGGGCTTCGCCTCCCGGCTCGGCGAGCGCCCCGCCTGCGACCTGCTCGAGGAGCCCGGCGCCGTCGACGAGGCCACCTCGCTGCTGGCCGCGCGACTCTTCCACGGCGGTCCGGCCGAGCGCGGCCCCGACTGGTCCCCGGTGGACTGGCGGGAGTATCCGGACGAGGTCGTCGACCGGAAGTGGCGTACCGACGCCGCCCGCCTCCACCGCGTCCTCGACGCCCTGGGCGTCCGCCGGTCCTCCGGCCCCGCCGCCACCGATCCGCACGGACCGACCCTGGCGAGGGTCATGGAGCACCTGTCCGCCCCGTCACCCACGTCAGCCACCCCCGAGCTCTCCGAGCAGGGGGGATCCTCGGCCGACGACGCCGGTTCCGCCCCGTCCGCCCCGCCCCCTCCGGCGACCGCCCCCACCGCACCGGACGAGGAAGCCGGCCTCGGCACCGAGCGCGGCGCCGTCCTCGTGGCCGGCCTCAGCGCCGAACTGGCCCGCGAGGAGGCCGCCGCCCCGGCGGTGTCCCCGGCACCGGAGGAGGACACCGGCCGGCTCCCGGTCACACCCGAGTGGGACGAGGGCTCGCTGCCCCTCTTCCCACTCGAACCGCCCCGCACCGGCCGGGAACTCCTCGCCGACCACGTCACCGCGATGGTGTGCTGCGCCGCGATGGACACCGCGGGCGCCACCCCGGGCCTCGACTGGCTCGACGGCCCCGCCCTCCTGATCAACGGAGAGAGAGCCACCGACCTCGGCCCCAGGGTCCTCGCCCTGGTCGAAAACGGCGATCCGGTGCCGCTGCGGACCTGGCTGGTCGATTCGGGCATACGTCCGGAGAAACCGGTACGGCTGGTCTGACCTGCGCCGATGCCGAGCCCACGGCCGCGTTACCGGAGCCCCCGCTTCCACTTTCGGCCAATTCACAACGAATAGTGACAACATGCGTGCGTAATGTGATGTGCTGGGACCGGCGACGCGCGTGGCAAACGCGTCCGACATACGACACAGCCACCGACAGACCCACACCGCCGCACGACAAGACCACAGGGGCACGGCAGGCCACGGGGGCACGGCAAGGGAGGGGAACGGCCATGGGATCGGAGCGGATCCGCCGCTGGGAGTCGGGAGCACTCGCGCACGCCGTGACAGACCCCTTCGGCCAGGGCCCCCTCCCCTGGCTGCGCGGCAGCGAGACGTACTTCGACGACACCGGTCACGTCGTCCCCTGGTACGTCGACCCGCCCCCGCAGACCCCGCCCGGCACCCCGCGAGTCCCCGCGCCCCGTGCCTCCGACGGCGGCCCCCGCTCGGCCGACGACGTCCACCGGCAGATCAAGGGCTTCGCCTCCACCGGCGCCGTCACCCCCGGCGAGGCCATCGACTTCCACATCACGGTCGACCCGCCCCAGCAGTTCGGCGTGGACGTCTACCGCATCGGCCACTACGGCGGCGACGGCGCCGCCAAGATCACCACCAGCCCGCGCCTGTCCGGCATCGTCCAGCCCCCGCCGCTGACCGCCGACCGTACGGTCTCCTGCCACCACTGGTGGCTGTCCTGGCGGCTGCAGGTCCCGTCGTACTGGAGCATCGGCGCGTACGTCGCCGTCCTGACCACCGCCGACGGCTACCGCTCCCACATCCCGTTCACCGTCCGCGACAACCACCCGGCGGACCTGCTCCTGCTCCTGCCCGACCTCACCTGGCAGGCCTACAACCTCTACCCGGAGGACGGCCGCACCGGCGCCAGCCTCTACCACGCCTGGGACGAGAACGGCCGCCTGCTCGGCGAGGCCGACGCCGCCACCACGGTCTCCTTCGACCGGCCGTACGCGGGCGCGGGCCTGCCCCTGCACGTCGGCCACGCCTACGACTTCATCCGCTGGGCCGAGCGCTACGGCTACGACCTGGCCTACGCCGACGCCCGCGACCTGCACGCCGGCCGCGTCGACCCCGCCCGCTACCGCGGCCTGGTCTTCCCCGGCCACGACGAGTACTGGTCGGCCGGCATGCGCCGCACCGTCGAGCTCGCCCGCGAGCACGGCACGTCACTGGTGTTCCTGTCCGCCAACACCATGTACTGGCAGGTGGAGCTGGGCCCCTCCCCCTCCGGCGTCCCCGACCGACTGCTGACCTGCCGCAAGCGCAAGGGCCCCGGCCGGCCGGTGCTGTGGCGGGAGATCGACCGCCCCGAGCAGCAGCTCGTCGGCATCCAGTACGCCGGCCGCGTCCCCGAGCCGCACCCGCTGATCGTCCGCAACGCCGGCCACTGGCTGTGGGAGGCGACCGGCGCCGAGGAGGGCGAGGAGATCACGGGCCTGGTCGCGGGCGAGGCGGACCGTTACTTCCCGCGCACCCCGCTGCCCGAGCACCAGGACCGCATCCTGCTCGCGCACTCCCCGTACACCGACGGCGAGGGGGTCCTGCGCCACCAGGAGACGTCCCTGTACCGCGCCCCCTCCGGTGCCCTGGTCTTCGCTTCCGGCACCTTCGCCTGGTCCCCGGCCCTGGACCGCCCCGGCCACGTCGACGCCCGTGTCCAGCGCGCCACCGCCAACCTTCTGGACCGCATCTGCAAGCGGGACTGACCCGCTGCCCCCGGCCGATGTCCGATACGGGAGAATCGATCCACTGGGCCCGCCCGTCTCCCACCACCACCCCAGACGAGCCCTGCGGGCGCCTCTTTGATTCAAACCACGGGGAGTAACCGTGTCCGGATTCGTCGAAAAGCCCGAGCCGATCCAGGTTCCGGGCCTGGTGCATCTGCACACCGGCAAGGTGCGTGACCTGTACCAGAACGAGGCGGGCGACCTCGTGATGGTCGCCAGCGACCGCCTGTCCGCCTACGACTGGGTGCTGCCCACCGAGATCCCCGACAAGGGCCGTATCCTCACGCAGCTGTCCCTGTGGTGGTTCGACCTCCTCGCCGACCTGGTCCCGAACCACGTCCTGAGCACCGATGTGCCCGAGGGCGCCCCCGCCGACTGGACGGGCCGCACCCTGGTCTGCAAGTCCCTGCGGATGATCCCGGTGGAGTGCGTGGCCCGCGGCTACCTCACCGGTTCGGGCCTGGCCGAGTACGACCAGTCCCGCACGGTCTGCGGCCTCGCCCTGCCCGAGGGCCTGGTCGACGGCTCCGAGCTGCCCGGCCCGATCTTCACCCCGGCCACCAAGGCGGAGGTCGGCGAGCACGACGAGAACGTCTCCTACGAGGAGGTCGCCCGCCAGGTCGGCGCGGAGACCGCCGCCCAGCTGCGCCAGGTCACCCTCGCCGTCTACGGACGCGCCCGGGACATCGCCCGCGACCGGGGGATCATCCTCGCCGACACCAAGTTCGAGTTCGGCTTCGACGGGGAGACGCTGGTCCTCGCCGACGAGGTCCTCACCCCGGACTCCTCCCGCTTCTGGCCGGCCGACCAGTGGCAGCCGGGCCGCGCGCAGCCGTCGTACGACAAGCAGTTCGTCCGGGACTGGCTGACCTCCGCCGAGTCCGGCTGGGACCGCGCGAGCGAGCAGCCCCCGCCGCCGCTGCCCGAGCGGATCGTGGCGGCGACCCGGGAGAAGTACACGGAGGCGTACGAGCGGCTGACGGGCATGAGCTGGTCGTAGAACGTGAAGAAGCCCCCGGCCAAGGCCGGGGGCTTCTGACTGGAGCGGACGACGAGGCTCGAACTCGCGACCTCAACCTTGGCAAGGTTGCGCTCTACCAACTGAGCTACGTCCGCGTTGCACCGTAGTGCGAGGCCAACTATACCCAACCTCGCTCGCGCGCGAGACGTACCGCCGCATGCCGGTTCTCCGCCTCCAGCTTGGTCACGGCCGACGACAGATAGTTCCGTACGGTCCCCGGCGACAGCGCGGCCCGCTCGGCGATCTCCGCGACCGGTGCCCCGTCGGCGGCGAACTCCAGTACCTCGGCCTCCCGCGCGGTCAGCGGCGAATCCCCGGCGGAGATCGCGTCGGCGGCCAACTCCGGGTCGACGTATCTGTTTCCGGCGTGCACGGTGCGGATGATCTCGGCGAGGCGCTGGGCGCTGACGGTCTTCGGGACGAACCCGCGCACCCCCGCCGCGAGCGCCCGCTTCAGATGGCCGGGGCGCCCGTGACTGGTCACGATCAGCACCCGGCAGCCGGGCAGTTCGGCCCGTAGGGATGTGGCGACCCTCACACCGTCCGCGCCCGGCATCTGCAGATCCAGCACGGCCACGTCGGGCTCGTGCGCCCGCGCCATGGCCAGGGCCTCCGGGCCGCTCGCCGCCTCGGCGACGACCAGCAGGTCGTCCTCCAGCGAGAGCAGCGCGGCGAGCGCACCGCGGATCAGGTGCTCGTCGTCGGCCAGCAGCAGCCGGACCGGCGCCGGGGACGTCGTCATGCGGTGACCTCGCTCATCGGACGGGCGGTTGCGGGTTCGGCGGCGGACGGCAGCGGCACCTCGGCGGTCAGCCGGAACCGGCCGCGGCCCGCGGGTCCGGCCCGCAGCGTGCCGTCGAGCTCCGACAGCCGCTCGCGCAGCCCGGCGAGTCCCGAGCCCGGCCGGTCGCCGCCGGGGGGCTCCTGCGCTCCGTCGTTCTCGACGGACAGCTCCGCCCGGCCGTCGGCGACGCGCAGGGACACGGCGCACCGCCGGGCGTCGCCGTGCCGGAGGACGTTCGTCGCGGCCTCGCGGACGACCCAGCCGAGCGCGGACTGTACCGGGGCGGGCAGGCCGGCGGGCGAGCCGGTGACCGCGCAGTCGATGCCGGCCGCCGCCAGCAAGCCCTGGGCACCGGCGAGTTCGGCGGCGAGGTCGGCCTCCCGGTAGCCGCGGACCACCGCACGCACCTCGCGCTGGGACTCCTGGGCGAGCCGCTGCACCTCGATCATCTGCTCCACCGCCTCGGGCCGCCCGCGCCGACCCAGCTGCACGGCCAGCTCGGCCTTCAACGCGATCACCGCGAGGTTGCGTCCCATCACGTCGTGCAGATCCCGCCCGAACCGCAACCGCTCCTCGGCGACGGCGAGCCGGGCGCGGGTCTCCCGGGCCTCGTCGAGTTCGTAGACGGCGTTGAGCAGCCAGACCGAGAAGACGGAGGTGAAGGCGAGGAATCCGGCGCCGATCAACACCATGACCGTCGTGCTGAGCGCGGCGAGGCCGGGAACGTCGAGCGGGAAGGCGTAGAGACCGGCGCCGACCGCGAAGCCCATCACGATCGCCACCACGCGCCGCCGGTCGCGTACGCCGAGCGCGATGGTGCCGGCACCGAAGATCAGCACGCCCCCGAAGACCATGCCCGCCGCGGTGACGACGCGGTCGCTCCCTGGGCTGCGCTCCGCGATCCCGATCGCGGCGACGGCGACCACCGCGGTGACACCGGCCAGCGTCCACAGCAGCCGTACGGGCTGTGGGCGGCGGCCGCGCGTCCAGTCCAGCGCCCGCGCCGCCGTCACCGCACAGGTCAGGGCGTGCCCGCACACCAACAGCAGCAGCCAGGTCCCCGGCCGGGGACCCGCCTGCCGGAGGGCCGAGAGCCCGAAGACGGCCCCCTCGACCACCGCGAAGGAGTGGAACGACCACCGCGTGTACGTCTCGACCTTCTCCGGCGTGCTCTTTCCTCGCCACCAGCCCATGGGCCCGCGCATGTGCTTCCCCCACCTTTCAACGCCGCGGCTCCCACCGGAACCACCGCCGTACAGCAAACACCCCGACCCCCAGCCAGGCCAGGGCGACGGCTGTCGCGCGCAGCGCGTCGGCGGCGCCCAGGTCGCCGGTCCAGCCGCCCCGCACCAGTGTGATCACCGGAGTCAGCGGCAGCAGCTCGCACCCGGCGGCCAGCCGGTCGGGCAGCAGCTCCATCGGTACGACGAACCCGGAACCCAGCATCGAGACCATGATCAGCGGGATCGAGGTGACCTGCGCGCTCTCGGTGGTCCGCGTGAACCCCGCGGTGACCGCCGCGAGCACCACGCACAACACAAGCCCCAACCCCAGCCCTACGACAGCGAGATGGGCCGCGCGCGGAGCAGGCACATCCAGCACCGCACCGCAGGCACCCGCCAGCAGCAGGCACTGGGCGAGGCCGATGGCGGTGGCCGGCAGCGCGGCCCCGGCGAGGATCTCGGCGTCCCGCAGCTCCCCCGCGCGCAGCCGCTTGAGCACCAGCTGCTCGCGCCGGGCGACGAACGCCCCGACGAGCGTGGAGTACACCGCGAACAGCAGCGAGAAGCCGATCGCGGCGGGCAGGATGACCAGCCCGACGGTCAGCCCCGCGTCCTCGAGGTTCATCCGCTCGGTCGCCGACCGCACGCTGAGCGGCAGCACCAGCGGTATGAACACGGCCGTCACCAGGGCACTCCTGCTGCGCCCCAGCAGGATCAGCTCGGCGCGCGCGAGCGCGGCCATCCGGCCGGCCGGGGTGGTCACGGTGGCGCTCATGCGGCGTACTCCTTCGTCCGCGGCGCGGAGGCATCCCGCGCGATCCCGAGGAACGCCTCCTCCAGCGAGGCCGACCGCACATCGAGCCCGCGCAGCTCGACTCCTGCCCGCCGGGCCCACAGCAGCAGTTCCGTGGCCGTCCGCTGGAGTTCGCGGGTGCGCAGCCGTACGACGCGGCCGTCCACCTCGTGCCCGACCACCCCCAGTTCGGCGAGCGGCGGCAGGTCCCCCGGGAAGTACCCGGTGGGCAGTTCGAAGGAGATCCGGGACGGCTGGGCGGCCGTCACCTCGGCCGGGGTGCCGGCGGCGGCGACACGTCCCTCGTGCAGGATGGTGAGCCGGTCGGCGAGCCCCTCGGCCTCCTCCAGGTAGTGCGTGGTGAGCAGCACGGTCGTCCCGCCATCGCGCAGCGCCCGCACCAACTCCCAGGTGTCCCGGCGCCCTTCGGCGTCCAGCCCGGTCGTCGGCTCGTCCAGGAACAGCACCTCGGGCTCGCCGAGCAACGCGAGCGCCAGGTCCAGGCGGCGCCGCTCTCCCCCGGACAGCTGCTTGACCCGTACGTCCGTCCGCTGCTCCAGACCGACCAGCTTCAGCACCTCCCGGACCGGGCGGGCCCCGCTCACGCACCCCGCCCACATCCGCGCGGTCTCGCCGACGGTCAGCTCGGAGGGGAAGCCGCCCTCCTGCAGCATCACGCCGGTGCGCGGCCGTACGGCGCCGCGCTCGGTGTACGGGTCGTGCCCGAGGACGCGCACGCGCCCCCCGTCCGGTGGTGCCAGGCCCTCCAGCAGTTCGACCGTCGAGGTCTTGCCGGCGCCGTTGGTGCCCAGCAGTGCGAAGATCTCCCCACGTTTCACGTGGAACGTGACGCCGCGCACCGCCTCGAATCCGCCCTCGTACACCCGCCGCAGGTCGGTGACTTCTATCACGTGTTCGCTCGTGTCCGTGGCTTCCGTGGCTTCCGTGGCTTCCGTGGCATCCATGGCTTCAGCGTCCCGGCGGCCGGAGCGCGGCAGCAGTGCGCGGTGTCATCGCTCGGTATGACAAATGTCAGAGTGGGAACCACGGACAACGAAAAGGCCCCGGTCCAGTGGACCGGGGCCTTTTTCCCGAGCGGACGACGAGGCTCGAACTCGCGACCTCAACCTTGGCAAGGTTGCGCTCTACCAACTGAGCTACGTCCGCAGTGCCTCCGACCGGCTTTCACCGATCGGCGCGAGCACCAGCCTACCTGATCCACATGAGTGGTCGGGGCCGGCGGTGCAGAGCGGGTGGCAGGAATCGCACACTGCGCCTTCCCTCTGGAAGAGGGTTGTTCTACTACTAAACTACACCCGCATGGACTCCGTGGGTCTCGGCCTCTCGGCCCTGCCCCTCGGTGTGCCCCAGACATTAGCTGATCAGCAGGGGGGTTGCGCAAGTCGCGCGCTCCCAGGGTCCGCTGACGGACCCTGGGCGGCCACCCCCGAAGTCCTCGGGTCCCCGGTCACTGGGCCGCGGCGAACGCCTCGTAGACCCTCTTGGGGATGCGGCCGCGCGCCGGTACGTCCATCTTGTTGGACTGTGCCCAGGCCCGGACGGCCGCGGGGTGCGGGGCGACCTCCGTCTGCCGGTACGCCTTGCCCGAGTTCGCCCGCTTCCGGCCGGCCTGCACGTACGGCGCGAGCGCCTTGCGCAGTTTCTTGGCATTGGTTTGGTTCAGGTCGATCTCGTAGAACTTGCCGTCGAGTCCGAAGGCGATCGTTTCCGCCGCTTCCGAGCCGTCGATGTCGTCAAAGAGAGTGACCACGACACGCTGCGCCACGAATATCGGTCCCTTCGTGCGGCACCTCCGCGGTCATCTGCTCCGTCATGCCGCACACATGGTGCGCATGACGTGCCGAGATGTTCGCCGGATGCCGACTGTTCGGCTGTTATCGGGAAAAGTATCGGCTACTGCCAATTCATTTGTACAGTGCCGGGCATTGCAAGGGGAAGCCCGACTAAATCTGTCCGCGTGTCCTCAGGCAATACCGGATCCGGCAGGGACTCGGAACTTTCCCAGAACTTTTCACGAAGACCTCCCATCGATGCGGGACCGTGATGGTCGTCACGTAGCTTCCTACGAGACTACCCGCGTAGAAATTTTGGGCGGGTAGTCTGAAGGGACCTGCTCAGCACCACACACCGGGAGTGCCAGTGGCACGCGTCGTAGTCGACGTCATGCTCAAGCCGGAGATCCTCGACCCCCAGGGCCAGGCGGTGCAGCGCGCACTGCCGCGGCTGGGTTTCGACGGCATCTCCGACGTACGTCAGGGAAAGCGATTCGAACTGGAAGTGGACGGGCCGGTCGACGAGGCCGCCCTCGCCCGCATTCACGATCTTGCCGAATCCTTCCTCGCCAACACCGTGATCGAGGACTTCACCGTCAGGGTCGAGTCCGATGACGTAGTCGCGGAGGCCGTGAAGTGACCGCTCGCATTGGCGTCGTCACTTTCCCGGGCAGCCTCGACGACCGGGACACTCAGCGCGCGATCCGCCTGGCGGGCGCCGAACCGGTCGTCCTCTGGCACAAGGACAAGGACCTCAAGCAGGTCGACGCGGTCGTCCTGCCCGGCGGTTTCTCCTACGGCGACTACCTGCGGGCCGGCGCCATCGCCCGCTTCTCGCCGGTGATGGGGGCCCTCATCGAGCAGGCGAAGGCCGGACTGCCGGTCCTCGGCATCTGCAACGGCTTCCAGCTCCTCACCGAAGCCCACCTCCTCCCGGGCGCGATGCTCGGCAACGACCACCTCCACTTCATCTGCCGCGACCAGAAGCTGCGGGTGGAGAACGCGGAGACGGCCTGGACCAGCGACTACACCGTCGGCCAGGAGATCAGCATCCCGCTGAAGAACATGGACGGCCGGTACGTCGCCGACGAGTACACGCTCGACAAGCTGGAGGCGGAGGGCCAGGTCGCCTTCCGGTACCTCGTCCGCGGTGAAGCCGCTGAGGGATACGGCAATCCGAACGGCTCGCTGCGGGACATCGCGGGCATCACCAACGAGGCCGGCAACGTCGTGGGCCTCATGCCGCACCCCGAGCACGCCACCGAGTCACTGATCGGCACCGGTCGCACCGACGGCCTGCCGTTCTTCACCTCGATCCTCAAGAAGCTGGTCACCGCATGAGCAGGACGCCTCTGGACACGGTCGAGCACGCGGCCGCGACCCCCGACGTCGAGCTGCCCTGGGCCGAACTCGGCCTGACGAAGGACGAGTACGAGCGGATCGTGGAGATCCTGGGCCGCCGCCCGACCGGCGCCGAGCTCGCCATGTACTCCGTGATGTGGTCCGAGCACTGCTCGTACAAGTCCTCCAAGGTCCACCTCCGCCAGTTCGGCGAGAAGACCCCCGAGAACGACGTACTCCTCGTCGGCATCGGCGAGAACGCCGGCGTCGTGGACGTCGGCCAGGGCTACGCCGTCACCTTCAAGGTGGAGTCGCACAACCACCCCTCCTACGTCGAGCCCTACCAGGGCGCGGCGACCGGCGTCGGCGGCATCGTGCGCGACATCATCGCGATGGGCGCGCGTCCGGTGGCCGTGGTCGACCCCCTGCGCTTCGGCGCCGCCGACCACCCCGACACCAAGCGGGTGCTGCCGGGTGTCGTCGCCGGCATCGGCGGCTACGGCAACTGCCTGGGCCTGCCCAACATCGGCGGCGAGGTCGTCTTCGACGCCTGTTACCAGGGCAACCCGCTGGTCAACGCCGGCTGCATCGGCGTGATGCGGCACGAGGACATCCACCTCGCGAAGGCCTCGGGCACGGGCAACAAGGTCATCCTGTACGGGGCCCGCACGGGCGGCGACGGCATCGGCGGCGCGTCGATCCTGGCGAGCGAGACCTTCGACGACGCGAAGCCGAGCAAGCGCCCCGCCGTCCAGGTCGGCGACCCCTTCCAGGAGAAGCTGCTCATCGAGTGCACCCTGGAGGCCTTCGCCGAGAAGCTGGTCGTCGGCATCCAGGACCTCGGCGCGGCCGGTCTGTCCTGTGCCACGTCCGAGCTCGCCTCCAACGGCTCCGGCGGCATGCGCGTGACCCTGGACGACGTCCCCCTGCGTGACTCGACCCTGTCTCCCGAGGAAATCCTCATGAGCGAGTCGCAGGAACGCATGTGCGCGGTCGTCGAGCCGGAGAAGGTCGACCGCTTCCTGGAGATCTGCGAGAAGTGGGACGTCATCGCCACCGTCATCGGCGAGGTGACCGACGGCGACCGCCTGGAGATCTACTGGCACGGCGGCAAGATCGTCGACGTGGACCCGCGCACGGTCGCGCACGAGGGCCCGGTCTACGAGCGCCCGTACGCCCGCCCGGAGTGGCAGGACGCCCTGCAGGCCGACGACGCGGGCAAGCTGCCGCGCCCGCAGACGTCCGAGGAGCTGAAGGACCAAGTCCTGAAGCTGGTGGCGTCCCCGAACCAGGCGTCCAAGAAGTGGATCACCCAGCAGTACGACCACTTCGTGCAGGGCAACACCGTCCTCGCCATGCCCGAGGACTCCGGCATGATCCGCATCGACGAGGAGACCGGCCTCGGCGTCGCCATCGCGACCGACGGCAACGGCCGCTACGCCAAGCTCGACCCGTACACGGGCGCCCAGCTGGCGCTGGCGGAGGCGTACCGCAACGTGGCCACCACGGGCGCGAAGCCGCTCGCCGTCTCCGACTGCCTGAACTTCGGCTCGCCCGAGGACCCGGCGGTGATGTGGCAGTTCGCGGAGGCCGTACGCGGCCTGGCGGACGGCTGCCTGCAGCTCGGGACGCCGGTGACCGGCGGCAACGTCTCGCTCTACAACCAGACGGGCGAGACGGCGATCCACCCGACGCCGGTCGTGGCGGTCCTCGGCGTGATCGACGACGTGTCCCGCCGTACGCCGATGGCCTTCCAGGAGGAGGGCCAGCTGCTGTACCTCCTCGGCGACACCCGCGAGGAGTTCGGCGGTTCGGCCTGGTCGCAGGTGGTCCACGACCACCTCGGCGGCCTGCCCCCGAAGGTCGACCTGGAGCGTGAGCGCCTGCTCGCCGAGATCCTGATCGCCGCCTCCCGCGACGGAATGATCGACTCCGCGCACGACCTGTCCGACGGCGGCCTGATCCAGGCGGTCGTGGAGTCCGCGCTGCTGGGCGGCAAGGGCGCGCGTCTGGTCGTGCCGGACGGCCTGGACGCGTTCACCTTCCTCCTCTCCGAGTCGGCCGGCCGCGCGATCGTCGCCGTGCCGCGCTCCGAGGAGGTCCGCTTCAACGACATGTGCGGCGCCCGCGGTCTGCCCGTCACCCGCATCGGCGTCGTGGACGGCGACACCGTCGAGGTCCAGGGCGCGTTCGAGCTGACGCTCACCGAGCTGCGCGAGGCCCACGAGGCCACGATCCCGGCGCTGCTCGCGTAACCCGCCGTACGACAGTGAAGGTCCCGGCCGCCGGTACGGCCGGGGCCTTCGCACGACTGGCATAGGCTCACCGTCATGCCGTCGGCCAAGAAGCGCACCCGGATCTATGACCCCGCCAGGACCCGTGGAGCCGTGCTCGCCCAGTTCGGGAACGTACGGCAAGCGGTACACGCCCTGGACGAGCGGCACCTCGCCCTGCCCACGCGCCTCGGCGACTGGACCGTACGGGAGCTGGTCGCGCACCTCGCCGCGACCGTCGCGAGCGTCGGCCGGGCCCTGGAGCGGGACGAACCGGCGAAGCCCGGACTCGCGCCGCTGGACTACCCGTCGGCGACCGCCGCCCACGCCGACGCCATCGCCGAGGGCGCCCGGGACCTCGCCGGGGCGAACCCCGACCTCGACGCCCTGTGCGCCCGTACCGAGGAGGACCTGGCCCGGCACCTCGCCACCGCCCCGCACACCCGCCTCCTCGCCACGCGCGCCGGTGCCATGACCCTCACCGACCACCTGGTCACCCGCACCATCGAACTCGTCGTCCACACCGACGACCTGAACGCCGCCGTGCCCGGCCTGGAGGTCCCGTACGACCGGCAGGCCCTCGCCACCGCCACCCGCCTGCTCGCCGACGTGCTCGCCGCGAGGGCGCCCGGCGGCTCGACCGAGGTGCGGATCCCGCCGTACGCCGTCGTGCAGTGCGTCGAGGGCCCCCGGCACACCCGCGGCACCCCGCCCAACGTCGTCGAGACCGACCCGCTGACCTGGCTGCGCCTCGCGACCGGACGGCTCGCCTGGGCGGACGCCCTCGAGGCGGCGAAGGTGAGCGCGAGCGGGGAGCGGGCGGATCTCTCGGGACTGCTGCCGCTGATGGCGTGAGCGGCCGTCCGGAGGCCGAATGATGTGCGACACCTCACTCGTACGTCCACGCACCAGGCCGCCGCGCCACTTCGAGGAATGCGGCCCACCACCCGGTCGTTGCTCCTGCCCACCCCTCTGAACAGCGAAGACGCCGGCAGGAACGCCCGCGGACACGCGCGCGTGACCCACTGCGGCCGCGCCCTTGCGGGCACTCCCCAATTCGGACCAGTGGTCGACCTCGCCTACACTCGGTGCCGTGCCACGTGGTGACGGTCGACTCAATCACGATCTGCTCCCCGGTGAGAAAGGCCCCCAGGACGCATGCGGCGTCTTCGGTGTCTGGGCTCCGGGCGAAGAGGTCGCAAAGCTCACGTACTTCGGGCTGTACGCCCTCCAGCATCGGGGCCAGGAATCCGCGGGCATCGCGGTCAGCAACGGCTCCCAGATCCTCGTCTTCAAGGACATGGGCCTGGTCTCCCAGGTCTTCGACGAGACCTCGCTCGGTTCCCTGCAGGGGCACATCGCGGTCGGCCACGCCCGCTACTCGACCACCGGCGCCTCCGTGTGGGAGAACGCCCAGCCGACGTTCCGCGCCACCGCGCACGGCTCCATCGCGCTCGGCCACAACGGCAACCTGGTCAACACCGCCCAGCTCGCCGAGATGGTCGCCGAGCTGCCCAAGGACACGAACGGCCGCTCGGCCCGGGTCGCCGCCACCAACGACACCGACCTGCTCACGGCCCTGCTGGCCGCCCAGGTCGACGAGGACGGCAAGCCGCTGACCGTCGAGGAGGCGGCCCACATCGTCCTCCCGCAGATCAGGGGCGCCTTCAGCCTCGCCTTCATGGACGAGCACACCCTCTACGCCGCCCGCGACCCGCAGGGCATCCGCCCGCTGGTCCTCGGCCGCCTCGAACGCGGCTGGGTCGTCGCCTCGGAGACCGCCGCCCTGGACATCACCGGCGCGAGCTTCGTGCGGGAAATGGAACCGGGCGAGTTCATCGCCATCGACGAGAACGGTCTGCGCAGCTCCCGATTCGCGGAAGCGAAGCCCAAGGGCTGTGTCTTCGAGTACGTCTACCTGGCCCGCCCCGACACCGACATCGCCGGCCGGAACGTCTACCTCTCCCGCGTCGAGATGGGCCGCCGACTGGCGAAGGAGGCCCCGGCCGAGGCCGACCTCGTCATAGCGACCCCCGAGTCCGGCACCCCCGCCGCCATCGGCTACGCGGAGGCCTCCGGCATCCCCTTCGGCAGCGGCCTGGTGAAGAACGCCTACGTCGGCCGCACCTTCATCCAGCCCTCGCAGACCATCCGCCAGCTCGGCATCCGCCTGAAGCTGAACCCGCTGAAGGAAGTCATCAAGGGCAAGCGCCTGGTCGTCGTCGACGACTCCATCGTGCGCGGCAACACCCAGCGGGCGCTGGTGCGGATGCTGCGCGAGGCCGGCGCGGCCGAGGTGCACATCCGGATCTCCTCCCCGCCGGTGAAGTGGCCCTGCTTCTTCGGCATCGACTTCGCCACCCGCGCCGAACTCATCGCCAACGGCATGACCATCGAGGAGATCGGCACCTCGCTGGGCGCCGACTCGCTGGCGTACATCTCCCTCGACGGCATGATCGAGGCGACCACCATCGCCAAGCCCAACCTGTGCCGCGCCTGCTTCGACGGTGAGTACCCGATGGAACTCCCCGACCCCGAGCTGCTCGGCAAGCAGCTGCTGGAGACCGAGCTGGCCGCCGGCCCCTCCGCCACGGCCGCGGACGACGCGATCCGCCGCCCGTAAGCCCGCAGACGACACGAGGTACCCAAGGTCATGTCTTCCGAGACCACTGGCGCCAGCTACGCGAGCGCCGGCGTCGACATCGAGGCGGGCGACCGCGCCGTAGAGCTCATGAAGGAGTGGGTGAAGAAGGCCCGGCGCCCCGAGGTGCTCGGCGGCCTCGGCGGCTTCGCCGGGCTCTTCGACGCCTCCGCCCTCAAGCGCTACGAGCGCCCGCTGCTCGCCTCCGCCACGGACGGCGTCGGCACGAAGGTCGACGTCGCCCGCCGGATGGGCGTCTACGACACGATCGGCCACGACCTGGTCGCCATGGTCATGGACGACATCGTGGTGTGCGGCGCCGAGCCGCTGTTCATGACCGACTACATCTGCGTCGGCAAGGTGCACCCCGAGCGGGTCGCCGCCCTCGTCAAGGGCATCGCCGAGGGCTGTGTGCTGGCCGGCTGCGCCCTGGTCGGCGGCGAGACGGCCGAACACCCGGGGCTGCTCGGCGAGGACGACTTCGACGTCGCCGGCGCCGGTACGGGCGTCGTGGAGGCCGATCGGCTGCTCGGCGCGGACCGTGTCCGCAAGGGGGACGCGGTGATCGCCATGGCGTCCTCCGGTCTTCACTCCAACGGATACTCCCTGGTCCGGCACGTGCTGCTGGACCGGGCCGGTCTGTCGCTGGACGCGCACATCGAGGACCTCGGCCGCACCCTCGGCGAGGAGCTGCTCGAGCCGACCAGGATCTACTCGCTGGACTGCCTGGCGCTGCTCCGCACCACCGAGGTGCACGCCTTCAGCCACGTCACCGGCGGCGGGCTCGCCGCCAACCTGGCCCGGGTGGTCCCGGACGGTCTGCACGCCGTGGTCGACCGCGCCACCTGGACCCCGGCCCCCGTCTTCGGCCTCGTCGGGAGGAGTGGCGACGTCGAGCGGCTGGAGCTGGAGAAGACGCTCAACATGGGCGTCGGAATGCTCGCGATCGTGCCCGAGGAGTCGACCGACGTGGCCCTCGCCACCCTGGCCGACCGCGGCGTCGACGCCTGGGTGGCCGGCGAGATCACCGACCGCGGCGGCCACACCACAGGCGCGGCCCTGGTGGGAGACCACGCGTGAGCGTGCCCTACGGCCAGCACGGACCGGCCGCCCGTAATCAGCACCCGGCGACGGCCCGGGTCCAGCACGGACCGGCCGCCCGCGCCCGGTCGGCGTCGGCCGACCGGAACCGTGCGGCGTCGGCCGGCTGTGGTCGGTACCGGTCGGGATCGGCAGCACGAAACCCGGTCCGGTGCGTGAGCCCCGGACCGGGTGAGGTGCGATGCCTACGGCACGCGATGAGAGACGGCTGAGTCGCCGCGGGCGTTACGCACCGCGGCGGTGTTGCCGTGAGGAGGAGTCATCCTCCTCGTCCTCGTCGTCGTCCTCGTACAGATCGGCGTACCGTGCGTACAGGTCGTCGTGATCATCGTCCTCGAAGCGGTCGCCCTTCGGTGACTGGTTCGACGTCGATGCGCCCAGCTCCTTGGCCAGGCGTGAGAGGTCCGTCCCACCGCTGTTGTACTTCAGCTGGCGGGCGACCTTCGTCTGCTTGGCCTTGGCCCGGCCGCGCCCCATGGCTCGACCCCCTCAACGACGGGGCTCAACGGCCCCAGAGTCTGACACGCGTTCATGATCCGGAACGGGCTCTCCGTGGAGAGGCCGGTCCGTAGGGCTTCCACGGTACCTGAGCCCGCGCCCATACGGTACGTCGCCCACCGGACGCGGGTGTGCACAGGACCGTTGAGACACCCTGTTCTCGCAGGTCAGCGGCGATTTTAGCCACTTATCGGCGGACGACCCGCCGGTGGAAGTGACGGTTCTCTCCACCCCTCCACCGGCAGGTACCGCACACATGAGCGAATCCCCCGCGCCCTCAGCGGGCGGCCCGCGCCTCCGTCATCCGCTGCTCCGCGATCCGGTCGGCGGCAGCGGCCGGCGGAATCCCGTCCTTCTTCGCACGTGCGAATATGGCGAGCGTGGTGTCGAAGATCTCCGCGGCCTTCGCCTTGCACCGGTCGAAGTCGAAGCCGTGCAGCTCGTCGGCCACCTGGATGACACCGCCGGCGTTCACCACGTAGTCCGGCGCGTAGAGGATCGAGCGGTCCGCCAGGTCCTTCTCCACGCCCGGGTGGGCGAGCTGGTTGTTGGCCGCGCCGCACACCACCTTGGCGGTCAGCACCGGCACGGTGTCGTCGTCCAGGGCGCCGCCGAGCGCGCAGGGGGCGTAGACGTCCAGTCCCTCCGTCCGGATCAGCGCGTCGGTGTCGGCCGCCACGGTCACGGACGGGTGCCGGTCGGCGACGCGCCGTACGGCCTCCTCCCGTACGTCGGTGATCATGACCTGGGCGCCCTCCTTGAGCAGGTGCTCCACGAGGTGGTGCCCGACCTTGCCGACGCCCGCGACGCCGACCCTGCGGTCGCGCAGCGACGGGTCGCCCCACAGGTGCTGGGCCGCGGCCCGCATGCCCTGGTAGACACCGAAGGAGGTCAGCACCGAGGAGTCGCCCGCACCGCCGTTCTCGGGCGAGCGGCCGGTCGTCCAGCGGCACTCGCGCGCCACCACGTCCATGTCGGTGACATACGTGCCGACGTCGCACGCGGTGACGTACCGCCCGCCGAGCGAGGCCACGAACCGCCCGTAGGCGAGCAGCAGCTCCTCGGTCTTGATCTGCTCCGGATCGCCGATGATCACGGCCTTGCCGCCGCCGTGCTCGAGGCCGGCCATGGCGTTCTTGTACGACATTCCGCGGGCGAGGTTCAGCGCGTCGGCGACGGCCTGCTCCTCGTTCGCGTACGGGTAGAAACGCGTACCGCCGAGCGCGGGGCCCAGAGCGGTGGAGTGGATGGCGATGACGGCCTTGAGGCCGCTGGCGCGGTCCTGACACAGCACGACTTGCTCATGACCTCCCTGCTCCGAGTGGAACAGGGTGTGCAGGACGCCGTTGGTCACGTCGGTCACGGTGGTGACTCCCGGGTAGATAGCGGCGGGTGGGAACAGGCCCTCGTGAGGGTGGCGGGGGCCGTGCCAGGAGACTAGACCCTGATCGCCCCCGCCATGCCCGCAGTGGTCGGGATCACCCTCCCCCGGAGTACGTTCC
Source organism: Streptomyces triticisoli (assembly GCF_003270085.1). Classification (GTDB taxonomy): domain Bacteria; phylum Actinomycetota; class Actinomycetes; order Streptomycetales; family Streptomycetaceae; genus Streptomyces; species Streptomyces triticisoli. Next base: position 9,780 of record NZ_QFDQ01000014.1, on the reverse strand, counting down.
CACCCGGGCGTGGGACGATTTGCAGTGGTTTTCCGTCCACCCGGGCGCGGGCCGGACGGGTTTCGGGCCCGGTCCGATGGGGAGGGAGCAGGCGTGCCCAAGGTGTCCTCCGTGGTCGTCCCGTACGCGACCTACTTGCGCGTCTACGAGCCGCTGGCCGCCTTCCCGGAGCCGGAGCGCAGTCATTGGGAGCGCTACGCCCGCCGCCCCGACCGCCCCTCCTACCAGGACGAACTGCGCCGCTCCCTGGCCGACCTGCTGCCCACCCCGCCGGTGCCGGTGCCGGTGCACGAGAGCCGGGACGCGTTCGTGCTCGACGTCGACGGGGTGGTCTGCGTCTGCCCCTGGCGCACCCGGCTGCGCGGCTGGCAGGCCCTGGGCGACCTCGCCGAGGAGCTCCCGGAGGTCGTCCTGGACGCGGTGCTGCCCCCGGTCGTACGGCGCCAGGCCACCCAGGACTACGAGCGCTGGCTGGCCGGCAACCCCGACGCCCGCCCCTGGATCCGCACGGCGACCTGGCAGGTGCCGCTGAACTGGTTCGTGCTGGTCTCCGACGAGGAGCGGGAGTACGTCAAGGGCGGCGGCGGCTCCGAGGGCTCCCCGGGTTTCGGCGGCGACGGTGCGGTGCTGCGTTACCGCACGCCGATGGTGCAGGCCCGGCGGCGGGTGGCGCGGGCGCTGCGGGCACTGAAGGCCGCCATCGACGAGGGGCCGCTGATCGACGGTCTGGTGGACGTCGGGCGCTGGCTGGAGGAGTTCCACCCGCGTTCGCTGGTGGAACTGGACTACGGCGGGCTGGTGCACGCGCTGCCGGCCGGCGAGCTGGAGGGCGACCACTCGGCCGCCGACGTGGCCGAGGGGATCGAGGCGCTGCGGCTCGGCGACGGCGCGGCGGCGGGGGAGGCGTACGGGCGGCTCGTGGAGCGCTGGCGGGCGGTGCGCGACCGGCGGTCGGCGAACTGACGGGGCGGCAGGTGGGGCGGGCGCGACGAGTGTGACGGGCGTGAGTGACGCAGGTCACGGTGGAGTCGCCCGTCAACGGCGTACCGTCAGGGGAATTTCGGGGAGCTGACGGGACGTAGGGCCCGATCCGGGCGTTTGTGTCAAGGGTGACGGACCGCACGTACAAGGCCCTTGCCTCTGATGCCCCTCCTCGTGCCAAAATAGGACAAGGAGTCCGGGGAGGGCTCCATCCGTCCAGCTACGCTCCACCATGGGCGGACTCTCCGCATTGCACGCTTTGGGGGGGTTGGTAACTCCTGATTGCCCTGTGACTGATCGTCACAGCGGCGTGACTGTCCGCTATGGCATGGTCCATCGGCTTCCGTCGCTGATGAACACCTGGGAGGGCAATTCCATCGGTTTGGCCGACGCGGCTGGACAGATGGTGTAGTTGTAGTGCCGAGGACAAGCCGTTCGTCCTATAACCGACTCGACTCGCGTCCGCCATTTCGGGCAACGCGGGTCAAGGTGCAGAATTTAGAGGAAAGAACCGAGAACGTCGGTTCTCCCGAGGAGGCCGCTCATGACCGCTCGCACCCCTGATGCCGAGCCGCTGCTGACCCCGGCTGAGGTCGCCACCATGTTCCGCGTCGACCCCAAGACGGTCACGCGCTGGGCGAAGGCCGGCAAGCTCACGTCGATCCGCACGCTCGGCGGACACCGCCGCTACCGCGAGGCCGAGGTTCGCGCACTGCTGGCGGGTATTCCGCAGCAGCGCAGCGAGGCCTGAACAACCGGATAACCGGGCAAACCGGCTGGTCCCCCAACTGGCCGAGACGCCCGAAACCGCAGCTCCAAGCGACGCGGGGCCTGCCCCAACAGGCTCCACGCCCAAGCCGTCAGAGCTCTGCAGGCAAGTGAACAAGGGTGCGTCGTCGATCGCGCTGGACTCCGCCGGGTCCAGCGCGATCTTTTTTGTGCGCCTGCGGCGGCCTGCCGGGTGGCTCCGTGAGTGGGCTTGTCGGAGTCTGGGGAGGCTCGGGGGATCGGCCGGGGAGCACCGCTGCCGAGCGGTGCAATTGCACATATTAAATTGAGTGGTTGTAGGGCGGGTGTAAATACCGCACTTTCAAAAACTTATGCGGTGACACCCGTCACATGTCGAGACACTTGTTGCCTGCCGAGTCTCTGCGGTAGTGGAACCCGCGCTTCCACCACCCCACGCCGGCAAGGGAGTTCACGTCTCACGCACGGGAAGTGCTGTCGTCCTCGACCGCGTCCTCCGGGCCCTGAGGGGCCGTCCGAGGGGCGCTGTCCATCGCGAGCCGCAACAGGTGATGGCAGACAGGACAGCGGCGAGTGAGATGGCGGTACGACGAGGCGGCCGCGAGGTGCGCACGGAGCAACGCCCGCGTCTCGTGCCTGGCCGATGCCGTCATACGCCACCTCCAGCGGCCCGTACGGGAAGGGGCCCCACCTCTCTGGGTACCGATGGAATGTGACTCCGTCAAGACACCCTGAACCGCACCGAGCCGCCTTGAGGGCCGTGGAACACGGCGAAGGCCCGCTCTCCGTTGTCGGATGCGGCCCTTCGCTGTTATTGCGGTCCTGACGGGATTTGCTGTGCCCGATTGCGGCTGCGCCGCGGGCGCGGCCTCCGCCTTGACGGGGTGGCGGGTTGTGTGGGCCGGGGTACGGTGAAGGCCCGCTTCCGTTGTCGGATGCGGGCCTTCACCGTTGCTGCGGTCCTGACGGGATTTGAACCCGCGGCCTCCACCTTGACAGGGTGGCGAGCACTCCAAACTGCTCCACAGGACCAGATTTCGCGGCGCCATTGGTGCGTTGCGCTGCGAGAAGAGACTGTACAGGAGGCGCGGCGCCTGGTCGAACTCACTCAGGGTGCGTGGGCCGTCACGGGACCTCCGCGTCGATCGCCTTCACGATCCGCTTGTCCGAGACGGGGTACGCCGTGCCCAGCGCGTGGGCGAAGTAGCTGACCCGCAGCTCCTCGATCATCCAGCGGATGTCCAGTACCGAGGACGGCACCGGCCGGCCCTGCGGCATCTGCTCGAGCAGCCACGCGTACTCGTCCCGCATGTCGTGGACCTTCTCCATGCGCGTGGTGTCCCGCTGGACGTTCGTCGGCATCTGCTGCAGACGCCGGTCCGCGGCCACCAGGTACCGCATCAGGTCGGGCAGGCGCCGTATCCCCGCCTCCGTCACGAAACCGGGCTTCACCAGGCCGTCCAGCTGCGTCCGCACATCCGCCAGGTTCGGCAGCAGCGCGGGGCTGCGTACGGCCTTCAGGCGGCGCTCACAGGCCTGCCAGGCGGCCAGCACCTGCTGTACCTGGCCCACGGTCCGTACGGTCACGTCCACGATCTCGGCGCGCACCCTGTCGTACAGCTTCCGGTACGACTCCTCGTCCCACACCGGCCCGCCGAAGTCCCCGATCAGCTTGTCCGCCGCCGCCGTCGCACAGTCGTCGAACAGCGCCTGCATCGAACCGTGCGGATTCGCCGACAGGGCGAGCTTCTGCTGGTTCGTCAGCTTTTCGGATGCGAACTTCGCCGGGTTCACCGGAATGTTGCGCAGGATCAGCCGGCGCGTCCCCTTCCACATGGCCTCGGCCTGCTCGGCCTCGGTGTCGAAGAGCCGTACGGACACGGTGTCGCCGTCGTCGACCAGCGCCGGGTACGCCTTCACCGGCTGACCGGCCCGACGGGTCTCGAAGACCCGGCTGAGCGCGCCGATCGTCCAGTCGGTCAGACCCTCGCGCTCCAGCGACTCGCCGCCGGTGCGCGAGGCGGTCGCCGCGGCTGCCTGGGAGAGGGCCTTGCGCGCCTTCGGCTTCAGCTGCAGCTTCAGCGCCTCCAGGTCCTTGTCCTCGGCCAGCTTCCGGCGCCGCTCGTCGACGATCCGGAAGGTGATCCTCAGATGGTCGGGGACCTTGGACCAGTCGAAGTCCTCGGCCTCGAAGGGCACACCGACCATCCGCTTCAACTCACGCGCCATGGTCGTCGTCAGCGGCTCCTGCAGGGGCACCGCCTTCTCCAGGAACGCCTTCGCGTAGTTCGGCGCGGGCACGTAGTTGCGGCGGACCGGCTTCGGCAGCGAGCGGATCAGCTCGGTGACGACCTCCTCGCGCAGACCCGGGATCTGCCAGTCGAAGCCCTCGCCGGTGACCTGGTTGAGCACCTGCAGCGGAATGTGGACGGTCACCCCGTCCGCGTCCGTGCCCGGCTCGAACTGGTACGTCACCCGGAACTTCAGGTTCCCCTGCCGCCAGGAGTCCGGATAGTCGGCCTTGGTGACCGCCTCCGCCGACTCCCGGATCAGCATCTCCCGCTCGAAGTCCAGGAAGTCCGGCTGCTCCTGCCGCTTCCGCTTCCACCAGGAGTCGAAGTGGGCGCCGGAGACGACGTGTTCGGGAACCCGCTGGTCGTAGAAGTCGAACAGCGTCTCGTCGTCGACCACGATGTCCCGGCGCCGGGCCCGGTGCTCCAGCTCCTCGACCTCGCTGAGCAGCCTGCGGTTGTCGGCGAAGAACTTGTGGTGCGTACGCCAGTCGCCCTCGACCAGCGCGTTGCGGATGAACAGCTCCCGGCTGACCTCCGGGTCGATCCGCCCGTAGTTCACCTTCCGCTGGGTGACGATCGGCACGCCGTACAGCGTGACCTTCTCGTACGCCACCACCGCCGCCTGGTCCTTCTCCCAGTGCGGTTCGCTGTACGTCCGCTTGAGGAGATGGCCGGCCAGCGGCTCGACCCACTCCGGTTCGATCCTCGCGTTGACCCGGGCCCAGAGACGACTCGTCTCCACCAGCTCCGCCGACATCACGAACCGCGGCGGTTTCTTGAACAGCGCCGAACCCGGGAAGATCGCGAACTTGGCGTTGCGGGCGCCCAGGTACTCGTTCCGCCCGCCGTCCTTACGGCCGCCCGGCCCCGAGTCCTTGGACTCCTTCACGTCCTTCATGCCGATGTGCGAGAGCAGCCCGGCCAGCAGGGAGACGTGGATGCGGTCGGCCGGGGCGTCCTGGTCATTGAGGTGGATGCCCATCTGCTTGGCGACCGTGCGCAGCTGGGAGTAGATGTCCTGCCATTCACGAATGCGCAGGAAGTTCAGGAACTCCTGCTTGCACATGCGCCGGAACGACGACGAGCCCCGCTCCTTCTGCTGCTCGCGGACATAGCGCCAGAGATTGAGGTAGGCGAGGAAGTCGCTGGTCTCGTCCCGGAAGCGGGCGTGCTGCTGGTCGGACTGGGTCTGCTTGTCGGCGGGACGCTCGCGCGGGTCCTGGATGGACAGCGCGGCGGCGATCACCATGACCTCGCGGACACAGCCGTTCCGGTCCGCCTCCAGCACCATCCGGGCCAGCCGCGGGTCGACCGGCAGCTGGGCCAGCCTGCGGCCCAGCTGAGTGAGCCGCTTGCGGGGATCCTTCTGCGCCGGGTCCAGCGCACCCAGCTCCTGCAGCAGCTGCACGCCGTCGCGGATGTTGCGGTGGTCCGGAGGGTCGATGAACGGGAACTTCTCGATGTCGCCGAGGCCGGCCGCGGTCATCTGCAGGATGACGGAGGCGAGGTTGGTGCGCAGGATCTCCGCGTCCGTGAACTCCGGCCGGGAAAGGAAGTCGTCCTCGGAGTACAGCCGGATGCAGATGCCGTCGGACGTACGGCCGCAGCGGCCCTTGCGCTGATTGGCGCTGGCCTGCGAGACCGGCTCGATCGGCAGCCGCTGCACCTTGGTGCGATGGCTGTACCGGGAGATCCGGGCGAAGCCGGGATCGATGACGTACTTGATGCCGGGCACGGTGAGGGAGGTCTCGGCGACGTTGGTCGCCAGCACGATCCTCCGGCCGGTGTGCGGCTGGAAGACACGGTGCTGCTCGGCGTGCGAGAGCCGTGCGTACAGCGGCAGCACTTCAGTGAACCGATACTGCTTCTTGTTGAGTGCGTCGGCCGTGTCGCGGATCTCCCGCTCCCCGGAGAGGAAGACGAGGATGTCCCCGGACCCTTCGCCCATCAGCTCCTCGACGGCATCGGTGATCGCGGTGATCTGGTCCCGGTCGGCGTCGTCGGAGTCCTCCTCAAGGAGCGGCCGGTAGCGCACCTCCACGGGATACGTCCGCCCGCTGACCTCGACGATCGGCGCGTCGTCGAAGTGCCGGGAGAAACGCTCGGGATCGATGGTGGCCGAGGTGATGACGACCTTGAGGTCGGGCCGCTTCGGCAGCAACTGCGCGAGGTACCCGAGCAGGAAGTCGATGTTGAGCGACCGCTCGTGGGCCTCGTCGATGATGATCGTGTCGTAGGCGCGCAGTTCGCGGTCGGTCTGGATCTCCGCGAGCAGGATGCCGTCCGTCATCAGTTTGATGAAGGTGGCGTCCGGATCCACCTGGTCGGTGAACCGCACCTTCCAGCCGACGGCCTCACCCAGCGGCGTGTCCAGTTCCTCGGCCACGCGCTCGGCGACCGTACGGGCCGCGATACGGCGGGGCTGGGTGTGCCCGATCATGCCCCGCACACCGCGTCCGAGCTCCAGGCAGATCTTCGGGATCTGCGTGGTCTTCCCGGACCCGGTCTCACCGGCGACGATGACGACCTGGTGATCACGGATGGCCTCCGCGATCTCGTCCTTCTTCTGGCTGACCGGCAACTGCTCCGGATAGCGAACCGCCGGCACCCGGGACCGCCGGGCGCCCATGCGTTCCTCGGCCTTCCCGACCTCCCCCTCGATCTCGGCGACAACGGCGGCACGCGCCTCCGGCTTGCGAATCTTGCGCGCACCTTCGAGCCTGCGTCCGAGCCGGTGCGCGTCACGCAGCGACAACTCGTTCAGGCGGGAGCCGAGGGCGCCGAGGGCGGGGGCGGGATGCGTAGACATACGGGATCCAGGATCTCACCTTGGGGAAATTGCGCGCGAACCATTTGACCGTGGCGGAAGCGGACCGTGGTGGTGTGGCGCGCCGTACGGCGAAGGCCCCGTCCTGCTGGACGGGGCCTTCGGGTGGTGGCTGGGGCCGGGGTCGAACCGGCGACCTTCCGCTTTTCAGGCGGACGCTCGTACCAACTGAGCTACCCAGCCACGAGGTTTCACGTGAAACCTCAGCGGTCCTGACGGGATTTGAACCCGCGGCCTCCACCTTGACAGGGTGGCGAGCACTCCAAACTGCTCCACAGGACCATGGCTGTGTGCGAACCGATGAAGCCAAGTGTCGCACACCGTACTGCGTGCCCCCAACGGGATTCGAACCCGTGCTACCGCCTTGAAAGGGCGGCGTCCTAGGCCGCTAGACGATGAGGGCTATCGGCCCGCCTGGGCGCTTCTCAGCGCGTCGGGGACGTGGAAAGCATAGGGGATTGCGTGGGCTATCGCCAAAACTGTTTATGGACCGGAGGGGAAAGTCGCGGACGGGGAGGGGGCCGCGCCCGGTTGCCCGCGGCGGAGTCGTTGATCGATTCAGCCCTCTGGGAGGTGGCGGCTGACCTCGGCTGTCGTCTGGCCCAGGCCGCCCAGTTTGATCGCGTCCCAGGCCTGGAGGTGGCGGCTGTCGCGGTCGAAGTAGAGGATCGACGCCTCGATCGGGTCGGGGTGTTCCCCCTCGACCGCCCGCAGGCCGCTGCCGCCAGTGGACCCCTCCGTACGCAGCCGGGTGCCGTACTTCAGGACCTTCGTGCCCTGGCGGTGGACGTGCCCGCTCAGGACCAGCGGCACGGTGCCGTCCGTCTCGCGGGCCGCCACCGGCTCGTGGGCGACGGCGACGTCGACCGGCGTGCCCTTGGCCTGCTGGTCGCGCAGCGCGGAGGCCAGCCGGGCGCCCGCCAGCTCCTGAGAGGCGTCGCCGCCCGGGGTGACGGAGCGGTCGGGGGTGAACTGGGGGTCGCCGATGCCGGCGAAGCGCAGACCCGCGATCGTCTCGGCGCGGCCGTCGTCCAGGACGTGCACGTTCTTCATGCGCTCCAGATAGCGCTGGGTGACCATGGAGTCGTGGTTGCCTCGGACCCAGACGTAGGGGGCGCCGAGGTCCTCGATCGGGTCCAGGAAGCCGTTCTCCGCGGCGGTGCCGTGGTCCATGGTGTCGCCGGAGTCGACGATCACGTCCACCTTGTACTGCTCCACCAGCGAGGCGATGATCTTCCAGCTCGCCGGGTTGAGGTGGATGTCGGAGACGTGCAGGACCCGGATGGTCGACGGGTCCGGGGAGTAGGCGGGGAGCGTGGAGGTGGCGTCGTAGAGCTTGGTCACGTTGGTGACCAGGCGTGCCAGTTCCTCCTGGTAGACGTCGAACTCGGTGACGATGCTGCGCGCGTTGCCGACCACGGAGGGCGCGGAGGACAGCAGCCCGGAGAACCTGGGCTCCAGGACGGATTTCGGGTTCCAGGTGGCGTACGCGCTCGCCCCGGACGCGGCGAGCAGGGTCAGGGCGAGGCCGCCGGCGGCCAGGGCGCGGCGGGGGCGGCGGTAGACGGCCAGGCCGAGGGCGGTGGCGCCGGAGACCACGGCGACGCAGGACCGTACGGCCAGATCGAGGGTGCCGTGTTCGACGTCGTGGACGATCTCGTCCTGGAGGCCGGAGATGCGTTCGGGGTGGTCGACCAGGGCCTGGGAGCGACCGGGGTCGAGCTGGTCGACGTTGACGTCGAGGCGGACCGGGGCGCTGTGGCTGTCGAGTTCCAGGGCGCCGAGCGGGGAGACGTTGATCTTCGTGCCGCCGCTGAGGGACGGGCGCAGGGCCATGGTGGTGTCCATGGGGCCGACCGGGACGCGTACGTTGCCGACGACCAGCAGACCCAGCCAGGCGCCGACGAGGACGACGGCGACCAGGCCCAGGGCGCGGATCCAGGGACGGGGCACGTACGTCAGGGAGAGGGTCGGTCGGGGGCGGGGGGAGCGGTGCCGGCGGTCGGTGAGGGCGCGTACTGCTCTGCGTATGTCATGCATGATGCGGTGCGTGCGGTCCAGGTCTGCGAGGGGGACGCGGGCCATTGGTCGCGTATGCCCATGTCCGTGATCGTGTATGCGCGGTGGCGGCGGGGCCGTACCGGACAATGGCCCTGTGCTGGAGATGACGCGCGAGGAGTTCGAGGAACTGGTCGCCGAGGCCCTCGACCGGATTCCGCCTGAGTTGACGCGGCTGATGGACAACGTCGCGGTGTTCGTCGAGGACGAACCGCCCGCGGACGATCCCGAGCTGCTCGGGCTGTACGAGGGTACCCCGCTGACGGAGCGTGGCGAGTGGTACGCGGGCGTGCTGCCCGACCGGATCACGATCTACCGCGGGCCGACGCTGCGGATGTGCGAGACGCGGGAGGACGTGGTCGCGGAGACCGAGGTGACGGTGGTGCATGAAATTGCTCACCATTTCGGGATCGACGACGCGCGTCTGCACGCCCTGGGTTACGGCTGAGGCCCGTCCGGGCCGGTCGCGTGTCCTCTTGTGGGTGAAGGGCGTTGGGCACGGTGACGTCTTTCATCCCGGAGGTGGCTTTCCGTGCGCCCCTTGTACGTGTCGGTCCGTCTTGCCGCCGCGGTCGCCGCCCTGGCCGTTGTCACCGGTTGCGTGAGCGTGGGGGAGGACATCGGCGGCGAGGCCCGGCCGTCCCACTCCGCGGGGCGGCGGGGCGGTGAGGCCCCGGGCGGAGGAGGGGTGATGTCCGGTGGTGGCGCGGGCCGTGCCGGTGGCGCCGGAGGCGGCGAGCACGAGCACGGGGGGAAGGGGAAGGGCAGCGAGTCGCCGTCCGCGTCGGCCTCGCCGTCGGCCGCGGGCAGCGCGTCCGCGGCGGAGCCGGGCGAGCGCGGGGTGCCGCCGAAGCCGGGCGAGCCGACGCCGAC
>NZ_QFDQ01000135.1 GCF_003270085.1 Streptomyces triticisoli | reverse complement strand
GTGCGGAGGCCGAGCGGCGGGCCGCGGTCGAGGCGGAGCACGCCGCCCGGGCGGCGGCCGCCGAGGCGGCCCTGTCGGAGGCGGTGCGGGCGCTCGTCGAGGCCGAACAGGCGGCGCGGCGGGGGCAGCAGGAGGCGCGGGCCCGGGCGGCGGAGGTGCTGACCGAGGCCCGGCTGCGGGAGGAGTGGACCGCCGGGGAGAGGGAGCGGGTGCTGCGCGAGCAGGGCGGGGCCTGGGACGGCGTACGGGCGCGGAGGGACCCGGTGCGCAGTGGTGTGACGGGGCGCTGACCGGGCGAGGGGGCGGGGCGGGGCATGGCGGGGAGGAGCGGGGCGGAGGGCGTGGCGGGGGCCGTCATCGACGGCGGGACCGTGAGTCGTCACCGTCGTCGGGTACTGCCCGCCTCCGATTCCTTCCCCGTGCACCTATCTGCCCCGGGAGGGCTTCGCGCTTGACCTTCACGCGGCGTCAGGGTGGACGCTCGGTGGGCCGATGGGGGGAGACGACCCTGAGACGGGGTCCTCCCGTCGGTGGACGACCCCTAGGGGGAGCTCCGTACTTGGGGTCGGGGAGGGTTCGTACCGGCGGAGGACGTGGGGGGACGGGGGCTGTTCCTAACCTGGTTCTACGCCGCAGGGGGCGGTGTGCCGCACCGACGGGGGTGGGGTTTTCCCCAGCGAAAGACTGCGCTGAGCACCAGCGCGCCGGGGGGCTTCGCCGAGCAGACTCGACGGCGTACCGATTCGCCGGCCACGCACTTGTTCCAGCGTGGCCATCCGCAAACCGATATAGGAGACTTGACGTGACATCGGCTGTGACCATTCCCAGGCACGGGGGTACTGGAAGGACTACGGCCGTTGCCGCGCGGGCGCGGCAGGTCGTGAAGGCCTACGGGGCCGGAGAGACCCGTGTCGTCGCCCTCGACCACGTCGACGTGGACATCGCCCGCGGCCGGTTCACCGCGATCATGGGCCCCTCGGGGTCCGGCAAGTCCACGCTGATGCACTGCCTCGCCGGCCTCGACACCGTGACGAGCGGTCAGATCTTCCTGGACGAGACCGAGATCACCGGCCTGAAGGACAAGAAGCTCACGCAGCTGCGCCGGGACCGGATCGGTTTCATCTTCCAGGCGTTCAACCTGCTGCCCACGCTGAACGCGCTCGAGAACATCACCCTGCCGATGGACATAGCCGGCCGGAAGCCGGACGGGGTGTGGCTGGACCGGGTGGTGGAGACCGTGGGTCTGGCCGGCCGGCTCAAGCACCGGCCCAACCAGCTCTCCGGTGGCCAGCAGCAGCGTGTCGCCGTGGCCCGCGCCCTGGCCGCCCGGCCCGAGATCATCTTCGGTGACGAGCCGACCGGAAACCTGGACTCCCGCGCGGGCGCCGAGGTGCTGGGCTTCCTGCGCCGGTCCGTGGACGAACTGGGCCAGACGATCGTGATGGTCACCCACGATCCGGTGGCCGCCTCCTACGCCGACCGCGTGCTGTACCTGGCCGACGGCCGGATCGTCGACGAGATGCACAAGCCGACGGCCGACCAGGTCCTGGACCGCATGAAGGACTTCGACGCCCGGGGGCGCACGTCATGACCGTCCTGAAGACCTCCCTGCGCAACTTCTTCGCGCACAAGGGCCGCATGGCGCTGTCGGCCGTCGCGGTGCTGCTGTCGGTGGCGTTCGTGTGCGGGACGCTGGTGTTCACCGACACGATGAACACGACGTTCGACAAGCTGTTCGCCGCCACCTCGTCGGATGTCACGGTGAGCGCCAAGGGCGCGTCCGACAGCGGTGAGACGACCTCTGGCAACGGCAAGCCGCCGGTGATGCCGGCCTCCGTGCTCACCGAGGTGCGCGGGGTGGACGGCGTGGAGTCGGCCGAGGGGACGGTGTTCTCGACCTCGGTGACCGTCGTCGACGGCGACAAGGACAGCCTTTCGCCGTCCAGCGGGGCACCGACCATCGTCGGCAGCTGGAACGACACCGAGGCCCGCACCATGAAGGTCACCTCCGGTGCGGCGCCCAAGGGCCCGGACCAGGTGATGGTCGACGCCGACACCGCCGACAAGCACGGCCTGGAGCTCGGTGACGGGATAGGCGTGATCACGGCGGTCGGCACGCACACCGCGAAGATCTCCGGCATCGCCGACTTCACCGTCACCAACCCCGGTGCCGCGATTTTCTACCTGGACACCAGGACCGCCCAGCAGGCGCTGATCGGCGAGACCGGTGTCTACACCAACGTCAACGTCACCGCCGCCGCCGGCGTCAGCGACGTGCAGCTGAAGAAGAACGTTCTGGCCGCACTCGGCGGCGACTACAAGGTGCAGACCGCCGAGGAGACCGCCGAGGCCAACCAGAAGGACGTCGAGAGCTTCATGAGCGTCATGAAGTACGCGATGCTCGGCTTCGCCGGGATCGCCTTCCTCGTCGGCATCTTCCTGATCATCAACACCTTCTCCATGCTGGTCGCGCAGCGCACCCGGGAGATCGGTCTGATGCGGGCCATCGGTTCCTCCCGCGGGCAGGTCAACCGCTCGGTGCTGGCCGAGGCGCTGCTGCTCGGTGTCGTCGGCTCGGTGCTCGGTGTGGGCGCGGGCGTAGGTCTCGCGGTCGGGTTGATGAAGCTCATGGGCCTGATGGGCATGAAGCTGTCCACGGACGACCTCACGGTGGCCTGGACGACCCCGGCGATCGGACTGCTCCTGGGTGTTGTCGTCACCGTGCTGGCCGCCTACCTGCCCGCCCGGCGGGCCGGCAAGATCTCCCCGATGGCCGCGCTGCGTGACGCGGGAGCCCCGGCGGACGCCAGGGCCGGCTGGGTGCGGGGCGTCATCGGCACGGTGCTGACCGCTGTCGGCGGGTTCGCCCTGTACCTGGCGGGGGCCGCGGACAAGGCCACCGACGGTTCCCTGTGGCTGGGCCTCGGCGTGGTGCTGTCCCTGATCGGCTTCGTCGTCATCGGTCCGCTGCTCGCGAGCGGCGTGGTCCGTGTCCTGGGCGCGGTCCTGCTGCGGGCCTTCGGCCCCGTCGGCCGCATGGCGGAGCGCAACGCCCTGCGCAACCCGCGCCGCACCGGCGCGACCGGCGCCGCGCTGATGATCGGGCTCGCGCTGGTGGCCTGCCTGTCGGTGGTCGGCTCCTCCATGGTGGCCTCCGCCACCGAGGAGCTCGACAAGGCGGTCGGTACGGACTTCATCGTCCAGAACGACCAGGGCCAGCTGCTCACCCCGCAGGCCGTTCAGGCCGTGAAGTCGACGCCCGGGCTGGAACGGGTCACCGAGTACAAGTGGACCGTGGCCGACTTCACCACGCCCGACGGCAAGACGCTCAAGGACACGGCGATCACGGCGGCCGACCCGACGTACGCGACCGACCTGCGGGTCGAGACCGTCGCGGGGAAGCTCACGGACGCCTACCGGCCCGACTCGATGTCGGTCCACGAGAAGTTCGCGAAGGATCACGGCATCAGCGTCGGTTCGAAGATCAAGGTCGCGTTCAAGGACGGCTCGGCGGCCGGGCTGACGGTCCGGGCGATCACCAGCAGTGAGGGCGTGGTCGACGCGGGCGCGATGTACACGTCGATCGACACGCTCGCCACGTACGTCCCGGCCGAGAAGATGCCGCTGGACCAGCTGGTCTTCGCCTCGGCCAAGGAGGGGCAGAAGGACGCCGCGTACAAGGCGCTGAAGGACGCGCTGCACGACTACCCGCAGTACACGGTGCGCGACCAGACCGACTACAAGGAGGCGCTGAAGGATCAGATCGGCCAGCTGCTGAACATGATCTACGGCCTGCTGGCCCTGGCGATCGTCGTCGCGATCCTGGGTGTGGTGAACACGCTGGCCCTGTCGGTGGTCGAGCGGACCCGGGAGATCGGCCTGATGCGGGCGATCGGCCTGTCGCGCCGGCAGCTGCGTCGCATGATCCGCATGGAGTCGGTCGTGATCGCTCTCTTCGGAGCCCTGCTGGGCCTGGGGCTGGGCATGGGCTGGGGCGCCACCGCCCAGCAGCTCCTCGCCCTGGAGGGCCTGAAGGTCCTCGACATCCCGTGGCCGACGATCATCGCCGTCTTCATCGGCTCGGCGTTCGTGGGCCTGTTCGCCGCCCTGGTCCCGGCGTTCCGGGCGGGCCGGATGAACGTACTGAACGCGATCGCGACGGACTGATCCCGGGGCACGGCCCGGGGACGGGAAGGCGGGGGCGGCGGGGCGTGACACCCTGCCGCCCCCGCCCCCGTTCACCCCCGTTGTCCACAGCCTCCACGGTCACCCGCCCGGGCGTCGTACGCTGAAGGGACCCCCGGCCCGCCGTACGAGTCGGGCCCTTCGTGTTGCCCACCTCCGGACGGAAATAGCCCCTCATGACCCTGCACGGTCTGCTCGACGCCGTCGTCAAGGACCCCGCCCTCGCGGAAGCGATCACTGCCGCGGCGGACGGCAACCGCATGTACGCCGACCTCGTCGGTCCCCCCGCGGCCCGCCCCTTCGCGATCGCCGCCCTGGCCCGCGAGGCCGCCCGCCCCGTGCTCGCGGTGACGGCGACCGGCCGCGAGGCCGAGGACCTGGCCGACGCCCTGCGCTCGCTGCTGCCCCCGGAGGGTGTCGCGGAGTACCCCTCCTGGGAGACGCTGCCGCACGAGCGGCTCAGCCCCCGCAGCGACACCGTGGGCCGCCGCCTGGCGGTGCTGCGCCGCCTGTCCCACCCCAGTCCCGACGACCCGGAGACCGGCCCGGTCTCGGTCGTCGTCGCGCCCGTGCGTTCCGTGCTCCAGCCGCAGGTCAAGGGCCTGGGCGACCTGGAACCGGTGTCGCTGAGGAGCGGGCGGACCGCCGACCTGAACGATGTCGTCGACGCCTTGGCCGCCGCCGCGTACTCCCGCGTGGAGCTGGTGGAGAAGCGCGGCGAGTTCGCCGTGCGCGGCGGCATCCTCGACGTGTTCCCGCCCACCGAGGAACACCCCCTGCGCATCGAGTTCTGGGGCGACGACGTCGAGGAGATCCGCTACTTCAGGGTCGCCGACCAGCGCTCCCTGGAGGTCGCCGAGCATGGCCTGTGGGCACCGCCCTGCCGTGAGCTGCTGCTCACCGAGGACGTACGCGCGCGTGCGCGTGTCCTCGCCGAGCAGCATCCGGAGCTCGGTGAACTGCTGGGCAAGCTCGCCGAGGGCATCGCGGTGGAGGGCATGGAGTCCCTGGCGCCGGTCCTGGTCGACGACATGGAGCTGCTGCTCGACGTGGTGCCCAAGGGCACCATGACCGTCGTCTGCGACCCGGAGCGGGTGCGCACGCGCGCGGCGGACCTGGTGGCGACCTCGCAGGAGTTCCTGCAGGCCTCCTGGGCGGCCACGGCCGGCGGGGGCGAGGCGCCCATCGACGTCGGCGCGGCCTCCCTGTGGTCGATCGCGGACGTACGGGACCGCGCGCGCGAGCTGGACATGATGTGGTGGACCGTCTCGCCGTTCGCCGCGGACGAGACGGCGTACGACGGCGCCGGCGAGAGCGCCGGGGGCGGGGGCGGGGACACCCTCAAGCTGGGCATGCACGCGCCCGAGACCTACCGCGGGGACACCGCGAAGGCGCTCGCCGACACCAAGGGCTGGCTCGCGGACGGCTGGCGCACGGTCTTCGTCACCGAGGGCCACGGCCCGGCCTCCCGCACCGTCGAGGTGCTCGGCGGGGAGGGCATCGCGGCCCGCCTGGCCGCGTCCGACGGAAAGGCGGGGGCCCTCGGGGCGCTGTCCCCGTCGGTGGTGCACGTGGCGTGCGGCCGCATCGACCACGGCTTCGTCGACCCGGGCCTGAAGCTGGCGGTGCTCACCGAGACCGACCTGACCGGCCAGAGGTCGGCCGGCCGCGACGGCGCCCGGATGCCGGTCCGCCGCCGCAAGACCATCGACCCGCTGACCCTGGAGGCCGGCGACTACATCGTCCACGAACAGCACGGCGTGGGCCGCTACATCGAGATGGTGCAGCGCACGGTGCAGGGCGCCACCCGCGAGTACCTGGTGGTGGAGTACGCCCCGGCCAAGCGCGGCCAGCCCGGCGACCGCCTCTACATCCCCACCGACCAGCTGGAGCAGATCACCAAGTACGTCGGCGGCGAGGCGCCCACCCTGCACCGGCTCGGCGGTGCCGACTGGACGAAGACCAAGGCGCGCGCGAAGAAGGCGGTCAAGGAGATCGCCGCCGACCTGATCAGGCTCTACAGCGCGCGCATGGCCGCGCCCGGGCACCCCTTCGGCACCGACACGCCCTGGCAGCGCGAGCTGGAGGACGCCTTCCCGTACGCGGAGACGCCCGACCAGCTCACCACGATCGCCGAGGTCAAGGAGGACATGGAGAAGTCGGTCCCGATGGACCGTCTGATCTGCGGCGACGTCGGCTACGGCAAGACGGAGATCGCAGTCCGCGCCGCCTTCAAGGCGGTCCAGGACGGCAAGCAGGTGGCGGTGCTCGTGCCCACCACGCTGCTGGTGCAGCAGCACTTCGGCACGTTCTCCGAGCGGTACGCGCAGTTCCCGGTGAAGGTGAGGGCGCTGTCCCGCTTCCAGACCGACACCGAAGCCAAGGCGGTCCTGGAGGGGCTGCGGGACGGCTCGGTGGACGTCGTGATCGGCACCCACCGCCTGTTCTCGTCGGAGACGAAGTTCAAGGACCTGGGCCTGGTCGTCGTCGACGAGGAGCAGCGCTTCGGCGTCGAGCACAAGGAGCAGCTGAAGAAGCTCCGCGCCAACGTGGACGTCCTGACGATGTCCGCGACGCCGATCCCCAGGACCCTGGAGATGGCCGTGACCGGCATCCGGGAGATGTCGACGATCACCACGCCGCCCGAGGAGCGCCACCCGGTACTGACGTTCGTCGGGCCGTACGAGGAGAAGCAGATCGGCGCGGCGATCCGCCGTGAGCTGCTGCGCGAGGGCCAGGTCTTCTACATCCACAACCGGGTGGAGTCCATCGACCGCGCCGCGGCCCGGCTGCGCGAGATCGTCCCCGAGGCGCGGATCGCCACCGCCCACGGCCAGATGTCGGAGTCCCTCCTGGAGCAGGTCGTGGTCGACTTCTGGGAGAAGAAGTACGACGTGCTGGTCTCCACGACGATCGTCGAGTCGGGCATCGACATCTCCAACGCCAACACGCTGATCGTGGAGCGCGGCGACAACTTCGGCCTGTCCCAGCTGCACCAGCTGCGCGGCCGGGTGGGCCGTGGCCGCGAGCGCGGCTACGCCTACTTCCTGTACCCGCCGGAGAAGCCGCTGACCGAGACGGCCCACGAGCGGCTGGCGACCATCGCCCAGCACACGGAGATGGGCGCGGGCATGTACGTGGCGATGAAGGACCTGGAGATCCGGGGCGCCGGAAACCTGCTGGGCGGCGAGCAGTCCGGGCACATCGCGGGCGTCGGCTTCGACCTGTACGTGCGGATGGTCGGCGAGGCGGTCGCGGACTACCGGGCCTCCCTGGAAGGTGGCGTGGAGGAGGAGCCGCCGCTCGAGGTCAAGATCGAGCTGCCCGTGGACGCGCACGTCCCGCACGACTACGCGCCCGGCGAGCGGCTGCGCCTGCAGGCCTACCGGTCCATCGCCTCCGCCAACTCGGAGGAGGACATCAAGGCCGTCCGTGAGGAACTCACCGACCGCTACGGCAAGTTGCCCGAGCCGGTGGAGAACCTGCTGCTGGTGGCCGGGCTGCGCATGCTCGCCCGGGCGTGCGGGGTGGGCGAGATCGTGCTGCAGGGCAACAACATCCGCTTCGCCCCGGTGGAGTTGCGCGAGTCGCAGGAGCTGCGTCTCAAGCGCCTCTACCCCGGCTCGGTGCTCAAGCCGGCCGCCCACCAGGTCCTCGTGCCCCGCCCCAAGACCGCGAAGGTCGGCGGCAAGCCGCTGGTCGGGCGGGAACTGCTCGGCTGGGTGGGGGAGTTCCTGACGTCCATCCTGGGGTCGTAGCCGCACTGTGCCCGCGCCGTGCTCGTGCCGTGCCCGCGCCCTGTGTCTCCGTGCCCTGTGCCTCCGTGCCCCCCCGTGTGACATGGACATCCTCCCCGCTACCGTGGGCACCTGGGAAAAGAGGCCCGCGCCAGGGGCGGGACCAGGCACGTAAGGGGAGGGGCGCGGCGTGATGCGTCTGAGGGGCGGGGCGGTCGTGGCCGCCGTCGTGGCGTTGACGGTGACCGGCTGCACGGAGGGGATCGACGGCTCGGGCGAACCCGGGAAGGCGGCGGGCGGGGGCGGTGCGGCGCTCGCCGCCGCCGAGTCGCTGACCGTCAAGGGGCGGGCGCCGAAGTCCGGCTACGAGCGGGGCAAGTTCGGCAGTGCCTGGGCGGACACCGACTCCAACGGCTGCGGCACCCGCGACGACATCCTCAAGCGGGACCTGAAGGAGGTGCGGTTCACCGACGGCACGTGCAAGGTGTCGCACGGCGTGCTGCGCCCGGACCCGTACACCGGCAAGGAGATCACCTTCCAGCGCGGGCGCAGCCAGGTCGACATAGACCATGTCGTCGCCCTGTCGGACGCCTGGCAGAAGGGCGCCGCGTACTGGGACGCGAGCAAGCGCATAGCCCTGGCCAACGACCCGCTCAACCTGCTCGCCGTGGAGGCGAGCGCCAACCGCTCCAAGGGCGACGGCGACACGGCGACCTGGCTGCCGCCCGACAAGAGCTACCGGTGCACGTACGTCGCCGCGCAGGTCGCGGTGAAGAAGAAGTACGAGCTGTGGGTCACCGCCGCGGAGAAGGCCGCGATGAAGAAGGTCCTGTCCACCTGCCCCGGCCAGGAACTCCCCTCCGGTGGCAACGCGACGAAGGCACCGGAGCGGTTCCGGGCGCGGTGACGTGACGCCGTACGGCCGAGGAGGCGGGTGTGCCTCCCCGGCCGGGGCGACGGTCCGTCAGCCCTCCCCCCAGAGGGCTGACGGACCGTCCTTCGGATGGCCTGGTCGGGCCGTCGGGACGTCAGAGCTTGTCGAGGTCCACGATGTCCTTGTCGGCGGGCGGCGTCGTCGGGACCGGCTTGTCGTAGTCCGTGAAGGAGAGGTCGTCCGGCTGCTTCGCCGTGGTGTTCTCGATCCGCAGCAGATACGGCTTGCCCTCGGTGGCGACGTAGAGGGTGTAGCGGTCCTTGCCGTCGGCCTCGGTGAGGGTGAACGCGGGCGTGCCGTCGAGTGTCGTCGCCTTGCCCTTGCGGGCGGCCGAGCCGGTGCCGTCGAACTCGGCGAGCAGCTCGTCGAGGTCGCAGAACGCGGTCATCTCCTTGGCGTCGTCGCTGTCGGCGTCGGTCTTCATCCAGCGGCCGGCGAGCATGTCCACCACAGCATCGGTCTCGGACTTGGGCTCTCCCTCGCTCTCGGAGCGCAGGAGCGCCTCGTCGAACTTCGAGTAGACGGTGTCGCCGGTCTTGATGATGTCGGCGTTGCCCCCGCTCATTCCGATGGACCCGGCGCAGTTTCCCGCGCGGTCGAGGGCCATGTTCAGCTTGACCGTGTCCTTGCCGTCGGGGACGTCGCCCTTGAGGGTGAGGGAGGAGGCGTTCTTGGTGGCCTTGAGCGCCTTGGCGACGATCTCCGGCCCGGACAGGTCGGCGAACGGGGCCTGCTCGGCCGTGCCCTTGCCGTCACCACCCGCGGTTTCCGGTTTTCCGGAGCCGCACGCGGTGAGGGCGAGCGAGACGGCGGCGATCAGGGAGAGTGCGGTGGTGGTGCGGCGCATGGGGTCCTCAGGGGTGTCGTGAGGTGGGCGGGAGGCCGCCTCGTGCCGGCGGTCGCTCGTTCCGATGGGCCCAATCAGAGCAGATGCTGTGAACCGAGTCAACATGAATGTGATTTGTTTGCTTCCCCTTCCTGTGAAGGGTGTTTTCGGATCGCCTTGGGTATGCTCGGTGCCCCAGCGTCGTCAGGAGGGAAGCCGGTGGGGGAGCAGGACAACGCCACTGAGGTGACCGCCGCTGGAATCGCGCGGCTCGCGGGGGTCGGCCGCGCGGCCGTCAGCAACTGGTGCCGCCGCCACGCCGACTTCCCCCGGCCCGTCGGCGGCACCGGGGCGAGCCCCGCCTTCGCACTCGCCGAGGTCGAGGAGTGGCTGCGCGAGCAGGGAAAGCTCGCCGAGGTCCCGCTCCGTGAACGGGTCTGGCAACAGCTCGCCGGACACCCCGCCGGCCCCGTCACCGCCCTCGTCCACGCGGGCTGCGCCCTGCTCCTGATCCGCGACCGGCCCACCGAGTGGCTGAAGCTCAACGGCCTCACCGACGCACGCATGGCCGAGGCGCTTGCCGACAGGCTCGACAGGGTGCTCACCCGACGGTTCGGTTCACAGGCCGCTGTGAACACTTCGGGCACGGCCCCCGGCAAGGCCGGCCCCGACGACAGTTCACAGTCGGCTGTGAACACCGGCCACGCGGCCCCGGTCGCCCCCCGCCCCGCCGAGGCGGCCGTCTCCGCGCCGCTGCTGAGGGGCATCGGCGAACTCGCCGCCGAACTCGGCACCCGCCGCACCTTCGAGTTCCTGCTCGGACGGCAACTCGACGCCAACCCCCGCCAGTACACGCTCACCCCGGCCGGCCCCGCCGCACTGATGGCCGAACTCGCCGGCCGGCCCCGTACCGTGCTCGACCCCGCCGCCGGCACCGGCGCCCTGCTCGGCGCGGTCCGCTCGCCGACCGCCGTGTACGCGCAGGACTCCGCTCCCGAACTCGCCGCCCTCACCGCGCTGCGGCTCGCCCTGAGCACCGACGCCGAGGTGCACGCACGCGTCGGCGACACCCTGCGCGCCGACGCCTTCCCCGGCCTCACCGTGGACGCGGTGCTGTGCCACCCGCCGTTCAACGAGCGCGACTGGGGCCACGACGAACTCGCCTACGACCCGCGCTGGGAGTACGGCTTCCCCGCCCGCACCGAGTCCGAACTGGCCTGGGTCCAGCACGCCCTCGCCCACCTGCGCGACGGCGGCACCGCCGTCCTGCTGATGCCGCCCGCCGCCGCGTCCCGCCGCTCCGGCCGCCGTATCCGGGCCGACCTGCTGCGGCGCGGCGCCCTGCGCGCCGTGATCGCGCTGCCCGCCGGCTCCGCGCCCCCGTACAACATCCCGCTGCACCTGTGGGTGCTGCGCCGCCCCACCGCCGGGACCCGGCCCTCCCCGCCCGGGCTGCTGCTCGTCGACACGGCGTCCACCGTCGACGGGCGCGCCCGCGACGACTGGCAGGCCGTGCGCTCCGCGGTCCTCGACGCCTGGCGGCCCTTCGACCGCACCGGCACGACCGCCGAGCAGCCGGGGCTCAGCCGCTGCGTACCGGTGCTCGACCTCCTCGACGACGACGTCGACCTCGCCCCCGCCCGCCACCTGCCGCCCCCGGCCGACGGCGGGGCCGAGCACCTGGCCGACGTCGGCGCCCGCCTGGGCGAGACCCTGCGGCTCGCCGCCGGCCTCGCCCCGCCGCCGCCCGGCACCGGGGC
>NZ_QFDQ01000134.1 GCF_003270085.1 Streptomyces triticisoli | reverse complement strand
TCTGTTTCTATCAGCTGTCCCTCCTGTTCAGCTACTGACGGGGTGGTGCGTAACGGCAAAAGCACCGCCGGACATCAGCGCTAGCGGAGTGTATACTGGCTTACTATGTTGGCACTGATGAGGGTGTCAGTGAAGTGCTTCATGTGGCAGGAGAAAAAAGGCTGCACCGGTGCGTCAGCAGAATATGTGATACAGGATATATTCCGCTTCCTCGCTCACTGACTCGCTACGCTCGGTCGTTCGACTGCGGCGAGCGGAAATGGCTTACGAACGGGGCGGAGATTTCCTGGAAGATGCCAGGAAGATACTTAACAGGGAAGTGAGAGGGCCGCGGCAAAGCCGTTTTTCCATAGGCTCCGCCCCCCTGACAAGCATCACGAAATCTGACGCTCAAATCAGTGGTGGCGAAACCCGACAGGACTATAAAGATACCAGGCGTTTCCCCCTGGCGGCTCCCTCGTGCGCTCTCCTGTTCCTGCCTTTCGGTTTACCGGTGTCATTCCGCTGTTATGGCCGCGTTTGTCTCATTCCACGCCTGACACTCAGTTCCGGGTAGGCAGTTCGCTCCAAGCTGGACTGTATGCACGAACCCCCCGTTCAGTCCGACCGCTGCGCCTTATCCGGTAACTATCGTCTTGAGTCCAACCCGGAAAGACATGCAAAAGCACCACTGGCAGCAGCCACTGGTAATTGATTTAGAGGAGTTAGTCTTGAAGTCATGCGCCGGTTAAGGCTAAACTGAAAGGACAAGTTTTGGTGACTGCGCTCCTCCAAGCCAGTTACCTCGGTTCAAAGAGTTGGTAGCTCAGAGAACCTTCGAAAAACCGCCCTGCAAGGCGGTTTTTTCGTTTTCAGAGCAAGAGATTACGCGCAGACCAAAACGATCTCAAGAAGATCATCTTATTAATCAGATAAAATATTTCTAGATTTCAGTGCAATTTATCTCTTCAAATGTAGCACCTGAAGTCAGCCCCATACGATATAAGTTGTAATTCTCATGTTTGACAGCTTATCATCGATAAGCTTGGTACCGAGCTCGGATCCACTAGTAACGGCCGCCAGTGTGCTGGAATTCGGCTTAAAGCTTAAAAAGGCTGACGATTTCTCGTCAGCCTTTGCGGCCGCTGGTGGCCCCTGCTGGACTTGAACCAGCGACCAAGCGATTATGAGTCGCCTGCTCTAACCACTGAGCTAAGGGGCCAATCGATTGGATTATAAAGTAACTCCGTGTCGCAATCCAAGCTTGGCTGCAGGTCACTTTGATACATGAAAATACGGGTTTTCTTGATTCAGACGCGCAGCGGTGTGCGTTTGTTTGCCGCTATAGCGAAATAAATCAGAAAATCAGACGCGGTCGTTCACTTGTTCAGCAACCAGATCAAAAGCCATTGACTCAGCAAGGGTTGACCGTATAATTCACGCGATTACACCGCATTGCGGTATCAACGCGCCCTTAGCTCAGTTGGATAGAGCAACGACCTTCTAAGTCGTGGGCCGCAGGTTCGAATCCTGCAGGGCGCGCCATTACAATTCAATCAGTTACGCCTTCTTTATATCCTCCATAATTTCAGAGTGGGACTTTGGGACATTATCACCAAAAATGTCGTCTATTTTCCTCGCATGCTCTGTCAAATGATTAGGCGCAAGGTGAGCATACCTACGAACCATTTCTATGGACTCCCATCCGCCCATTTCCTGAAGCACTGATAATGGGACGCCTGACTGAATCAGCCAGCTTGCCCAGGTGTGTCTGAGGTCATGGAAACGGAAATCTTCAATTCCTGCACGACGACAAGCTGATAGCCATGATGTCTTGCTGTCGATGCGCATCTTCCTGACCGCAGGCGTTGATGTTCCATCTGCTCGCTTAGCCGCCTTGGTATGTGACGGATCCTCTACGCCGGACGCATCGTGGCCGGCATCACCGGCGCCACAGGTGCGGTTGCTGGCGCCTATATCGCCGACATCACCGATGGGGAAGATCGGGCTCGCCACTTCGGGCTCATGAGGTACCTAGGCTGTTTCTTCATCGTGTCGCATAAAATGTGACCAATAAAACAAATTATGCAATTTTTTAGTTGCATGAACTCGCATGTCTCCATAGAGTGCGCGCTACCCGGTGGGGTTCCCGAGCGGCCAAAGGGAGCAGACTGTAAATCTGCCGTCACAGACTTCGAAGGTTCGAATCCTTCCCCCACCACCAATTTCGGCCACGCGATGGCGTAGCCCGAGACGATAAGTTCGCTTACCGGCTCGAATAAAGAGAGCTTCTCTCGATATTCAGTGCAGAATGAAAATCAGGTAGCCGAGTTCCAGGATGCGGGCATCGTATAATGGCTATTACCTCAGCCTTCCAAGCTGATGATGCGGGTTCGATTCCCGCTGCCCGCTCCAAGATGTGCTGATATAGCTCAGTTGGTAGAGCGCACCCTTGGTAAGGGTGAGGTCGGCAGTTCGAATCTGCCTATCAGCACCACTTCTTTT
>NZ_QFDQ01000133.1 GCF_003270085.1 Streptomyces triticisoli | reverse complement strand
GCCCGCCCCCGCGCCGACGTGCCGGCGCTGCCCGGCGGCGAGGGCCTGGTGCTCGTCGCCAACAACGGCTCGGGCACCGCCGACCGCGCCCGGGCGCTGCGCGGCGCGCTGCCTCGGGCGGAGGTCGTCGAGTGCGAACCGGACGACATCCCCGCCGAGTTGGAGAAGGCTGCGGGCCACGCCCGGGTGCTCGGGGTGTGCGGCGGCGACGGCACCGTGAACGCGGCCGCCGAGGCCGCCCTGCGCCACGGCCTGCCGCTCGCGGTGCTGCCCGGCGGCACGCTCAACCACTTCGCCCACGACCTCGGCGTGGAGGACGTACGGGACTTCGGTCGCGCCCTGGAGAACGGGGACGGCGTGCGCGTGGACGTGGGCCGCTTCCGCTCCGGGAACAAGCAGGGCATCTTCCTCAACACGTTCAGTCTGGGCGTGTACCCGGAGCTGGTGCGCGAGCGGGAGCTGTGGACGGACCGGATCGGCAGCTGGCCGGCCGGGGTGCTGGCGGCCCTGAAGGTGCTGCGCGCCGACCGCCATCCGCTGCAGGTCGAGTTCCAGGGCCGGCCCCGCCCGCTGTGGCTGCTGTTCGCCGGCAACGGCACCTACCACCGCATGGGCCTCGCCCCGGGCCGCCGGCTCGACCTGGCCGACGGGATGCTCGACGTGCGGGTGGTGCACGGGGGCCGCACGCCGGCCCTGCGCCTGCTGTTCGCCGCCCTCGCGGGCCCGCTGACCCGGTCCCCCGCTCACGCGGCGGTCCAGGTCGGCCGGCTCCATCTGACCGGGGTCGCGCCCGGCACTCTCCTTGCCTACGACGGCGAGGTGGTGGAGGTGGAGATGGAGGGCGAGGTGTGGCTGGAGACGCTGCCGGAGGCGCTGACGGTGTACCGGCCGCTGCCCGGAAGCTGACCCCCTGTCAGTCCATATGACAAAACCCGGGTCTCATTGTTCGGCACGCGCGCGTACCGTGATCCCTATCACCCCACGGGGTCGGGTGACGAGAAGAGAAGGGGCACAGCCATGCCGAAGCAGCGGGAGACAGCCGTCTACACGCACGGGCACCACGAGTCCGTACTGCGCTCGCACACCTGGCGCACCGCCGCCAACTCCGCGGCCTATCTGCTCGGCTCGCTCGAGCCCCGTATGAGGATCCTCGACATCGGCTGCGGCCCGGGCACCATCACCGCCGACCTGGCGGAACTGGTTCCCGACGGGCACGTCACCGGCGTCGACCGGGCGCCGGGCATCCTGGAGCAGGCCCGTGCCACGGCCGGCGAGCGCGGGCTGACCAACATCGACTTCGCGGTGGCGGACGTGCACGCCCTGGACCATCCGGACGACACCTTCTGCGTCGTCCACGCCCACCAGGTGCTGCAGCACGTGGGCGACCCCGTGCGGGCGCTGCGCGAGATGCGCCGGGTGACCAGGCCGGGCGGGTACGTCGCCGTCCGCGACGCCGACTACGCGGCGATGACCTGGTACCCGGAGGTGCCCGGCCTGGACGACTGGCTGGATCTGTACCGGCGGGTGGCCCGCTCCAACGGCGGCGAGCCGGACGCGGGCCGCCGGCTGCGCTCCTGGGCACTGGCGGCCGGCTTCACGGACGTCACGGCCACCTCCGGCACCTGGACCTACGCCACCGACACCGAGCGGGAGTGGTGGAGCGGGCTGTGGGCCGACCGCACGCTGGCGTCGGCGTACGCCGAGCGCGCCGTCGCGGGCGGCCACGCTACCGAGGAGCAGCTGCGCGCCGTGTCACGGGCGTGGCGGGAGTGGGGCGAGCGGCACGACGGCTGGTTCGCCGTCCTGCACGGAGAGATCCTGTGCCGCAAGGAGGCCTGACTCCTGGGAATTCCCGGAGTTTCCCGCAGTTTCCCGCAGTTCACTCCCGGGGAAGCAGCGGTCCCAGCGGCCCGAGGTCCAGGTTCAGGTCCTCGGGCCGCAGTCCGTAGCGGTCGCGCAGCTCGGCCATGCGGTCCTCCAGGAGCATGAGCGTGAGCCCGATCCGCTCCTCCTGCTCCTCGGTCAGGTCCCCCTCGTCGAAGCGGCGCAGTGCCTGCCGCTCCATGAGCTGGCGCAGCAGTTCCACCACGGTGAGCACGAGTTTCACAAGATCCCGCTCCACCGTGTCGGGCTCCAGTTCCAGATGCTTGCGCCGGGTCACGGGTTACTCCTCGAGGGCCTCGAACGGCGACGGCACTTGTGCGTTCACCGAGCTGATCAGTGCGTTCAGGTCGATGCGGACGAGGTCCACGTCCGCGATGCGCAGGGTGACGTCCCCGGTGATGACCACCCCGCCGGCCAGCAGCCGGTCGAGGAGGTCGACCAGGGCGATCTCACGGCGTTCGACGACCGTCATGCCTCCTCCCCCGGGGACTCCCCGGCGAAGGAGTACGCCGCCCAGGGCCCGGTGAGTTCCACGCGCAGTCCCGGGGCGTCGTCCTTCGTGCGGTCCACGAATTCCACGAACTCCTCGGAGTCGCGCCGCGGGACCAGATAGGCGGCATTGAGCACATTGCGCCCCGCCGCGCCGGAAAGAGCGGGGTTCTGCGGCGCGTGCAGCCGGGAGTCCTCGGCGAAGTCGGCGAGTTTTTCGTGCAGCCGGGTAGCGAACGCCTCCGCCTTCTGCCACATGTCCTCGCTCGCCCGCGTCTGCTGCCGCCGCTGCCGCAGGTAGTCCCGGCCCGACGCGGCTTTCGGCGCGGGCTGCGTGGCCTGCTCGGGCTGCTCGGGCTCGGCGTAGATCTTCACGCCCCATTCCACGCGCCCCTCCAGCCGGTCCAGGGTCTCGCGGAAGTGGTCCTCACGTGCCTCGATCATGGAGCGTACGCCGCTGTCGTCCCGGAAGACGGTGGCGAGCCTGAGCGGCAGCGGCGTGGTGACGACGGTGAGTGCGTCGATCACGCCCTGGTGGGCGCGGGCGGTGGCGGCCAGCCAGTCGAGGTCCTCCAGATGGGCACGGAGCGGTTCCTCGGCGAAGTCCCGCTCCGGCACCTCGCTGATGACGGCGACCAGGCCGTGGTGGTGCAGCGGCTTGGCCGGGGCCCCCGCCACCCCGGTCAGCTGCGCCTGCAGGGGCGCGCCGAGGGGGCGGCAGACGGCGTAGACGTACCGGAGTCCGCTCATGGTGCCTCCTCTCTGCGGACGCCCTCCCTGCGGGCGTCCTCCCTGCGGGCTCGGCCCTGCTCCAGCTCCAGTTCCTCCAGGCGTGCCAGCCGCTCGCGCAGCTCGGCGTTCTCCCGGGCGAGTTCGTCGCGGCGGGCGCGGGAGGAGAGCGCCGGGTCGCTCTCCCACCAGTCGATGCCCATCTCCTTGGCCTTGTCCACCGAGGCGACGACGAGCCGGAGTTTGACGGTGAGCAGCTCGATGTCGAGCAGGTTGATGCGGATGTCGCCCGCGATGACGATTCCCTTGTCGAGGACTCGCTCGAGGATGTCGGCGAGGTTGGCGCCGCTGCTCGGGCCGTACGGTTCGGGCAGCCGGCTCGGTGTCGTCATCGACGGCTCCCGCCCTCGGCGTACTCGTACTCGCCTTCTTCCTCTTCCTCTTCCTCAGGTTCTTCCTCGTACTCGCCCTCGGGCTCCTCTTCACCTTCTTCCTCTTCGCCCTCCTCCTCTTCGTACTCGCTCTCCTCCTCGTCCGGCTCCTCCTCTTCCTCGTCGTAAGCGGCCTCCTCCTCTTCGGGCTCCTCCTCGGCGCCCTCGGCGGCCTCCTGCTCCTCCTCCGCGACCGCGTCCTCGTGGCTGCGGACGACCTCGCCGTCGCGGATCTCGCCGCGCCAGGCTTCCTCGACCTCCGCCTTGAGAGTGATGAAGCGGGCGAAGTTCTTCAGGTCCAGCCGGGCCCGGCGGCCCTGGGCGCGCCAGATGTTGCCGGTCTTCTCGAAGAAGCCGCTGGGGTAGTACTCCATGACCAGCAGAATCCGGGTGAGGTTGTCCTCCAGCCGGTGGAAGGAGACAACGCCCTTGGTGGTGCCCTTGGCACCCTCCGACGTCCACTGGATGCGGTAGTCGGGCACCTGCTCGACGGTGCGCGCCTTCCAGCTGCGGCTGGACCACCACACCTTCAGCTGCCAGTCGGAGGTGATGTCGTCGTCCTTGCTCGCGGCCTTGACGCCCTTGGCGAAGGTGCTGAAGTCCTGGTACTGCGTCCATTGGTCGTAGGCGGTGCGCAGCGGTACCCCGACATCGATGGACTCGATGATGACGGTGGGCTTGTTGCCCGCGCGCTTCTTGCGCTTGCTCTTGTCGCCGCCCCCGAGGTGCAGTGCGCCCATGACGTTCTCCTTGGCGCGGGAGGCGCCCATCTCGAGGGCGGTGCGCAGCGGCCCCTTGCCCTCGGCCAGCTTGCGGCCGGCGTCGAGGGCGAGTTTGCCGAAGCCGGGACTCCTGCCCTCGGCGATGTCGGTGAGTTTGCCGGTGGTCTCGCCGAGCTTGCGGCCGGCACCGGCCAGCAGCCGCTCGGCCTGGGCGGCGAGGTAGTCCCTCGCTTCCGCCTTGAGCCGGTCGGCGGCCTCGCTGTGGGCGAGGTCGGTCAGCGGGTTGTCCTTGGTCGCCTTGCCCGCCGCCCTGCCGACGGCGGACGTCGCGGATCCGAGGGCTTCGGTCATCGGTCACCGCCACCCTTCGGCGGCCGGGAGCGGGCAGCGCGGGTCGCGTCGCCGGCCGCGGCCGTCTTCTTCGCGGCCGTCTTCTTCCCGGCCGCGGTCTTCTTCGCCGCCGCCTTCTTGGCGGGGGCCTTCTTCGCGGCCTTCTTGGCCGGTGCGCCCGCGGACGCCGTCTCGGCGGCCTTCTTCGCGGGTGCCTTCTTCGCCGCCTCCTTGCGGGCCGGTTCGCCTCCGGGCTCCTCCTCGGCCTCGGACTCGTCCGCGGACTCGGGCTCCTCACCGGCCTCGCGGCCCTCCCGGTCCTCGTACTCGTCCTCGTATCCGCCTTCGCCCTCGGTCTCCTTCCCGCCGTTCCCGCCGGGCCCGCCGGTCTTCGGTACGACGCCGGCGAGCTGGTCGCGGACCTGCGAGGTACGGCCGTGCAGCCGGTCGGCGAGCGCGGTCATCTGCCGCTCGACCATCGCGCCCGAGGCCGCCTTGCCCACGCCCCTCAGGTCCTGGCGCAGCTGGTCCCCTATCTCCTTGAACTGGGGGTTGTTCTTCAGCTGCTGGTTGACCAGCTCCGCGAGCCGGCCCGGGCCGAGGTTCATCTTCTTGCCCGCGACCATGCTGCCCACGGCAAAGGCGAGTTTGGCCTTCTTCGTCCGTCCCAGGAGGTATCCGGCCCCTACCGCGAGGCCGAGTGCCGCTCGATTCATCGTGCCGTCCCCTCACCTGTCCCCGCGCCCCCGCGCAGGCCGATCTCCAGCCGGTCCAGGAGCTCGTCCTCCCGGCGGTCGAATTCCTCCTCGGTGATCTCTCCCGCCTCCAACTGCTCCTCGAGCTGTGCCAGTTCGGCCCGTACGGTGGCCGGGTCGTAGTAGATGCGCTCCGCTTCGCGCAGCACCTGCCGGATCACCCAGGCGCTGCCGCGCGCCGGAGCGAACGGCAGCAGCAGCACCTCGGAGATGAGTCCCATGGCATTACTCCGCTCCCGTGTCCGCACCCGCGGTGGTGCCCGCCGGCTCGGCCGGGCCGGGCTCGACGAAGCTGTACGGCGGCAACGGGCCGTTGACGCGCAGTTCGAGATGGGGCAGGTCCTTGCGGGTCTGCTCGACGGCTGCCAGGAACCGCTCGGCCTCGTCCCGGGCCACCAGGAAGGAGGCGTTGACCAGCCAGCCGGTGGACTGCGGGCCCTCGCTGACCGCGGCGGCCAGGGGCTGAAGGGCGCGTACCACCTCGCCGGCGTCCTCGGCCTCCCGGGCCTTGACCGCGGCCGCGACCATCTCGCCGAGCCTGATCTTGTCGTCGTAACTGCCGCCGCCGGCTGCCCGGTTGGCCTCCGCCAGGGACCGCAGTTCCGGGTTCTCGGCCATCACGCGGTGCAGCACGGCCTCCTCGACGTGGCTGCCCTTGACGTTGTACTCGATCTTGCCGTCCAGCTCCCGCAGGCGCTCCTTGTAGTGTTCGGCGCGCTCACCGAGCACGCCGGTGACGGTGTCGTCGTCCGGGGCGACGCTGCCGAACCGCATGGGCAGCACACAGCCGGCCGCGCCGACCTCGCTGAGCACGTTCTGGTGGGCGAGCAGGTCCTTGCGCTTGGGACGCAGCCCCTCGGGCGCGTCGCTGACGACCGCCGTCAGCTCGCCCGCTTTGAGGACGCGGACCTCGCGCGGCGGGTCGCCGACGCCGCCCATGCCCTCAGGCAGCGCGGGGTGCGAGGCGGCCGTGATCCCGTAGACGTACGTGCTCACTCCTGCTCCTCCTTCCTGCGCGCCGACGTCGTCCTGCGCGCCCTCGGCCGCTCCTCGCCCTCGCTCGAGTGCTCCTCACGGGCCTGTTTGAAGGCGTCGGAGACGGTCTGTGCGGCGCCGGACAGCGCCCCCTTGGACTTGCCGCGCGCGCCGGACTCGGTGACCTCGCCGACGATCTCGGGCAGGCCGGGGCTCTTGCGCGGGCCGGCCTCCAGGTCGAGCCGGTTGCACGCCTCGGCGAAACGCAGATACGTGTCCACGCTGGCGACGACGACACGCACGTCGATCTTCAGGATCTCGATGCCTACCAGGGAAACCCTCACGAACGCGTCGATCACCAGCCCCCTGTCGAGGACAAGTTCCAGTACGTCGTAGAGGCCGCTGCTGCCGCCTCCGCCGCCGGACGTCTGTGCCGGTACAACGGTCATGCCGACCGCGCCTCCTTGTCTGTGTGTGGGACTACGGGTGTGCTTGCGGGCAGGCGGCCTAGCGGCCGCCGGACCGGTGTGCGTCGGCCCGCCCGCGTTCGTAGCGGCGAAGGCGCCGGTAACCGGTGAGCTGCCCCTCGGGGTCGAGTTCGACCAGGTAGCTCGCCATCAGGCTCATCGTGTCGGGCACTCGGGCGAGTTCGAGGACCTCGACCTCCAGGGACCAGCCGTCCTCCGTCTGCTCGAACGAGGTGACGGATTCGGCGGTCAGACCGGTCAGTTCGGCGAACTGGGCGCGCGCCTCGCGCAGCACCTCCATCGGCCTGGGTCGGTGGGCCGCCGTACGGTTGTCGTCTTCGCTGCGTGACTCCTGCGATTCCTGTGGCTCCTGTGAATCCTGCGATGTGTTCTTTGTATTCGCCATAGCCACCTCTCTTCTCCGGGTGGCCGCAGCTTCGTCGGCCAAACCTTCGCGGGCGCGGGTGTCCCGCGGCAGGGACGATCCACCTGCACACAGCGGTGCATGTATCAGCCACGCAGTGAGTCGAGGCGGCGCCGCGCCGGGCCCAGGGCGCGGCCCCGGCGCGGCACGCCGGCCCACGGGTCGGTGCGGGCCTGGTCGACCGCGTCGGCGATCGTCCAGCGGCGGGGCCCGAGATCCGGGTCGTCGAGCTGGTCCCAGGAGATCGGGGCGGCGACGGGCGCGCCGGGACGGGCCCGTACGGTGAAGGGGGCGACCGCGGTCTGGGCGTAGCCGTTGCGCTGGATGTCCAGGTAGAGGCGGTCGCCGCGGTCCTTCTTGCGGGCGGCGGTGGTGAGCCGTTCGGGGTGGCCGGCGGCGAGCAGTTCGGCGACGTCCCGGGCGAAGTCGCGCACCTCGTCGAAGTCGTGGCGCCCGTCGAGGGGGACGATCACGTGCAGGCCGCGCGAGCCCGTCGTCATCGGTGCCGACGGCAGTTTCAGCTCGTCGAGCAGTTCCCGCAGCAGCCGGGCCGTCTCGCGTACGGGAGCGAAGTCGGCGCCGCCCGGGTCGAGGTCGAAGACCATCCGGTCCGGCCGATCGATGTGGCTGGCGCGGGACAGCCAGCGGTGCAGGGTCAGGCAGGCCTGGTCGGCGAGGTACACGAGCGTCGCCGTGTCGTCGCAGACGGTGTGCGTGACCGTGCCGCCCTCCTTGGCGACCTCGGCCCGGGTGATCCAGTCCGGGTAACTCTCCGGGGTGTTCTTCTGCATGAACGCCGGGCCGTCCAGGCCGTCCGGGTGCCGCTCCAGCATCAGCGGGCGGCCGCGCAGGTGCGGGAGCATGAAGGGCGCCACGGACCGGTAGTAGTCGACGAGGTCGCCCTTCGTGTACTCCTTGCCGGCGCCGTCGCCCTCGCCGTCGCCGCCGCCCGGGAACAGGACCTTGTCCGGCCGGCTCACCTCCACCGTGCGCCGGCCGGCCCGTACCGTGCGCGCACCGTCGCTCACGGCACCACCGCCTTCTCCACCAGCAGCCGCGCGGAGGCCGCGATCGACTCCGCGTCGATGCCCGCGGTGTGCAGCTGCTCGGCGGGCGAGGCCGAGCCCGGCATCGTACGGACGGCGAGCCGGACCAGGCGCGGCACCGGGCGCCCGTCGGTGAAGGCGTCGAGCACCGCGTCGCCGAGGCCGCCCTCCTCGCGGTGGTCCTCGACGGTGAGCAGGCAGCCGGTCTCCTCGGCGGCCCGGCGCAGTGTGTCCGGGTCGACCGGCTTGACCGAGTACAGGTCGATCACCCGGACCGCGATGCCGTCCTGGCCGAGGGCGTCGGCGGCGGCGAGCGCCTCGTGCAGGGTGACACCCGCGGCGACGACCGTCAGCCGGTCCTGGTCGGAGGAGCGCAGCACCTTGCTGCCGCCGACGGGGAACTCCTCCTCGGGTCCGTAGATCACCGGGCTCTCCCCGCGCGAGGTGCGCAGGTAGCGGATGCCGTCCAGTTCGGCCATCTCCGCGACCAGCTTGGCGGCCTGGTTGGCGTCGCACGGGTACAGCACGGTCGAGCCGTGGACGGCCCGCAGCATCGCCAGGTCCTCCAGGCCCATCTGGCTGGGCCCGTCCTGCCCGATCGCCACGCCGGCGTGGGAGCCGTTGAGGTTGATGCCGGAGCCGCTGATGGAGGCCATCCGTACGAAGTCGTGGGCGCGGGTGAGGAAGGCCGCGAAGGTGGAGGCGTACGGCACCCAGCCGCGCCGGGCCATCCCGACCGCCGCGGCGACCATCTGCTGTTCGGCGATGTAGCACTCGAAGTAGCGATCGGGGTGTTCCTTGGCGAAGAACTCCGAGCGGGTGGAGTCGCCGACCTCGCCGTCCAGGGCCACCACGTCGCCGCGTGCGGTGCCGAGCGCGGCCAGCGCCTGGCCGTAGGCGTCGCGGGTGGCGACCTGTTCGCCCGTGTCCCAGCGGGGCAGTTCGAGGCTGCCGTTGCCCACGGCGTGCAGGGAGCGGGTGGAGTCCGGCGGGTGCGCGTGGACGCGGATGTCGCGGACGCCGCCGAGTTCCTCGATCGCCTCGTCGGCGTCCTTCACCGGCTTGCCGTGCAGGCCCTCGCGGTCCTCGGTGGCCTTGACGCCCTTGCCCTTGAGGGTGCGGGCGATGACCGCGGTGGGCTGGCCCTTCGTGGAGACCGCCTCGCCGTAGGCGCGGTCGACGGCGTCCACGTCGTGGCCGTCGATCTCGACGGTGTGCCAGTCGAAGGCGCGGAAACGGCGGGCGTAGGCGTCCAGGTCGTGACCGTGGCGGGTGGGGCCGCGCTGGCCGAGCCGGTTGATGTCGAGGATCACGGTCAGGTTGTCCAGGTGCTCGTACCCGGCGTGCTCGGCGGCCTCCCAGATCGAGCCCTCGGCCAGCTCGCTGTCCCCGCACAGTACCCACACGCGGTAGTCGGCGTGGTCCAGGCGCTTGCCGGCCAGCGCGATCCCGACGCCGATGGGCAGGCCCTGGCCGAGGGAACCGGTGGCGGTCTCCACCCACGGCAGCCGTTGCGGCGTGGGGTGTCCCTCCAGGCGGCTGCCCAGCTTGCGGAAGGTGAGCAGTTCCTCGTCGTCGATGGCCCCGGCCGCCTTGTAGGCGGAGTACAGCAGCGGGGAGGCGTGTCCCTTGGACAGGACGAAGCGGTCGTTGCCGGGGTGTTCGGGGTTGTCGAAGTCGTAGCGGAGGTGGTTCGCCAGCAGGACGGCCATCAGGTCGGCGGCGGACATGGAGGACGTCGGGTGCCCGGAGCCCGCCGCGGCGGCGGCCCGCACGCTGTCGACGCGCAGCTGCTGCCCGAGTTCGACGAGTTCGTCGGTGTTCATGAGCTTCCTTAGTCTCCTTCCGCGGATGTGTCGTCACGCTTGACCGGCCCGGGGGCGGGGTGGGCGCCACGACGCCCGGCGGCCGACTTCTTCTTCCCGGCACCCCCGGCCCCGGGCCGGCCCTTGGCGGGCTCCCGACCGGGCTGGTTCCTCGCGGGCTCACCACCAGGCTGGCTCTTCGCGGGCTCACCACCAGGCTGGTTCCTCGCGGGCTCACCACCAGGCTGGCTCTTCGCGGGCTCACCACCAGGCTGGTTCCTCGCCGGTTCGGGGCCCGGTCGACGCGGTGCGGGCTCCGCGCCCGCCGTCTGGGCCTTCTCGGTGGTGTCGATGATCCCGGTGATCCCCTCGTCGGCCGCCTCGTCGGCCCCCTTCCGCCCCTCCGGCCGGCCCGGCACGCGCGCCAGCTCGGGCGACGCCGTGTCCAGAGGCACCGACCAGGACCGTACGAGCCCCAACTGGACGGACTGGCGCGGCAGTACGGCGTCCAGGAGCCAGTCCGCGGCCACCCGGACGCGGTTGCCCGGCATCGCCGCGAGGTGGTAGCCGCGGGTGACCGCGCCGGCCACCGGGCCGGACAGCGGGATGCCGAGCGGGTCGGCGGCGGCCTGCGTACCGCCGAGATCGACCACGAAGCCCAGGTCGCGGTGGCGGTAGGGGCGGCGCTCGCCGACCCCGCACGAGGCGGCGACGTTGACGGCCGCCACCTTGCCCTGCCGCCAGGCGTGCTGGGCGGTCATCGGCGTGAACCCGCCGGGGTTGTCCAGGTCGGGCACGGCGGCCGCGTCGCCGCACGCGAAGACCTCGGGCCGCCCCGGCACCTGCAGGAAGGGGTCGACGACGAGCCGTCCGCGCTCCAGCGGCTGCCCCGTGTTCTCGACGAGCGGGTCGGGCCGTACGCCCACGCACCACACCAGCGAGCGGGTGTGGACGAACTCGCCGTCCGTCAGCAGCACCCCGTCGTGCGTGGCCTCCTTCACGGACGTGCCCATCCGCACCTCGACGCCGCGCTGCCGCAGCACGCGGTCGGCGGTGTCCGACAGCCGCTCGTCCATCTCCGGCAGCACGCGCGGCGCGATGTCCAGCAGCATCCAGCGGGGCCGCATCCCCTCCCGCAGCGGGTGCTTGCGCACCAGCGAGTCGGTGAACATCTTGCCGTGCGCGGCGACCTCGGTGCCGGTGTAGCCGGCGCCCACGACGACGAACGTACAGCGGGCCGTGCAGGTCTCCGGGTCGTCGGTGGCCGCCGCGAGTTCGATCTGGCGGGTCACGTGGTCCCGCAGGTACAGCGCCTCGGGCAGCCCCCGGAAGCCGTGCGCGTGCTCGGCGACACCGGGGATCGGCAGCAGCTTGTTGACGCTGCCGACGGCCAGCACCAGCCTGTCGTACGCCAGCGTGCCCTCCCCGCCCTCGGGGTCGGTGTAGCGCACGGTGCGGGCGTCCATGTCGATG
This sequence comes from Streptomyces triticisoli, assembly GCF_003270085.1. Taxonomy (GTDB): domain Bacteria; phylum Actinomycetota; class Actinomycetes; order Streptomycetales; family Streptomycetaceae; genus Streptomyces; species Streptomyces triticisoli. Next base: position 1,792 of record NZ_QFDQ01000133.1, on the reverse strand, counting down.
CCGTGGGCCTCGCCGAGGACCAGCCGTACGCGGCGCAGCGTGGCGGACAGGGAGACGGCGACCCGACGCGGCTCCAGGATGCCGGCGGCGACCTGGGGCAGCAGAGGCAGGTACAGGAAGTAGTCGGTCGGGTTGAGCACGGTGATGTCGGCCTTGCCCCGGGACATCCTGGACAGGGCCCGGGCCGTGCGGTAGCCGGCGAAGCCGGCACCGACGATCACGATACGGGGTCGACTCACGGTTCTCCTCCGGCGCTGTCGCGGACCAGGTACGGAACCTTCCGCGTCCCCCCGGCCGGGGCACCCAAACGTCCGTCCCCGCCGAGCAGGCCGCCGCGGCCAGGGCCTTCCGTTCGGATCAGGCCGGATCAGGGAGCGGGGTCCGGTGCTGGGGGCACCTCCCACGCTCTTCAGGCAGTGGAGGAGCATCGCACGGCGGAGGAGGGCGGCAGGGCGGAGCCCTGCCGACCGACGACAACGCGGCTGGGAGTCCCCTGCTCGAAGAGCTTGGGGGAGCGACACCAGACCCCGCGAGCCCGGCCTGACCCGAACGGAAGGCCCTGGGTCACCGCCGTTTCCGTCGCGGCGCCCGGGTAACTCGGCACGGCGACCCCCCACCCGCCCCTGCCGCGGAGGTGCCCCCCATGCCCGAGTACGGCTATCACCTGTCGTGCGAGCAGTACGGCCCGGCCGACCTCGTCGAGCAGGCGAGGATGGCCGAGCAGGCCGGCTTCCAAGCGCTGTGGATCTCCGATCATTACCACCCCTGGAACGAGGCGCAGGGCCAGAGCCCGTTCGTGTGGTCGGTGATCGGCGCGCTGTCCGAGGCGGTGTCCCTGCCCATCGAGACGGCCGTGACCTGTCCGACCATGCGGATGCACCCTGCCGTGGTGGCGCAGGCCGCCGCGACCAGCGCGGTGATGACCGAGGGCCGGTTCCGGCTCGGCGTCGGCAGCGGTGAGGCGCTCAACGAGCACATCCTCGGTGACCGGTGGCCGCCGTCGCACGTGCGGCTGGAGATGCTGGAGGAGGCGGTGCAGGTGATGCGCCGGCTGCTGACCGGTGAGCAGGTCAACCACCGCGGCACGCACTACACCGTCGAGAACGCCCGCCTCTACACCGTCCCCGAGGAACCCGTCCCGATCGACATCTCCGGCTTCGGCCCGAAGTCGATCGCGCTCGCGGCCCGCGTGGCCGACGGCTACATCACGGCGATGCCGGAGGAGGAGATGGTCACCCAGTACCGCAAGGGCGGCGGAGGCGCGAAGCTCGTCAGCGGCGGTACGAAGGTGTGCTTCGGCGCGGACCGTGACGAGTGCGTCCGTCAGGTGCACGAGCTGTGGTACAACGAGCAACTGCCCGGCGAGATGGGCCAGGTGCTGCCCACGCCCCGGCACTTCGAGCAGCTCAAGCCTCTGGTCACCGAGGACATGGTCCGCGAGAACGTGGTGTGCGGCGACGACGTGGACCAGCACGTGTCCACGCTGAAGGAGTTCGCCGACGCGGGCTTCGACCGGATCTACGTCAACCAGATCGGCCGCGATCAGCGCGGATTCTTCGACTTCTACCGCGCGAAGGTGCTGCCACAGCTTCCGCGGTGAGACACGCGACGGGCGCCCGCTGGGTCAACCAGCGGGCGCCCGTTTTGGGTTGATGCTGCGTCAGGCCATCGGGCCGGTGTCCTCGCCGCGCTCCTGGCCGCGCTCCGGCCGGTACCCGGCGGCCGTCGGTGGGGCGGACGGCACCGGCGGCACGGGCGGGTACGGCGCGCCCGCCACCCCGCCGGCCGGCGC
>NZ_QFDQ01000132.1 GCF_003270085.1 Streptomyces triticisoli | reverse complement strand
CACCTGCCCCGCCCGCGGGTCCCCGGCCCGCTCGGCGCCCCGCAGCCGGTCGGCCCCTCCGGTCCCGCGCACCACGTACGCCCGCACCGGCGCGTCACCGGGCGGCGCGGCCGACGCGGAGTGGCCCTCCCGGCGGCACCAGACGGCCAGGTGGGCGACCAGGGCCGGGTCGGTGCCGCACACGGCCAGGCACCCGCCGGGCGGCAGTGCGCGCAGCGCCCGGTCAAGCAGCAGGTGGGCACCCCGGTCGAGGCCGAGCCCGGCCAGGTCGAGCAGGGGCGTGCCGGGCGGTGGCGGCCCGGCGGTCACGGACGGTAGCCGGTGGCCGTGACCCGGCCGTCCGCGTCGTAGAAGCCCTCCTCGTCCACCGCGGCCGTCAGGGCGCCGTACCCGCTCTCCCGCCCGGGCAGCCACCGCGTGAGCCCTTCGAGGTCCATCAGATGGCGTACCTCGGGGTCCGCGGCGGACATCGACAGCAGCAGCGCGGTGAGGCGTTCGCCGAGCTCCGGGTCGAGGGACGGCCCGGCCGCCAGGACGCAGTGGTCGAAGGGGGCGGTGCGGGTCAGCAGGCGGGTGGCGCCGGGAGGCAGGGTGCCCTCCTGGCCGAACAGCAGGTGGTTGGCGTCGATCATGCAGGCCGCCGCCACCTCGCCGGCCATCAGGGCGCGGGCCGCGTCCCGTTCGCCGCCGATGTGGTCGCCGTGCAGGCCCACCCCGGTGTCGTGGCGTACGACCCGGAAGTCGACGCCGGGTTCGAGGCCGAGCTCCCGCAGGTGGTGCAGGGGCAGCAGGGTCGCCTGCGGCGAGTCGACCGCGCCGACGGCGACGGCCCGGTCCTTGAGGTCGGCGACGGCACCGATCGGCGCGTCGGTCCGGACGACGACCACGGAGGTGAGGTCCCGGTCGGTGTCCCGCATGACGAGCGGCCGCACCGGCATACCCGCCGCCCGCGCCAGCCGGCGGGTGCGCAGCCAGGCCAGCGGGGAGTGCCAGGCGGCGTCGATCCGGCCGTGCACGAGGTCCTCGGCCTGCCGCTCGTAGTGGGCGTGGAGCACGAAGTCGAGCGGCAGATCGTGCCGGCGCAGCCAGGAACGGAAACCGGACCAGATGGTGACGACCTTCGGGTCGTAGGCCACGGCGCCCAGGAGCAGCGGACTGTTCACCGGGCCTCCTCGAACAGCGGCAGCCCCAGGCCGACCCGGCCGCAGAAGTCGTGCAGGGTCTCGGTGGTCGGCGCCATCACCCGCGCCGCCAGCGCGTCACGGAACCGCCGCTCCACACCCATCTCCCGGCGGAAGGCAGCCCCGCCGCACAGTCGCATGGCGCCGTCCGCCACCTCCGCGGCGGTCTCCGCAGCCAACGCCTTGACCTGCAGCATTCGCAGTGACGCGTCGGGGCGGTCCATGGTCAGCGCGGTGAGCGTGTCGTCCAGGAGACAGCGGGCGGCATCGGCGCGCAGCCGCAGCCGGGCATAGCTCTGGCGGGCCGTCGGCTGCTGCGCCAGGGTCTGGTCCAGGTGCTCCAGGCGGCTGCCCCGCAGGTGCTCGGCCGTCAGGTCCAGCAGCGTGCCGGCCACCCCGAGGGAGAAGGCCGCGCTCAGCACCAGGAAGGCGGGCATGACCAGGCTCAGGGCCGTGTCCAGGCCCTCGCCGTCCACGCCCAGCAGGGCCGTCCCGGGCACCGGCACGCCCGTGGCGGTGACGGGGCTGGAGCCGTTGCCGCGCAGCCCGAAGCCGTCGTACTCGCCCCGGACGCGCAGTCCCGCGCTGCCGCCGGGCACCAGCCACAGCGACATGACGCCCTCGGCCCGCAGCGGCCTGCTGGACCACACGTAGCTGTCGGCCTCCCCGGCGGAGGTGACCCACGACTTCTCCGCGTCCAGCCGGACCGTGCCCGGCCGCCCCTCGGCCGCGGTGCCGCAGGGCGCCCAGAAGTGGCTGCGCGATCCGCGTTCGGAGAACGCCAGCGTGCTCAGGTGCCGGCCCTCGGCGACCGCCCGGCGCACGTCCCGCGGCCCGTACCGGTCGATGACGGTGACGGCCGTGTAGTGCATGAGCAGGACCATGGCCGTGGACCCGCACGCGCCGGCCAGCCGCTCCACCACACCGGCCGCCTGCCGCAGGTCGCCGCCGCCCCCGCCGTCCTCGGGGGAACCGAGCAGTCCCAGCAGCCCGGCCTCGGCCAGGGCCCGCACGCCCTCCCCCGGGAACCGGCCGGCGCGGTCCACCTCGCCGGCGAGCGGCTCGACTGTCTCGCGGAGCACCGCCTCGAAGCGCTCGTCCGTGACGAGGGCCGGCGGGGCCTCGGCGGATGCGGTCATGGGGCTCCCTCGCGGATGGGCGGAGATGTCCGGTTGCTTGTGGGTCACCCAACCAGGACCGGCACCGCGTACGGGGGAGCGCACGCCCGCACGCACGAAAGAATGATGATCGGCCCATGGCTGGGTGAGGGGCCCGCGGTGATCACCGGCGGTTTGACGGTGCGGGGGCGGGCTACCCGGTGCCGCGATCCTCGGCTCCCAGCTGCGGGAGGTCCACGTGGCCGGCGTTTGTGAGCTCATCGCGGCACGCCTGCGGGCGTGGGGGGTGGACCGGGTCTTCGGCGTCCCCGGACCGGACGTCGACGCCCTGGCCGACGCGCTCGGCGACGAGCGCCACGGCCCGGAGTTCGTCCAGGCCCGGCACGCGGAGTCCGCCGCGCTCATGGCCTGTGCCCACGCCAAGTTCACCGGCCGGCCGGGCTGCTGCCTCGCCCCGGCCGGCTCCGGTGCCCTGCATCTGCTCAGCGGCCTGTACGACGCCGCGCTGGACCGGCAGCCGGTGGTGGCCCTTGGTGGGGGAGGACCGGCCCTCCCCGGACGCGGACGCCCGGCGGCGCGTCGTCCCGGCGGTACGGCTCTTCGCGGACGTGTCCGCGCTCTGCGAAGTGGTGTCCGAGCCGGGGCAGGTGCGGGAGGCGCTGGACCGGGCGGCACGCGCCGCGCTCACCGACCGGGGCGTCGCCACGCTGATCGTGCCGCGAGCGGTCCTGCGGACCGAGGCGGCACCGGAACCCGCGCACGAGGACCGGCCGGCCGACGCCCCCGTCGACTTCCGCCCGCCGGTACGGCAGGTGGGCGAGCGGGAGGTGCGGCGGGCGGCGGCCGTCCTGAACGAGGGGCACAGGGTCGCGGTCGTGGTGGGGCCCGGCGGCGCGGTCGCCTCCGGCCAGGTGGTCGGTGCGGCCGAACTGCTGGGCGCGGGAGTGGCCAAGACACCGCTCGGCCGCGACGTCCTGCCCGACGGTCTGCCCTGCGTCACCGGTGTGGCGGCTCCGTCCGGCAGCGCGGTCGCCGCCGCCCTGCTGCGCGAGTGCGACACGCTGCTCCTGGTGGGAGCGGAGGACTTCGCCGGGCGTCTGCTGCCGGGCCGCGGCCCGCGCGTGGTCAGCGCCGACCCGGACGTCTCCGCGCGGCCGGCGGTCCGCGGCGCGTCCGAGCCCGTATGGCTGACCGGGGACGTCACCGCCGCGCTGGACACGCTCGTTCCGCTGCTGCGCCGCAAACGTGACCGCCGGTGGCGCGCGGACGTCGAACGGGCGGTGGGCCAGTGGCGGGCTCAGGGCCGCCGGGAGGCGTCGCGGTTCTTCGGCGGCCTGGTCAACCCCCGCTCCGTCGTCGCCGAGCTGTCCGCGCGCCTGCCGGACCGGTCCGTCGTCGTCACCGACTCCGGTTCCGCCCTGGACTGGTGGACACGGCACCTGGAACTGCGCACCGGCATGCGTGCCTCCCTCTCGGGCCACCTCGGCACGCCCGGAGCCGCCGTGCCCTACGCGGTGGCCGCCCGCCTGGCCCTCCCCGACCGTCCGGTCGTCGCCCTGGTCGGCGACGGAGCCCTCCAGTCGAACGGGATGAACGAGCTGATCACCGTCCGGCGGCATCTGCGGCGGCTGGCCCAGGCGCCTCCGCTGGTGTTCTGCGTCCTGAACAACGGCGACCGCAGCCGGCTGACCTGGGAGCGCCGCAGCGAGGCCGGGGACCCCCTCCTCGCCTCCTCCGGCGAGCTGCCCCCGGTGTCCTACGCGGAGCTACGCCCGGCTGCTCGGCCTGCCCGGCGTGCGCTGCGCGCACCCGGGTGAGGTGGCCTCCGTCTGGGAGGGCGCCCTGCGGTCCACCGGCCCGGTCCTGCTGGAGTTCGTCGTGGACGGCGAGACCCCGCCCGACTGGGCGTCGGCCATCGGCGTGGGAGAGGTCAAACGGCTGTTCCTGCCCGGCATCGCGCGCCGCACCCTGCGGCGCAGGATCGCCGCGGCGGTCGGCGGTCTGTTCCGCACGGTCTGACCGGCGAGGACGCGCACCCCTGCGGGCGGACGGCGACGGACGCGGTTTTGGCACCGACGGCGTGCCGGACCCTGCTCGCCCCCCTGGTCCGGCCCGGGACGCTCACGGCTCGGGCCGCTGCCCCAGGTGCGCGTTGTGCCAGGTGACGGCACGCCGGATCTGGGGCTCCTGCAGGCCGGTACGGCAGCCGAGCTGCTCCATCGTGAGGAACCGGGTGCTGCCGCTCAGGGCGCGGTCGATCTTCGCGGCCCACAGCTCCTCCGGCACGAACTCACGGCCCTGGTACTCCTCCCGGACCGCGGCGAGGTGCTCCTCACAGCAGGCGGTGACACGGCGCAGGCCGTCGAACCAGTCGTGGGTGGGATGGACGGCGGAGGAGTCGGGGACGTAACCGCGCACCGCCTCGTCCTCGGGGAAGGTCGCACCACACAGGTCGCACAACTCCAACGGCAGTGGCCGAGCCGGCCGTACCCGCTTCTTGCGCCGCCACATCGGGACCCCCGGTCACGGTACGTTCCTGAACATGTACGAGTTGCCGCGGAAGCCAATGACGAAACACCCGGTGGGGGTGACGTGGTGTCGGCCGGCCGGATGGCGCTGGATCCGGCCGCCGCCGGGAGCCGGCCGGGTCCGCTGCCTCGCGATCCGCCCGCTCAGCGCAGGGCCCGGTACACCGAGGCGGTGGTGAGGCCGTAGACCAGATGCGGTACGACGTCGAACACCCACGACTTCAGGTCCCACGAGGTGGGATCGGTCACCCGCAGGGCGGTGGCCGGGACGTCGCTGCCCGCCATGGCCGCGGCGCCGAGCACCGGCCCGGCCGCCCAGTTCGGCAGGGGTGCCCGCCGGTGCCGGAGCAGCCCGTACAGCGCTCCCGTGCCCAGACCGGCGGCGTATCCGAGCAGCGCGCCGGCCGCCTGGGTGCGGTTGCCTTTCTCCTCGCCCTCCCCGAGCGGCACCCGGGCGCGGTCGGCGAGACGCTCCGCCACCTGGGCCGGCATTCCACTGGACCCACGGCCGCGGAGCAGCATGTCGCCGTAGGTGGCCAGTTCCAGTGCGAGCGTGCCCGCGGCGCCGGCCAGCAGGCCTTTGGTCACTGAGTGCATACAGGGCGCTCCCTCGGTGATGAGCCGGGACGAGCCCCCCGGGTTTCCCCGTGGCACCGCCACTGAAACAGGTGAGCGGGAGCGTGGACGCCTTCAGTTCCAGAGGGGATAGGTCTCCACCCGCTGGTAGCCGTCCGGCCGCGCGGCCGGGAAGACCAGGCTCAGGCGGGTGAAGCGCTGGGTGTGGGGGCGCTTCTTCCAGGGCTCCGGGCGGTCGAGCCGCACGATCACCGGGTACGAGTGGAATCTGCCGGCCGCGCAGTACGGCTTGCAGTCGTTGACGAAGTTGAGGCCCCTGGCCACCGCGGACCGGCCGTTCCACTGCGACCAGTGCAGCGAGGACAGACGGCTGTTGCCGTCACCGCAGGCGAGGATGAAGGCGTCGGGGCGGGTCCGGGGCTTGAAGAAGCAGTCCACGAGTACGGGCTTCCCCTTCGGCCGCTGCACGGCGTGCGCCGGGTGCGCGTTCGTGGGGGACGCCGCCGGTGCGGCGGATGCCGTACCCATGCCCACGACGAGCAACCCTGCGGCACAGAGCGTGACCGCTGTCCTCACTGACTGTTCGCCCATGTTCACTCCCGGCCGACGACGCCTTGCCTCGTCAACGACGCTACGACCGGGGCGAGCGGCGCACCACTCGTACGGCGGTATCGGCGGGCGGGTCGTCGTCCGGCCCCGACTGGCAGGTGCCGCACAGTTCGTGGTCACCGTCGTGGGTGACGATGGTCCCCCAGCCCAGGCAGTGCTCGCAGTCGCGAGCCAGACTCAGGTCGGGGTGGGGAGGCGGAGTGGGGCTGTGGGGGGCTCCGTGCGCCATACGGGTGCGGCTCCTCGAAGTCGCTGAACGAACATTTACCATTTTGTCCAAGTTTATGAATATGTCCAGAAGTTTTTTCCGGCAATTCACCTCAAGTACGGCGCGGTGGGTGTCGGTGTCAGAAATACACCGCCTCGCTCGGACGTACCGCGTCGACGGCGACGTGCAGATGGCGCGGGCCGCGCAGCACGGCGTTCGAGCGGTAGGGCGGCGGGTCCTCGACCAGGCGGGGGCCGTCCAGGCGGCGGGCCAGCTCGGCCAGCGCGAGCTGCGCCTCCAGGCGGGCCAGCGGCGCGCCGAAGCAGATGTGGATGCCGCTGCCGAAACCGAGGTGCTCGAGGTCCTCGCGGTCGGGGTCGAACCGGTCGGGGTCCCGGAAGCGCTCCGGGTCCCGGTTGCCGGCGGCGAGGACCAGCCAGATCCTCGATTCCCTGGGAATCGTGACCCCGCGCAGCTCGATGTCGGCGATGCAGGTGCGCTGCGGTACCAGCTGCACCGGCGGCTCGTAACGCAGCAGCTCCTCCACGACCCTGACGGACAGTCCGGGATCCTCGCGCAGCCGGTGCAGGCACTCCGGGTGGCGCAGCAGGGTGAGCATGCCGTTGGCGATCAGGTTGACCGTCGTCTCGTGCCCCGCGATCAGCAGCAGCACCGCCGTACTGAGCACCTCCATCGTCGACATGGACCCACCCGGGCCGTGACCGGCCGCAAGGTCGGACAGCATGTCGTCGCGAGGCTCCCTGGCGCGCTGTTCGACCAGTCCGGCCAGATACATGCCCAGCTGCATCCGCGCCTCCTGCACGGTGCGCCGGAACCCGGCGTCGCCGCCCTGCCGCGTGTCCGGGTCCAGGGCGGCGACGACCGGGTCCACCCAGCCGCGGAAGCGCGGTTCGTCCTCGCGCGGCACCCCGAGCAGCCGGCAGATGACCGTCACCGGGAAGGGGTAGGCGAACTGGTCGACGAGGTCGATCTGCCGGGCGTCGCCGAAGCCGTCGACGAGTCCGGTGACGATCCCGGCGAGTTCCCCGCGCATCGAGTCGATCCGGCGCGGCCGGTGCGGCGGACCGAAGGAGCTGTTGGCGATCCGCCGCAGCCGGTCGTGCTCGGGCGGGTCCAGCCGGAGGAAGCTCGGCGGCAGCCCCGTGGCCTCCGGCCCCGACAGCTCGTCGTCGCCCGCGGCGGCGAGGTTGGCGGCGTCGGAGCTGACCCGCGGGTCGTGGAGCAGGCCCAGGATGTCGTAGTACGAACTGACGACGTACGGACCGCCCTCCTCCTCGTGCAGCACGGGGGTCCGGCGGAGCTCCTCGTACAGCGGATAGGGGTCGGCGCGACTTGAGTGGTCGGTGATACGGCGCAGGAGCGGGGCTTGCGTCATGACGGGTCCTTGGGAAGGTCTGGGTGGGGGAGGGCCGGGCAGGGGACGCGCCGGTCAGTGGCGGGCCGGAGTGAAGACCAGACGCCGGTCGGCCGGGGAGTAGCCGCTGAGTGTCACGGTCGGTCCGTGCGTCGGCAGCGACGGGTCGGGGAAGTCGGCCGGCACCGGCTTGCGTCCCTCGGGCCGGCGGTCCACCGTCCGGTACTCCACCGGGAACGGCGCGCCCGTCTCGATCTGCCGCTGGTAGAACTCCAGCCACCGCGTGTTGTCGAAGCTCACGGCCGCGATCACCCGGCCCCGGTGGCCGTACACCCCGACGAACCGCCGCTCGGCGAGCGACCCCTGGGTGATCATGATCTCCTCGCCCATGGTCGGCACGCCGACCGACTTGATGTTCACGCCGAACTGCGAGGACCAGAACGCGGGCACCCACAGGTGCGGGCGCCGGTCGGCGCTGGCGCTGATCATGTTGTGCGCGGCCACCTCGGCCTGCGCGACGGCGTTGCCCCAGTGCTCCAGTGACAGGAACTGATAGCCGAACAGCGGATGCGGGGAGCGGGCGACGTCACCGGCGACGAAGACGTCGTCGGTGACGATGCCCCGGAAGTCGAAGGCCCGGCACCCCGCGTCGCAGGCGATGCCGCGGGGCCCGGCGCCCAGCCCTGAGCCCGCCAGCCAGTCGGTGTTGCGGGTCGCGCCCAGCGAGACCACCACGACGTCCGTCTCGACGACACCTCCGTCGGACAGATGGGCGGCCCGCACGCGTCCCGTCGTGTCCCCCTCCAGGCCGGTGACCATGACCCCGGTGCGCAGGTCCACCCCGTTGTCACGGTGCAGTTCCGCGGCCACCGCGCCGACCACCCCGCCCAGCGCGCCCACCAGCGGCCCGTCCGCGCGCTCGGCCACGGTGACCGCGATGCCCCGATCCCGGCAGGCGGAGGCGATCTCCGACCCGGTGAAACCGGCACCGACGACGAACACCCGCCGCGGCGGGGCCGCCATCCGCCGGTGCAGCCGTACGGCGTCGTCCCGGGTGCGCAGCACGAAGACCCCGTCCAGACGGGCCTCTTCCTCCTTCGGCCAGGGCCGGGCGCGCACCCCGGTCGCGATCAGCAGCCGGTCGTAGGGCACCTCCTCGCCGTCGGCCAGCCGCACCCGCTTGGCCGCCATGTCCAGCCCGGTCGCCGCGACCCCGAGCCGCCAGGCCGCGTCGATCTCCCGGCGCCGGGGCAGCTCGGTGTGCTCGGGGGAGGCCCTGCCGAGCAGCACCGCCTTGGACAGCGGCGGACGGTCGTACGGCTCGTGGGGCTCGTCACCGATCAGGGTGAGCGATCCGGCGAACCCCCCGGCGCGCAGCGACTCGGCCGCCGTCAGGCCCGCCAGCGAGGCACCCACGATCACGATCCGTCCCTCGCGCCGGAGCCACTCGTGGAACTCCTCACCCGGCATCGGACGCCTCCCGCAGCCCCTCCACCGTGATCGCCTGCACCGGGCAGGCCGCGACGGCACGCGCGACCTTCTCCCGCTGCTCCGTGCCGGCCCGCGGGTTGTAGACGAGCGACTCCTCGCCGTGCATCGTGAACACGTCCGGCGCGAGGAACGCGCACTGCGCGTATCCCTGGCACTTGTTGAGGTCGACGACAAGCCTCATCGGCGATCCGCCCTTCCGGCGGCCAGGTCCTCGGGACCACCCGCTCGGCGGGCACCCTCGGACGGCGGTCATCCCACGCCAGCATCGAAGCCCCGCTGCCCTGCCCGCGCGCCAGGACCCGCCGAAGGAGTGACGGCCCCCGCCGGGCGCGGCGAACCGCCCGCGGGCGGCGGCGCCCGGGTCACTTGCGGTAGCCGATGTTGGTCATCATGCCGGACTCGGAGTGGTACTGGTTGTGGCAGTGGAGCATCCACAGGCCCGGGTTGTCGGCGTAGAAGTCCACCACCAGTTTCTGCTGCGGCAGCACGATCGCGGTGTCCTTGCGGGCGCCGGCGTCCTTCGGGCCGGTCAGGGCGAAAGTGTGGCCGTGCAGGTGCAGGGGGTGCCACATGCCGGTGCGGTTGAGGAAGACGATCCTGACCCGCTCGCCCTGACGGACCGGATGGCGCTGTTCGACCGAGTAGGGCCTGCCGTCGAAGCTCCAGTCGTACCACTTCATGTTGCCCCTCAGCTTGATCCGGATCTCGCGGTCCGGCTCACGGTCGGCGAAGGCCACCGAGTCGTCGGGGACCAGACGGGGGGCCAGGACGATGCGCCCGTCCAACTCGTCGAGGCGGACGGAGGGCTCGGGAAGGTCCTTCGACCTTCCGGTGTTGAGCACGGCCAGCGCGCGGGCGTTCTTGCCCTCGGCCAGAGCGACCAGCGGGAACACCCCGTCCTTGGCGGTGACGATGACGTCGTAGCGCTCCGCCATGCCCAGCAGCAGCGCGTCCGTCGTGCGGTGCTCGACCGGATAGCCGTCCGTGTGCGTCACCGTCATCTCGTGGCCGCCCAGGGCCACCCGGAAGGCGGTGTCGGCGCCCGCGTTGATGATCCGCAGCCGGATGCGGTCGCCGGGACGGGCCCGGAAGACCGACGGAGCATGCGGGACGCAGCCGTTGACCAGGTAATAGGGGTAGTCGACATTGCCGCTCATGCCCTGCAGCATGCTGCTGAGGGCGCCTCGCAGGACGCGGTCGGGGCCGCCGCTGCCGTACGGGGCCGAATGCCCGTGGTGGCCGGAACCGCCGCCCATGTGCATGTCCTTGGGGACGGGGCCTTTGACTTTCTGCAGCTGAGCGAGGACGGCGTCCGGAGTGGAGCCGTCCACGCCGTCCACCCAGTCGTCCAGGACCACGAGCCATTCCTTGTCGTACGACAACGGCTCCCTGGGGTCGTCGATGATCAGCGGTGTGTACAGGGCGCGGTCGAGCTGCATGCCCTGGTGCGAATGCAGCAGGTACGTGCCGGGGTGGGCCACGGCGAAGCGGTAGTTGAACTCCGCCCCGGGTTTGATGGTCTCCTGGGTCAGGCCCGGTACGCCGTCCATGTCGCAGCGCAGGCGCACCCCGTGCGAGTGCAGCGTCGTCCCCACGGGCAGGTGGTTGGCGAGCGTGAGGTCGAGGATGTCACCCGCGGTGACCCGGATCGCCCGGCCGGGCACCGAGTCGCCGTACGCCCACGTCCTGACGGTCTTTCCACCCAGGTCGACCGAGGTCTCCTTGGCGGTGAACCTGAACTTGCGCACCCGTCCGGATCCGCGCTCCCGCTCGGCGGCCAGGACCTCCGGGTCGGACGGGTTCACATACCCCTTGGGCCCCTTGGGAACGAACGGGCGGACACCGTCGAGGGTCCCGGAGCCCCGCCGGGACCCCGAGCTCCGCGCGGACTCCGAGTGCGGGCCGGGCTCCGGACGGGAGCCGTCCCCGGAGCAGGCGGTCAGGAGCCCTGAGGCGGCAGCCGTGAGCGAGGTACTGAGCAAGGTACGCCGCGTATATGTGTGCATGACTTGAATAACACACGTTTTGTGCCGACATGTGGGAGAAGTGGGGCGGCGCGTCTGGTGATCTCGGCAACCGAAATTCCGGAAGCGAGGTGCCGGGTGCTCCACCGGACAGGTGAATGCCTCCTGACGGGCCCCCGGCCAGCGCGGCGACATGCCGGATCCGTGCGTGTGGGCTATGATCGATCTTGAGCAGGTCGCCGGAACTCCCGGCGTTCGGCCGCGCGTTGGTCGTCCAAGGAAAGACGCCCCGCTTCCTGCGGGGAGATGCAGGTGCAAGGCCTGCCCAGCGCTCGTGGACAAGCCCCACTTCCGTCATGGGAGTGGGGCTTTCGTCTTGTGGGTCCGGCCGGCCGTCCCCGGTCCATGCGTCATGAGATCTCCATGAATTCGTGGGGCCGTTGAACATCCCCGCGCTCGACTCCGTACGGGACGGGGGGATTCCCATGCCCGGAACGATGCGTAGGAGAACTTCGGTGAGACGCAACACGCGCAGACGACCCACAGGTCCGCGACGCGCCACGCTCGGGGCGATGGCGCTCATCCTGGGCGGAGGCGGGCTGATGGTGGCCAACGTGTATGCCTCCGCCACCGAAGGAGTCCTGAGCGGGCAGTCCGTCGAGAAGACGGACTCCGGTCAGGACTGGGCGGCGGCAGGCGCCACGATCGACTGCCCGGACGTCGGCACCCGGCTCACCGCGGTGCCGGACGAGGCCAGGGCGACGGTCGACGAACAACTCGCGGCGCTGGACCAGCAGATCGCCAAGGCGTACCAGCAGGTGCAGAGCGCGGCTCAGGACGGCCGGCTGGACGCCGGTGCCGTCGAGAGCACGATCATGAATCCGCTCAAGGAGGAACGGGCCGGCACGATCGGACGCATCGCGGACGCGATCGACCGTGCCGGGGACCGCCCGGAGGGACTCGACGACCTCGCGGCCTGCACCCTGCGGGACGCCGGCAACCAGGACGGCGGCGGGCAGTCCGGCCAGGACCAGGGCCGGGACGGCCAGGACCAGGGTCAGCAAGGGGACGGGCAGCAGGGCGGCAACGGCGGGCAGGCCGGCAACGGCCCCGTCGCCGCGGACTACGTGGACATCACCACCGTGCAGCCCAACGTGCGGAAGCCCCGTGAGGACGCGGACGCCTCCCGCGGCACCTTCGCCTCCCGTTGCGGAGTCAATGAGAACGGCCTGTTCAACTCCGACAACGTGATCGTCGCCCCCGGCGTCACCAACGGCGCCCACCACTTCCACGACTACATCGGCAACCAGGCCAACAACGCCTTCGCCAGCGACCAGGACCTGGCCGAGGGCGACACGACCTGCGAGGACAAGGGCGACAGGTCCACCTACTACTGGCCCGTGCTGCGCCTGCAGGACGGCACCCAGGAGCGGGACGCCAACTCCCCCGGCGGCGGGATCGAGGGCAACGCGGGCAGGATCGTGACGCCGAAGCAGGTCACCCTGTCCTTCGAGGGCAACCCGCGCGGCAAGGTGACGGCCATGCCGCGCTTCCTGCGCATCATCACCGGCGACGCCAAGGCGTTCGTCAACGGCCCCGCCAACGCCAACGCCTCCTGGTCCTGCACCGGGTTCGAGGACCGGCAGCTGAAGGACAAGTACCCGCTGTGCCCGCAGGGCAGCGACGTGGTGCGCACCTTCAACTTCCAGAGCTGCTGGGACGGCCGGAACGCCGACAGCGCCAACCACCGTGCGCACGTGGCGTTCGCCGACGCCGACGGCAACTGCCCGGACGGCTTCCGGGCCATCCCGCAGCTGGTGCAGCGCATCGTCTACGACGTCGACGCGCCGAGCCTGCAGGACGGTGGCAGGACCACTCCGCTGTTCGCCGTGGACTCCTTCCCCGAGCAGCTGCACAAGCCGGTCACGGACCACGGCGACTTCATCAACGTCTTCGACGAGGACCTGATGCGCCAGATGGTCGACTGCATCAACAGCGGCAGGCAGTGCGGTTCCGGGACCGGCCAGGGTTCCAAGCCCACTGAGCAGCCGCAGCAGCCGCAGCAGCCGCAGGACCCCCAGAACCCCCAGGACAAGCCGACCCGGACGGTCGAGGCGCCGGCCGGAGGCAACGACGGCGCGGGCGGCAAGAACGGCAGGGACGGCAAGGACCGCAAGGAGGGCGGAGAGCAGTCGGCGGAGCCGGCCGAGGAGCCGGCGCGCGGCGGCTCCTCCACCGCTCCCGGCACCGTGGAACCCAAGGCCGACGTCTCCCGTCCGGCCGCGGAGGACACCACGGGCGCCGCGCCCGCGAGCGGCGGCGAGGTGGGCACGCCCACCCAGACGCCGGTTCCCGGTGGCAACGACCAGGCCGCAGGCGCGCAGACCGAACCGCAGGCCGTCAAGGGCGGCCTCGCCGAGACCGGAGCCCAGTTGTGGCCGGCCGCCGCCGGAGCTGTGCTCGTGATCGCGGGCTTCGTCCTGCTCCGCCGGATCAGGCGCGGCGCCATGTGACGCTCCACGGGCCGTGAAGAGGGGCGGCGGCAGGACCGGTTCCACGGTCCTGCCG
>NZ_QFDQ01000131.1 GCF_003270085.1 Streptomyces triticisoli | reverse complement strand
TCGTCGTCGATCTCCCAGGGCTTGGGTCGGGACATCACACACCTCCCGATCGGCACGAACTCGCACCAGTACACCCAGAATAACGCAAACACCCTATTTTGTTAGGGGCTCTTAGACGGCCGCGACGTCCAGTTCGCACCACACGGACTTTCCGACGGTGAGCCGCTCCACGCCCCACCGGTCGGCGACCTCCCGGACGATGAGCAGCCCGCGCCCGAACATGTCGTCCAGTGAGGCGTCACGCGGGGCCGGGAGCGCCTCCCCCTTCGGGTCGGAGACGGAGACGCGTACAGCCCGTTCGGTGAGGGTGAGTTCGACGCGGAAGAGCCTGTCCCGCAGGCATCCGTGCAGCACGGCGTTACCACCGAGCTCGGAGACCAACAGGGCGGCGTCGGCTGCGAGTTCGGGGTGGCCCCAGTCGGTGAGCAGACGGTGGGCGCGGCGTCGGGCGAGGGCGACGCTCTTGGGGAGCGGCGTGTAGTCGAGTCGGTCGTACTGGAGCGGGTTGCAGGGGGCGACCAAGTCGCTCACCTCCGGACAGGGGTGGGCAGCGCCGATGCCTGAACCGGCAGCGCTGCGTGATCGGTTCGTCGCCGACCGTAGAAGCGATGCAGCTTTGTGCGCAAGTTCCTCTCGGAGGAATTCCCCCCAACGGGTTTGCGTGCCGCTCACACATCGCGCCAGACTGACCACGCACGGACACCACGAGGAGCGTCAACGTGACCGCGAGTCAGGCGATGCAGGGCAACAGCACGTCCACCGTCCTGGGGCGTCGACTGGGTGGAGAGCTCATCAAGTTGCGCACGGCTGCGGGCCTGACCCAGACCCACGCGGCCAAGGCGCTCACCGCCTCCACCACGAAAGTCGCGAAGATGGAGGGCGGCTGGGTGCCCATGCGCGACCCGGACATTCGCGCGCTGTGCGAGCTGTACGGCGCCCGCGACCCCGGAATCGTCGGTTCGCTCCTGGAACTGGCACGGGTCGACCGAGAGCGGCGCAAGGCCAAGGGCTGGTGGGACGACTACACGATCCACGGCGTCATGCAGGAGTACGTCACGCTGGAGAGCGCGGCGACAACCATCAAGGCGTGGCAGCCGTCCTTCGTTCCGGGCCTGCTCCAAACTCCCGAATATGTCATGGACTTGAGGGGAGACCTCAGTCCAGCAGCGATCAAGAGCCCGGAGTCCGACGAGAAGTTCGTCGCCACGCGGCTCGCGCGCCAGCAACTGCTCTCCCAGGATCCACCGCTCACGTTCCAGGCGGTGATCTACGAAGCCGCACTGCGGAACTTCCCCGGCGGGACGGCAACGGCCCGTGGACAGCTCGACCATCTTCTGAAGGCGGCCGACCTCCCGAACGTCTCGTTGCGGGTCTTCCCCTTCGGCGCAGGTACGCACCCCGGTCTGAACGGCTCGTTCAACATCCTCTCGTTCGCCGAACCCGGGGCCATGGACGTCGTCTACGTGGAAGCCCCCTTCGCTCAACGGTGGGTGGAGGGCGGCGAGGGTGCTGCGGCTTACGATGAACTGTTCGAGGTAATCACCGAACACTCTCTCGGCGAGGAGGAGTCGGCGTCACTCCTCCGCAGGCTTCGAAGGGAACTGTGAGCCGTGCCCGACTTCCAGTACCGCAAGTCCAGCTACAGCGACCAGGTGGCCGAGTGCGTCGAGGTAGCCACCAACATCCCCACCACCGTCGCCATACGAGACTCCAAGCGCCTCACCGGCCCCTCCCTCCACGTCACCCCGACTGCGTGGGCGGCCTTCCAGCGAACCGTGCGAGAAGGACTGACGTGTGATCAGCCAGATTGACGACCCCGGTCGCGAACTCGTACTCATCGACGGCTTGAGCCCTGCGAGCGTCGTGCTTGTTCATTGTGCGGCTCTTCGCTTGCTGTGTTCCGGCAACGGCTCCACCCACCTCGACGCCTGACCGCCTGCGGTGCTGCACTCATACGAACGTGTGCTGTCCCTGGCCCGGGAGGCGGTGACGGATGGTTCGAGGTGCTCGGACTCGGCTCCCTGCACGATCAACACCGAAGGCCGGCCCATTCACGGCGCGAGCCGACGGAGCCGCAGGACGATTGAGGCAAGGTGCGGTCCGGCGCGGGCGCATTGCGAGAACGCTCGTACCTGCACCGGATCAGTGCCCTACGGTGAGCCGGTGAGGAACAATCGACGTGTCCGCCGCCTCGCCGTGGACAAGGCCGTCTGGTACTGGTCCGTACGGCAGCGGGTGAGACCTGCCTATGCCGACTGCCGCGTGACGTTGTCCTTCTTCACAAACGGACCCAAGAGAGGCGCTGGGCGCCGCTTGTCCTTGGTCTTCGCGCCGAACCCGCACGGGGTCGTTTCGCACTCATATTTTGAGTCCGGCACAGTGGTACGCCTTCCGGACCGCAGCTGTCTCAATCTCTACGAGCCGGGAACGGTCCGACGCCTGTTGCACGCCGCAATGCCAGTCCTGGAACTCCGACCCTCGGACCAGGACATCGAAGTAGACGGCTGGCCTTGCTTCGCTGAGGTCGTCGACTGTTCCGATGCCAGAGGATCTGCTGATTGATCTTGCGGGCAGCAGGCTTCCCCGATCCGAGCCGTGTGGTCGACACGGCCCGGAGGTCGGTCCTGGACGGGTCGGCGATGCGGCTGCCGCCGGGCGATCACTGACTCTCGTACGCTCCACGCCCGCGGAGCCGACAGCCGGCACCTGTTCACCCCCACGCCCTGCGCCCTTCCGGGTGGTTCTCGATGTTCCGTCGGCAGGGCGGTCTTGACCTGCCGAAACACACAGCACGAGCCGATCCGGGGCGGGTGTTCCGACACCCGTTCATCCTATTCCTGACGTCTCATCAGGGAGCGGAAGCGCCCGCGTGCGACTTACCTCGGAAGGGCAGGGGCGCGGCCGACTGCGGCACACGTGGGTGTCGCGGGGCGTGCCCGCCGCAGAGCCCGGAGGAGCACCGATGCGACGTACCGCCGCCCGTCCGCCGGCCGGGGCCATGGCCGGGGCCGCGCTCGCCGTCGCCGCCGTGGGCGGTCTGGCCGTGCCCGCCTACGGCGCGGAGGGCGGCGGCCTGGAGGTGTACCCGTACTCGGTCGAGCCGGGCGGACAGGTCACGGTGAACACCAAGGGGTGCGGCGAGAAGGCGGCCGCGGCGGGCGACGCCAGCGCGGTCGGCGCGGGTCTCTTCATGCTGGCGCCCAGCGCGCGTGAGGGCGAGGCGGTCGGTCAGTTCCGGGTGCCGGAGGGCGCGCAGCCGGGGACGTACGAGATCGTCGCGCAGTGTGCCGCAGGCGACCGGGAGGTCAAGGGCGACCTGGTGGTCACGCTGACCGCCGCGCAGGGGCAGGTGCAGCCCCGGGGAAGTGTGAAGACGGGGGTCGGTGGCGCGCTGGGCACCGGCCCCGTACGGACCGCGGCCGGTGTGGCGGCACTCGCCGTCGCCGCCGCGGGCGGTACCTGGCTCCTGCATCGCCAGGCGAGAGGCGACGGGGTCTGACGGACACCCTCCGCTGTCCGTCCGCCGGTACCGCAAGCCCTCTCCCCCTCCGGGTGCGCCGCCCCTCGCGGCCCGGAGGGGGTGCGGGACACCAAGTCCGGGAGGGGGCCGTATGCCCAAGATCGGCAACACCGCCATAGCATCCGTCACCGTCATCGCCCTCTGTTCCGGCGTGTGGCTCCTGCACGGCGGCGAGGCGATGCACGCCCCGCCCCAGCCCGGAGTGGCCGAGGGTGTGCTCGACCCCGGCGGGGGAGGGCCCGCGGCCCCCGCACTGCCGCCGTCCCCGCCCCTCCGCATACGCATACCCTCCATCCGGGTGAACGCCCCCCTGATCGGCCTCGGCCTGACGGAGTCCGGCAACCTGGACGCCCCGCCCGCCGACGACAAGAACCTGGCCGGCTGGTACGAGGCCGGCACCACCCCCGGCGAGAGGGGCACCGCGATCGTCGCCGGCCACGTCGACACCACCCGGGGCCCCGCCGTCTTCTACGACCTCGGCGCCCTGAAGAAGGGCAGCACCATCGAGGTGGACCGCCGGGACGGCGGCGTCGCGGTGTTCACCGTGGACGCGGTCGAGGTCTACGCGACGAAGGACTTCCCCGACGACAAGGTCTACGGCGCCGCCAAGCGCCCCGAACTACGGGTGATCACCTGCGGCGGCGGCTACTCCAAGTCCACCGGCTACCAGGGCAACGTGGTCGTCTTCGCGTACCTGACGGGCAGCCGCTGACAGGACCTCCGGGCGGCAGCTCGAACACAGGGGCAAGAGGCTTGGGCACGCTGGTCCGGTCCTTGAGGGGGCTGCCCGTCACCGGCTGCTCCTTCGCCACCGGTCCCGCCTCACGCCTGCCTCACGGACCGCTCCCGCCAGGCGGCGGGTCCCGAGTCCGCGCCGCCCCGGAGGACTCCCTCCGGTCCGCGACCGCGGGCGGGCCGGTGCCTTGCCGGGCGGGTCGAGCCGGCGGGTGGAGATGTGCACTCCGTCGACCAGTCGCCCGCCCGAGGCCGTGACGGCG
>NZ_QFDQ01000130.1 GCF_003270085.1 Streptomyces triticisoli | reverse complement strand
CCGTCGCCACCTGCTCGCGTCCTCGCAGGTGGCGACGGGCCGCGCGACGGTCGACGAGGTGGCGCAGGGCCGCGTCGGCCGCGGGCGGGGTCAGCCCGTGGCGTCGTCCTTCGCGGCGAGCACGATCTGGGTCTGGGTGGTCTGTCCCACGAGCCGGTCCTCGTCGTCCCGCAGGTCGGTCTGTACGACGACGAGGGTGCCGCCGACATGCAGGGGGCGGGCCGTGGCGTGGACTCGCCCGGAGGTCACTGGCCGCAGGAAGTTGGTCTTGGACTCCACCGTGGACGTCCCGGCGCCCGGCGGGAGGTTGAGGTAGGCACAGACGGCGCCGACGGAGTCGGCCAGCGCCATCAGGGCCCCGCCGTGCAGGGCACTACCCGCGGTGCAGGCCTCCGGGGACCAGGACAGACTGCCCACGGCCCGGTCGGGGGTGGCCTCGTGGAGTTCGATGCCCAGTCGCGTGGCGAAGGGCATGGCCGCCAGGAGAACGGCGGGGCCGGGGCGTGTCAACTGCCAGTCTGCCAGCCTCCGTTGGGAGGGATGGAGCAGCGGACGAGAACGTTCCACGGCCAGGACGGCATTCCACTCCCCGAGTTCGCTGTCGGGCGGTGTCGCATGGGCAAGGCCGAACAGCGGTCTGCGAGGCCAACGCCCCGTCCGTGCCGTGCAGGAGACGAAATCCGCCCAGGCGGTGGGGGCAGGGCGGCCGGGGCGAGCCCTGAGCCGGACGGGCGCGGGTGTATCGGTCGGCTTCTGCCCGGCGGTACCTTCGGCGTCACACGGAACATCGTGGGCCAGGATGTCGAACAGGGGGCGGATGTCGTGAGCGAGCGACGGATTCGGCAGATGCTGGAGTTCGTGCGGCAAGGGCAGCCCGTTGAACTGCCCATCCCCTCGGGGAGCGTGAAGAAGGCGGCCGAACTTGCCTCCATAGCACAGCAGTTCGGGTATGAATACGCGGACGCGCAGTGGATGCGTGAGCGCAGGTTTCAGCTGCTCCTCGTGCCCGATCCCAGTCCGCAGGCGCGGGTGCGCGCTGCGCAGAACTGGGCGCGTTACCCGAACGCCGGGGACGGGGTGTCGCTACCGCCGGTCGTGCCGGAAGCGTTTGAGCTGCTCAGGGCGCGCATCACCTTCGACCTCACGGGCAACAACGCCCAGCTGCCCTTTGCGCTCGGCGGCCTGTTTGTGACCGTCATGTCTGTTATTTGCGCGGTGCGGTTCGGGACGGATGCGCTGGTCCTTGTCATCGGCGGGGTCATGTGGAGCTTCTTCATGACTTCCTTCGGCATCGGGTTCGTCGTCATGAGGAAGCGCCATGCCAGGGCCGCGGCACAGTTGCGGGCCGCCGGTTTCGTACCGGTGACGGAGGGGGGCGGGCGGGTGCGGTACCTGCCGCCGGGTGCGCAGGCAACGGGGAGGGTCGGGCAGGAACTGCCGTACGCCAGCGGTCCGTACGGCAATGCATACGGCCCTCCGCACGGCTGGCAGTACGGTCGGCAACACCCGCCCGGCCCGTACGCCGACCCCCGGTCGCCCTACCCCCAGTACGGTCCAGGACCGTACACCCCGCCGCAGCCGCCGGGGCCCTACCGCCCCCAGTAGGGCGCAGCCTGCTGATCCGGACCTCGGTCGGACACGGCTGCTGTCCGACCCTGGACCTCGCAGCCGAGGCGGAGTGCGCGGACATCCAGGCCGTGCCCGGTGTGTGAGGGGTATCGGGGGCGGCACTGGTCGGGCACTGTGGGAGGGAGCGGTTTTCCGGCCTCCGACGAGAGCCCCGGTCAGGTCCGCCGGCCGGGGTGAGCCCAGGTGGTGACAGACGCATGGTGGTGGGTACGGTCACGGGTCCCTGCGAGCTGCGGTTCGATGCCGGGCGGGTCTGTCTGGATCTGCTGTCCACCAGCCATCCCGCCGAACGGCTGGACTCCCTACCGCCGTTGCGTGCCTGGATCGCGGGGGCGGGGCTGGTTCCGCCGGGTACTTCGCTGGCGCACGCGGACACCTCCTGGCTCGGCGGCTTCCGCGAGTTGCGGGAAGACGTACGGCTGTTGGTGCTCGGACACCTGGCCGGCAAGCCCCGGTCGTACGGCTCCGCCCTCGCCCGCGTCAACGACCTCGCCCGTACCGCGCCCCCGGCCCCCCGCGCCGTACGGGGCGAAGACGGCGCCTTCGTACGCGAGTTGGCCGGTCCGCCCGAGTGCGCGGCGCTGTTCGCGGCCGTCGCCCGGGACGCCGTGGAGCTGCTCACCGACCCCGTCGCCCGGGCGGCCCTGCGGCAGTGCGAGGGCGACAACTGCCCGATCGTGTACCTGGACACGTCCCGGGGGCGTCGGCGGCGCTGGTGTTCCAGTGAGGTGTGCGGGAACCGTGAGCGGGTGGCCCGCCACCGCCGCCGCGCCGCCCTCGCCCGCCCCTAGGCATCGAGCCCGGAAAAGCCGAACGACCGGTCGGTCACCCCATTTGCCGGTTGTGCGAGGCCGGCGTCGAAGTGATTTCGGCAACACCCCGTTTGACAGTCGTGTTTGACGGGAAGTCAGCGCGATCTTGACGGTGTGTCGGAAATGTAAACATCGTGCGGGGGGAATGTGCTCTCATGTCCCCCCTCGTCAGGTCGGCCCGCGGAAAACCGTCGGCCGGTTTTGAACACGGTGCGACCCACATCCGTATCCGACGGCGAGCGACCGACTGGGGGAACCCCCGGACACCGGAGGTGGGCGTGCGCAAGGATGCGGCCGTGGCCAAAGAACGTGGAGCGAGGGCCCGACATCGCATGTCCCAGTCCTCGGAACCTGATGAGGAGTTGATGCGTGCGCTGTATCGAGAGCACGCCGGACCTCTCCTTGCGTATGTCCTCCGGCTGGTCGCCGGAGACCGGCAGCGTGCCGAGGACGTGGTGCAGGAGACGCTCATCCGTGCCTGGAAGAACGCCGGCCAGCTCAATCGAGCGACCGGTTCGGTACGCCCCTGGCTGGTGACGGTCGCCCGGCGCATCGTCATCGACGGCCATCGCAGTCGGCAGGCCCGGCCGCAGGAGGTCGATCCGTCGCCGCTGGAGGTCATCCCCGCGGAGGACGAGATCGACAAGGCGCTGTGGCTGATGACGCTGACGGACGCGCTCGACGACCTGACCCCGGCCCACCGGGAGGTGCTGGTCGAGACGTACTTCAAGGGGCGTACCGTCAATGAGGCGGCGGCGACGCTGGGCATACCCAGCGGCACCGTCCGCTCCCGGGTGTTCTATGCCCTGCGTTCGATGAAGCTGGCTCTGGAGGAGAGGGGGGTGACGGCGTGATGAGCACGTACGGGGGGTTCGGACCGGGTGGCTCGGGTATGTCTGGGCCCATGCAGGGATCTCCGGCCCCGAACGAGCACGAGACCGTCGGCGCCTACGCCCTCGGAATTCTCGACGACACCGAGGCGACCGCTTTCGAGGTGCACCTCGCCGGCTGCGAGTGGTGCGCACAGCAACTCGACGAACTGGCAGGGATGGAACCGATGCTGGCCGCGCTCGCGGACCTGCCGGGCTCCGGCTCGCCCGCGATCGGCGAGTCCCTGTCGGCCAGGCCCGGCCCGCGCCTGGTGGAGAAGCTCGTCGACGAGGTCGCCGAGCGCCGCGCCCAGAAGCGCCGGCGCGGCTTCTACCTGGTCGCGGCGGCGGCGGCGTTGATCATCGGCGGCCCGCTGACCGTGTACGCGGTGAGCGGCTCGGACAGCGGCGGCCAGGCCAACGTGGCGGTGGGCACCGCGCAGACCACCTTCCGGGAGATGCCCGACAAGGTCACGGCGACGGACCCGACGACGCAGGTCACCGCGACCATCGCCCTGGAGAAGAAAGACTGGGGCACGAGCGTCATCGCGGAGCTGAAGAACGTCGCCGGCCCGCAGAAGTGCTCGCTGATCGCCGTCGGCAGGAACGGCGAGCGCGAGACCCTCGCGACCTGGTCCGTCCCCGACTGGGGCTACGGCATCCCGAACGCCAGGACGGAGAAGGCCAGGGAGCCCCTCTACGTCCGTGGCGGCGCCGCCCTGGATCCGGACCAGATCGACCACTTCGAGATGATGACCTTCGACGGCAAGCGACTCGTCGAGGTCAAGCTCTAGGGCGTCCGGCTTCCACGAGCGGGTCCCCTTCGCGTACGGTTGACGGCTGCCCAGCACGTCAGAAGGGGGCCCGGTGGCCGCACAGGCTCAACAGGATTCCGCGGTCGGAACGGTCCACGGCCCGGTCCACGGCCCGGTTCACGGTGAGGCGCACGACTCCGTACGGGAGCGGGAGATCCGCGGGGAGCAGCAGCACCTGGACCGGGTGTACCGGCGCCTCGAGGAGAAGATCCACGAGGCCGAGTTCCTGATGCGCGACGCGGCCCAGCGCGGCCAGGTCGGCACGCCCGGCGCGCTGGCCGAGCGGGACGCGCAGGTCTTCCGGGCGGGCGTCCACCTCAACCGGCTGAACAACGAGTTCGAGGACTTCCTCTTCGGCCGGATCGACCTGCTGCCCGGCAAGGACGGCAAGAAGGGACCCGACGGGGCCTACACCGCCGTGGAGCCGGCCGAGGGCGCGGTGCGCGAGGACAACACGGCCGACATCGCAGAGACCCTGCACATCGGCCGTATCGGTGTCCTCGACGAGGACTACGCCCCGCTGGTCATCGACTGGCGGGCCCCGGCCGCCGCCCCCTTCTACCGCTCCACCCCGGTCGAGCCGGGCCGGGTCGTACGCCGCCGGGTCATCCGCTCCAAGGGGCGGCGCGTCCTCGGCGTCGAGGACGACCTGATGCGCCCGGAGCTGCGGGCCTTCCTCGACGGCCACGAGCTGCCCGTCATCGGCGACGGCGCGCTGATGGCGGCGCTCGGCCGGGCCCGCGGCCACACCATGCGGGACATCGTCGCCTCCATCCAGGCGGAGCAGGACCTGGTCATCCGCGCCCCCGCCGCCTCGGTGACGTACGTCGAGGGCGGTCCGGGCACGGGCAAGACGGCGGTCGCCCTGCACCGGGCGGCTTACCTGCTCTACCAGGACCGGCGCCGCTACGCCGGCGGCATCCTGATCGTCTCCCCGACCCCGCTCCTCGTCTCCTACACCGAGGGCGTGCTGCCCTCGCTCGGCGAGGAGGGCCAGGTCGCCATCCGCGCGATCGGCTCGCTGGTCGAGGGCACCGAGGCCACGCTGTACGACTCCCCGTCGGTGGCGCGCGCCAAGGGGTCGTACCGGATGCTGAAGGTGCTGCGGAAGGCGGCCCGCGGAGCGCTGGAAACCGGCGGTGCGCCCGACCGGCTGCGGGTCGTCGCCTTCGGGCGCCGGCTGGAGCTGGAGGGCGAGGAGCTGGGCCGTATCCGGCACACCGCCCTGGGCGGCACCGCGCCGGTCAACCTGCTGCGCCCGCGCGCCCGCAAGCTGCTGCTGGACGCCCTGTGGGAGAAGTCCGGCGCCGGCGGACGGCACACCGACCCGGAGCTGGCCGCCGAACTGCGCTCCTCCTTCGACGAGGACATCACCGGCGAGGACTCCTTCGTCGACTTCCTGGACGCCTGGTGGCCCGAGCTGACCCCGCGGGCCGTGCTCACCGCCATGGCCGACGAGCGGCGGCTGGGCCGCTGGGCCCGGCGGGTCCTCAACCCCGGCGAGGTGCGCAGGGTCGCCCGCTCGCTCAGGCGGGACGGGTACTCGGTGCACGACATCGCCCTGCTCGACGAACTCCAGGCGATCCTCGGCACCCCGGCCCGCCCGAGGCGGAAGCGCGAACTGGACCCGCTGGACCAGCTCACCGGCCTGGAGGAGCTGATGCCCGTACGCGAGGAGTCGCAGTGGGAGCGGGCCGAGCGCCTCGCGCAGGAGCGCACCGAGTACGCGCACGTCATCGTGGACGAGGCGCAGGACCTCACGCCCATGCAGTGGCGGATGGTCGGCCGCCGCGGCCGGCACGCCACCTGGACGGTCGTCGGTGACCCCGCCCAGTCCTCCTGGTCCGACCCGGACGAGGCCGCCGAGGCCCGGGAGGAGGCCCTGGGCACCCGTCCGCGCCGCCGCTTCCAGCTGACCGTGAACTACCGCAACCCGGCGGAGATCGCCCAGCTGGCCTCGAAGGTCCTCGCCCTGGCCATGCCCGGCTCCAAGTCCCCGTCGGCCGTCCGCTCCACGGGGGTGGAGCCGTGCTTCGCCGTCGTACGGGGCTCGGTGGAGAAGACCGTACGGGCGGAGGCCGAGCGGCTGCTGGACCAGGTGGACGGCACGGTCGGAGTGGTCGTCGCCATGAACCGGCGCGAGGAGGCCCGCCGCTGGCTCGCCGGGCTCGGCGACCGTGTGGTGGCCCTGGGCAGCCTGGAGGCGAAGGGGCTGGAGTACGACGCGACGATCGTCGTCTCCCCGGCGGAGATCGCCGACGAGTCCCCGGCCGGTCTGCGGGTCCTCTACGTCGCGCTGACCAGGGCCACTCAGCAGCTGACGGTCGTCTCGGGCGAGCGGGACGAACCGGACGGGGCCGGGGTGCCGGACCTGCTGCGGGACTGAGGCGGATGAAGCGTCTCGACGGGAATGGCCGCGGGGCATCCGTTTGTTAGCCTGGACGTGACACCGGCCCGATCCAAGCCCCCGGGCCCAACCTTTGTCGCTCAGAGCGACCACTTGCCGCGAGGCGAGCATGGCGGGTCGGTGTCGCCGAAGTACTTCCAGAGGTCCGCGTCACGGGAGTGACGTGGGCCTCTTCCGTTGTCCTGCTGTGCGGGCCGTGCCTGCTGTGACTGCTGCGCGTGCTGTGCGGTCGCCTTCCGCCGTCTGACGGCTTTCCCGTATGGTGAAAGTCACTTTCCGAAAATGGCGCGTCCCCGTGAACAAAAAGTCCGCAATCGAAGGCGGTTACCACGTACTCAGGGGTAGGTGCGACGATCGGACGGCACAACCACGCGACACGGTGAAAGCAGAGGAAATCGGTCATGGCAACGGCGCCCAGCGTCTCCTACTCGATGACGATCCGGCTGGAGGTGCCGGCGGGCGGGAGCGCCGTATCGCAGCTCACCACGGCCGTGGAGTCCTCCGGAGGCTCGGTGACCGGCCTCGACGTCACCGCGTCCGGCCACGAGCGGCTCCGTATCGACGTCACCATCGCGGCCACCTCGACGACGCACGCCCAGGAGATCGTCGAGAAGCTGCGCGGCATCGAGGGCGTCACACTGGGCAAGGTCTCGGACCGTACGTTCCTCATGCACCTCGGCGGCAAGATCGAGATGGCGTCCAAGCACCCCATCCGCAACCGTGACGACCTGTCCATGGTCTACACGCCGGGTGTGGCCCGCGTCTGCATGGCGATCGCGGAGAACCCCGAGGACGCCCGCCGCCTGACCATCAAGCGCAACTCCGTTGCGGTCGTGACGGACGGCTCCGCGGTGCTGGGGCTGGGCAACATCGGTCCCAAGGCCGCGTTGCCGGTCATGGAGGGCAAGGCGGCCCTCTTCAAGCGGTTCGCCGGCATCGACGCCTGGCCGCTCTGCCTGGACACCCAGGACACCGACGCGATCGTCGAGATCGTCAAGGCGATCGCCCCCGGGTTCGCCGGCGTCAACCTCGAGGACATCTCCGCGCCGCGCTGCTTCGAGATCGAGGCGCGGCTGCGCGAGGCGCTGGACATCCCCGTCTTCCACGACGACCAGCACGGCACCGCGATCGTCGTGCTCGCCGCGCTGACCAACGCGCTGCGCGTGGTGGGCAAGGAGATCGACAGCGTGCGCGTGGTGATGTCCGGTGCCGGTGCGGCCGGTACGGCCATCCTCAAGCTGCTGCTCGCGGCCGGTGTGAAGAACGCCGTCGTCGCCGACATCCACGGCGTCGTGCACGCGGGCCGCGAGGACCTCGTGGACGCCGCCCCGGAGTCGGCGCTGCGGTGGATCGCCGAGAACACCAACCCCGAGAACCTCACCGGCACGCTGAAGCAGGCCGTGCACGGCGCGGACGTCTTCATCGGGGTCTCGGCGCCCGACGTGATCGACGGCGACGACGTGTCCGCCATGGCCGAGGGCGCGATCGTGTTCGCGCTCGCGAACCCCGACCCCGAGGTGGACCCGGCGATCGCCCGCGAGACGGCGGCGGTCGTGGCCACCGGCCGCTCCGACTTCCCCAACCAGATCAACAACGTGCTGGTCTTCCCGGGCGTCTTCCGCGGTCTGCTGGACGCGCAGTCCCGCAGCGTCAACACGGAGATGATGCTGGCCGCCGCGCAGGCCCTCGCCGACGTGGTCACCGAGGACGAGCTGAACCCGAACTACATCATCCCGAGCGTCTTCAACGAGAGGGTCGCGGGCGCGGTCGCGGGAGCGGTCCGGGAGGCGGCGGAGAGGTCCGGGGCGACGGCGTGACGATCACCACGACGCCGCGAAATCGGCGCGTCGCGGGACATCCGGTGACCGGCGCGGCCTTATCGTGCCTGGAATCGGGCACTCTTTTCGTGTGACGCCCAAGGGTGTTCTCACGACTCCTACGGGTGCCGGATTGGCATTGATGCCGCAGGTGGAGGCAGGATGCCACCCTGGGCGCGAGGATCTGGCGACGGACCCGGGTCCGGGGACCGGCCGAGGACCCTGGCAGCATCGGCTTCGCTGTGCCCAACATGCGGCTTCGCCGCGTGGCACGCCTCAACGGCAAGAAGAACACGGGAGTAACAACATGAACCGCAGTGAGCTGGTGGCCGCGCTGGCCGACCGCGCCGAGGTGACCCGCAAGGACGCCGACGCCGTGCTGGCCGCGTTCGCCGACGTGGTCGGCGACATCGTCTCCAAGGGGGACGAGAAGGTCACCATCCCTGGTTTCCTGACCTTCGAGCGCACCCACCGTGCCGCTCGCACCGCCCGCAACCCGCAGACCGGCGAGCCGATCCAGATCCCGGCCGGCTACAGCGTGAAGGTCTCCGCGGGCAGCAAGCTCAAGGAATCCGCCAAGGGCAAGTGACCTTGCCGTCCGTACGCCACGAAACGGCGTACGAGGCCCCGTAGGGCACACCACGCCAATGGGGCGGCCCTCCCTTGCCTGGGGGGCCGCCCCATCGCCGTACGCGCACGCTGAGCGGAGCCGAGCGGAGCCGAGCCCCGGCCGGGGTGCCGGGGCGGGGCGGGCGGGCCTGGTCAGCCGAGGGCGTGGCCCGGGAGCTCGACCTTGGCACCGAGTTCCATGAGCTTCTCCATGAAGTTCTCGTAGCCACGGTTGATCAGGTCGATGCCGTGGACCCGGGAGGTGCCCTGGGCGGCCAGGGCGGCGATCAGGTAGGAGAAGCCGCCGCGCAGGTCCGGGATGACCAGGTCGGAGCCCTGGAGGCGGGTCGGGCCGGAGACCACCGCGGAGTGCAGGAAGTTGCGCTGGCCGAAGCGGCAGTCGGAGCCGCCCAGGCACTCGCGGTACAGCTGGATGTGCGCGCCCATCTGGTTCAGCGCGGAGGTGAAGCCCAGCCGGGACTCGTACACCGTCTCGTGGATGATCGACAGACCGGTCGCCTGGGTGAGCGCGACCACCAGCGGCTGCTGCCAGTCGGTCTGGAAACCGGGGTGCACGTCCGTCTCCAGCGCGATGGACTTCAACTGCCCGCCGGGGTGCCAGAAGCGGATGCCCTCGTCGTCGATCTCGAACGCGCCGCCCACCTTCCGGTAGGTGTTCAGGAACGTCATCATCGACCGCTGCTGCGCGCCACGGACGTAGATGTTGCCCTCGGTCGCCAGCGCCGCCGACGCCCAGGACGCGGCCTCCAGACGGTCCGAGAGCGCCCGGTGGGTGTAGCCGCCGAGCTTCTCCACACCCGTGATGCGGATCGTGCGGTCGGTGTCCATCGCGATGATCGCGCCCATCTTCTGCAGGACGCAGATCAGGTCCTCGATCTCCGGCTCCACGGCCGCGTTGGACAGCTCCGTGACGCCCTCGGCCAGCACGGCCGTCAGCAGCACCTGCTCGGTCGCGCCGACCGACGGGTAGGGGAGGCGGATCTTCGTGCCGCGCAGGCCCTTGGGCGCTTCCAGGTACTGGCCGTCGGCCCGCTTCTCGATCACCGCGCCGAACTGCCGCAACACGTCGAAGTGGAAGTCGATCGGCCGGCCGCCGATGTCACAGCCGCCCAGCCCCGGGATGAACGCGTGCCCCAGCCGGTGCAGCAGCGGACCGCAGAACAGGATCGGGATGCGCGACGAGCCCGCGTGGGCATCGATGTCGGCGACGTTCGCGCTCTCCACACAGGTCGGGTCGAGCACCAGCTCACCCGGCTCGTCACCCGGCCGGACCGTCACCCCGTGCAGTTGCAGCAGACCGCGTACGACCCGCACGTCACGGATGTCCGGAACGTTGCGCAGGCGACTCGGCTCACCGCCCAGCAGAGCGGCGACCATGGCCTTCGGTACGAGGTTCTTCGCACCGCGGACACGGATCTCGCCCTCCAGCGGGGTTCCGCCATGGACAAGCAGGACATCGTCGTTGACGGTCATCTATCTCGCGTTCCGATGAGTGGGTCAGGGTCCGGCCGATCACTTCGGTCAGGGGGCCGGAGAGACAGAGTAGTCGCCGTGCGCCCCCCTTCCGTAAGCCCGTCGGCAGCCCAGTCGGGTCATGAGCGTGTCACAACACGAGCGGTTGGGCGCCAGGCACGGACGGTCACCGGAACCGCAGTGCGCCGGTCACGCCCTCATGCGCCCGCCCGTCGCCCGCCACCACCCTCGAACGAGGCCTGACCAGGCCGCCCCTTTTGATTCAAACTGCTCTCACTCACGTAGCCGGATTGGCTCCCCACGCGAAGGGAAGATGCGGGATCATGTCAGGCATGACCGAGGTGTCCTCGCTCACAGGGCGGCTGCTCGTGGCAACACCCGCCCTGGCGGACCCGAACTTCGACCGCGCGGTGGTGCTCCTCCTCGACCACGACGAGGAGGGCTCCCTCGGTGTCGTCCTCAACCGTCCCACCCCCGTGGACGTGGGCGACATCCTGGAGGGCTGGGCGGACCTCGCCGGGGAGCCCGGTGTCGTGTTCCAGGGCGGCCCGGTGTCGCTGGACTCCGCGCTCGGCGTCGCCGTCGTCCCCGGCAACGGCTCCGGTGAACGCGCCCCGCTGGGCTGGCGCCGGGTGCACGGCGCGATCGGTCTCGTCGACCTGGAGGCACCTCCCGAGCTGCTGGCCTCCGTCCTCGGCTCACTGCGGATCTTCGCCGGATACGCCGGCTGGGGCCCCGGCCAGCTGGAGGACGAGCTGGCGGAAGGGGCCTGGTACGTCGTCGAGTCCGAGCCCGGCGACGTCTACTCCCCGTCCCCCGAGAGACTCTGGCGCGAGGTGCTGCGCCGCCAGCGCAACGAGCTGGCGATGGTCGCCACGTATCCGGACGACCCGTCGCTCAACTGACGCCGGCCGGCTTCAGTACCCTTGCCGTATGAGCACTCTCGAGCCCGAGCGCGGCACTGGTACGGGGACCCTCGTCGAGCCGACGCCGCAGGTGTCCCACGGCGACGGTGACCACGAGCGCTTCGCCCACTATGTCCAGAAGGACAAGATCATGGCGAGCGCCCTCGACGGCACACCCGTCGTGGCGCTCTGCGGCAAGGTGTGGGTGCCGGGCCGCGACCCGAAGAAGTACCCCGTGTGCCCGCTGTGCAAGGAGATCTACGAATCCATGAGCGGCGGCGGCGAGGGCGGCGACGACAAGAAGTAACCGGCGCGACCGGCCACCGCTCGGCTGAGACCTCCGGGCCCCCGAGGCGCGTTCCGACGCGCCCCCGGGGGCCTGCGCCGTCGAGGGGCGTGTGCGGCATCGAGGGGCGTGTGCGGCATGTGCAACGCTCGTTGCGCCGCGTCGCGCCCGGCGCTACCCATGGGGGCATGGCTACCCCCGAGGGCACGACCGACGTGATTCCGGCGCCGCGCGCCGTGGACGGCCCCCCGGGCCGCACCGTCCCGCTCGACCGGGGGACCACCCTGTGGGCCGCCCCGGGCACCGGCTCCACGGAGCGCTGGCTGCGCGCCACGCTCGGCGCGGCCCTCGGCCTGCCCCTCCCGGCCGGCCCCGAGGACGCCCGGAACGCCGTACGGCTGCACCTGGACGACACCCTGGAGCCCGAGGCGTACCGGCTCGCCGCCGTCCCCGGCCGGGGCGTCGAGATCCGCGGCGGCTCTCCGGCCGGCGTCTTCTGGGGCGCCCAGACCCTGCGCCAGATGCTCGGACCGGACGCCTTCCGGCGTGCCCCCGTACGGCCGGACGCCGCCCACGCGGTCCCGGCCCAGGTCGTCGAGGACGCCCCGCGCTTCCGCTGGCGCGGGCTGATGCTCGACGTGGCCCGGCACTTCATGCCCAAGGACGGCGTCCTGCGCTACGTCGATCTGATGGCCGCGCACAAACTCAACGTGCTGCACCTGCACCTGACGGACGACCAGGGATGGCGCGTCGAGATCGAGCGCCACCCGAGACTGACGGAGGTCGGCTCCTGGCGGGCGCGGACGAAATTCGGCCACCGGGCGTCCCCGCTGTGGGAGGACAAGCCGCACGGCGGCCACTACACCCGGGACGACATCCGGGAGATCGTCGCCTACGCCGCCGAGCGGCACATCAGCGTCGTCCCCGAGGTGGACGTACCCGGGCACTCGCAGGCCGCCATCGCCGCGTACCCCGAACTCGGCAACACCGACGTCATCGACACCTCCGCCCTCACCGTCTGGGACAACTGGGGGATCAATCCGAACGTACTCGCCCCCACCGACAACACCCTGCGGTT
The DNA here is from genome assembly GCF_003270085.1 of Streptomyces triticisoli. Taxonomy (GTDB): domain Bacteria; phylum Actinomycetota; class Actinomycetes; order Streptomycetales; family Streptomycetaceae; genus Streptomyces; species Streptomyces triticisoli. The sequence goes on along the minus strand of NZ_QFDQ01000130.1, from coordinate 2,783 downwards.
CTACGAGGGCGTCTTCGAGGAGCTGCTCGAACTGTTCCCGGCGGACGCGGTGGAGTCCACGGGGTTCTCGGCGTTCGTCCACATCGGCGGCGACGAGTGCCCCAAGGAGCAGTGGCGGGCCTCGCCCACCGCGCAGGCGCGCATCAAGGAACTCGGGCTGGCGGACGAGGACGAGCTGCAGGCGTGGTTCGTCGGCCACTTCGACCGCTGGCTCTCCGCGCGCGGGCGCCGGCTGATCGGCTGGGACGAGATCCTGGAGGGCGGTCTCGCGCCCGGAGCCGCGGTGTCGTCCTGGCGGGGATACGCGGGCGGGATCGCCGCCGCGCGGGCCGGTCACGACGTCGTCATGTGCCCGGAGCAGCAGGTGTACCTGGACCACCGTCAGGCCCCGGGCGAGGACGAGCCCGTGCCGATCGGCTACGTGCGCACCCTGGAGGACGTCTACCGGTTCGAGCCGGTTCCCCCCGAGCTCGACGCGGAGCAGGCCCGTCATGTGCTGGGCACCCAGGCCAATGTGTGGACGGAGGTCATGGAGGACTCCGCGCGCGTGGACTACCAGGTCTTCCCCAGGCTGGCCGCGTTCGCCGAGGTCGCCTGGAGCGCTCTGCCCGCCCCCGCGGAACGCGACTTCGCCGGTTTCGAGCGGCGGATGACCGCCCACTACCGGCGGCTGGACGCCCTCGGTGTCGGCTACCGCCCGCCCACCGGGCCGCGTCCGTGGCAGCGGCGGCCGGGTGTCCTGGGACGGCCCGTCGAGGGGCCGCCGCCGTCGCGGTAGTCGGCCGGTGCGAGGCGGCCGGTCGGCGCGAGGCGGCCGGCGCCGGGGTGGCCGACCGTCCGCCGTCTCGAACTGGCGCCGGAAAAAGCCCGCAAGTGTCAGCGAAGAGTGGAAATTCGCCCGCACCGGTGATGCCGCGCCAAAACGGGTCATGTCGCTGGTGAGGTGGGCGAATGCCCCTTAGCGGACCCCTGTCTTCGGCCACTGCGAAGATGTGCCAGAGTTGCCACGTCCGGCCTGTCAGCACGTACCGTACGGCAGCACAGGTGGGACCAGTGTGCAGCGGGAAGGGGCAGCCGGTTTTGACCACGCACGCACCGCAGGCGGGGCAGGCCGTCACGTTGCCCACGACGCTGGACGAGGCCGTGGCGGCGCTCACCGCCATGCCCGCCGCGGTTCCCGTGGCGGGCGGCACCGACCTCATGGCCGCCGTCAACTCCGGGCAGCTCAGACCCGCCGCGCTGGTCGGCCTCGGCCGGATCAGCGAGATCCGCGGCTGGCAGTACCAGGACGGCCACGCGCTGCTCGGCGCGGGCCTCACGCACGCGCGTATGGGGCGCCCCGACTTCGCCGCCCTCATCCCCGCCCTCGCGGCGGCGGCGCGCGCGGCCGGCCCGCCGCACATCCGCAACGCGGGCACCCTCGGCGGCAACATCGCCTCGGCCGCCCCCACCGGGGACGCGCTGCCGGTGCTGGCCGCCCTGGAGGCGACGCTGATCATCGCGGGCCCGGGCGGAGCCCGCCGGGAGATCCCGGTGTCGCACCTGCTGGCCGGCGTGGAGATGCTCCGCGCGGGCGAACTCATCGGCTACGTGCGCGTGCCGCTGCTGCACGCGCCGCAGGTCTTCCTCAAGGCGACCGGCCGCACCGGCCCGGGCCGCGCGGTCGCGTCCGTGGCGCTGGTCCTCGACCCGGCCCGGCGCGGGGTGCGGTGCGCGGTGGGCGCCATAGCGCCGATGCCGCTCAGGCCCCTGGACGCCGAGCACTGGGTGGGCCGGCTCATCGACTGGGACAACAGCCGCGCGATCGTCCCGGAGGCACTGAACGCCTTCGGGGAGTACGTCGCCGCGGCCTGCATCCCCGACCCGGCCCCGGCCGAGGACGGCTCCGTGCAGCAGCTTCCGCCCGCCGTACTGCATCTGCGGCGCACCGTCGCCGCGCTGGCCCGACGAGCACTGGGGAGGGCGCTGTCGTGACCGACGACCAGCACGGAGAGGGCGCCCCGGGCGGCGGCGGACGCTGGGACCCGCTGCCCCAGGGCGACTACGACGACGGCGCCACCGCGTTCGTGAAGCTGCCCGAGGGCGGTATCGACGCCCTCCTGGCCGCCGACAGTCCGCTCGCCGCGCCCGGGCAGGGCTACGTGCCGCCGCAGATAACGGTCACGTCCACCTCGGAGTCGGCCACCGACCCGGCGGCCACCGGCAGTTGGGCCGTGCCGGGCGCGCCCGCCGAGGGCGCCCGGTGGCCCGAGCCCGACGCCGTGCCGCAGGATGCGGGCGCGGAGGCGGACGACCGGTTCACGTACCGTCCGGAGGTCACCCAGCACTGGACCTTCGACGAGACCCAGGCGGGCCGGGCCGCCGAGGCCCCGCACGCGTCCGGGCGGGATGTGACCGGACAGGATGTGACCGGGCAGTGGTCGATCCCCGTCGCCGGGGGCGACATCCCGGACGAGTCGGGTGAGTTCACCACCTCGTCCCTGGTCCAGCAGTGGGGCGGCACCCCTCCGCCCACCCTCCCCGGCGGCGCGCCCGCGCCGTGGGCGACGGAGACGGTGGGCGAGGCGTGGAGCCGGCCGCGCACCGGGACGGAGACGGCCGGGCAGCCGGGCGAGCAGCCGGCGGACGGCACGCACGCGCGTGGACCGGCCGGACAGCCGGCCGGCGGCGGGCACGGTACCGAGCCGGCGCAGGACCCGTACCGGGCCGGGGCTTCGGCCGGCGGCGCGCATGGTGGCGAGCGGACGCCGGCGGACGCCCGTGCGGAAGGCCGACAGGCGGGG
>NZ_QFDQ01000129.1 GCF_003270085.1 Streptomyces triticisoli | reverse complement strand
CCGCCTCGGGGCCGCCTGCGGGCAGCGGGCCGCCGCGGGCGCGCCGGCCGCTGTCGAGGGCGTCGAGCACGGTGTGGAGCAGGGGCCGCAGGGTGCGGGGGCCGTCGGGGCCGGAGGCGAGGCGGGTGGGGTCGCCCGGGGGTGGGGGGCTCATGGCTGTCCTCCGTGGCGCGGGGGCAGGGGCTACCAGCTTGTACGCAGTGCAGCCCGACGCGCCCGAAAGCACGGCGATCAGAACCCGAAAGTGGGTACGGGAGCCCTGCCGGACGTGGGTGGCCCGGGGCGGGTGACGCGGGCGCTCGGCTGAGCGGGGTGCCCGGTGGACGGGTGGGGGCCCGGGGCCGGTCCCGGGAACGGGTGGCGCCGCCGTTCCCCAGAAGCGGGCGGTGCCAGTCCGGGAACGGTCGGTGCCGGTCCCGGGAGCGGGCGGCGTCGGTCCCGGCAACGGGTGGCGTCGCCGGTTTTGTTCAGGGCGCGCGGGGGCTGGTCCGTGTCGGCGCCGGGCGGCCTGCCGGAGCGGTGCTCGCACGATGTCCGCCCGGATCCGCGTGCCGGCGGGGGCGGCGGGGGCGATGGCCCGTGTCGCCGGTCGCGCCGGTCGCCGCGGTCATGGGTCTGCCTCCGGGGCTCGGGCCGGTCGTCCCTGCTCCCGGGAAGCCCGGGAGGGGACGACCGGCCGTGCGGGATCACCGGCGGCGACCGGACGTGTACTACGCCTCCGCCTCCCGGACGCGCAGCGCGCGGGCCAGGTCGTCGAGCTGGTCGACGAGTTTGCGGCGCAGTGCCGGGGTCGGGGTGGTGTCGCGCAGGCAGGTCTCGCCCAGGCGGAGGTGGCCGGTGTCGACGGCGTGGGCGGGGAAGGCCCAGCGGCCGGCGGCTTCGGCGATGGCGGGGCCGCGGCGGGCGGCGACGGCGACGGCGTCCTGGTAGTAGCGCGGCACGTAGTCGCATAGCAGGTCGGCCTGTTCGGGCTGCCAGAAGCCTTGGGCGGTGGCGGTGAACAGGTAGTTGGACAGGTCGGTGTGCTCGTCGGTGGCGAACATCGACTCCCAGGCCGCCCGCTTGGCCTCCGGGTCGGGCAGTGCGGCGCGGCAGCGGGCGGCGCCTTCCTGGCCGGTGGCGGAGGGGTCGCGTTCCAGTTCGGCGGCGATGGCGGTCTGGTCGGCGGCGCCGAGGACGGCGAGCCGGGTCAGGACGCGCCAGCGCAGTTCGGGGTCGAGTTCGGGGCCGCCGGGTACGGTGCCGTCGGCGAGCCAGGCGGCGATGGTGTCGGGCTGGGTGGCGACGTCGATGAAGTGGCGTACGGCGGTCAGGCGCAGGCCGGGGCTGTCGCCGTCCTCGGTGCGGCGGATGAGGTCGCGGCACAGGGAGCCGAGGCCGGCCAGGGCGGTGGGCCGCTGTTCGGGGTGGACGTACCGGTCGGCGATCTGGGTGGTGGCGAAGGACAGGACGCCCTGGACGAGGGCGAGGTCGGTTTCCTCGGGCAGGTGGGCGGTGGCGGTCGCCAGGTAGTCGGTGGGGGCGAGTTCGCCGTCGCGGACCATGTCGCGCAGCGTGTTCCACACCACCGCGCGGGTGAGGGCGTCGGGGATGCCGGACAGGTCGCGCAGGGCGGTCTTCAGGGAGGTGGTGTCCAGGCGGATCTTGGCGTAGGTGAGGTCGAGGTCGTTGGGCACGACGAGGGCGGGGCGGGTGCCGGGGCGGGGTGGTGCGGTGCCGTCGCCGGGGGTGTCGGTCTCGTAGCGCTCCCGCAGGGTCAGGGTGCGGCCGTCGCCGAGGTCGCGGTCGTAGACGCCGATGGTGACGCGGTGCGGGCGGCTGCCGTCGTGGTCGAGGGCGAGGGTCCACTCGCCGGGGCGGGCGTCGACGGTCGCGGTGAGTGTGTCGACGCCGGTGGTGCGCAGCCAGGCGTCGGCCCAGGCGTGGACGTCGCGGTCGGTGGCGGAGGCGAGGGAGTCGATGAAGTCGGCGAGGGTGGCGTTGGCGAACCGGTGGCGTTCGAAGTGGGTGTTGATGCCGGCCAGGAAGTCCTTCTCGCCGAGCCAGGCGACCAGTTGGCGCAGGGCGGAGGCGCCCTTGGCGTAGGAGATGCCGTCGAAGTTGAGCAGGGCGGAGGCGGTGTCGTGGACGGCTTCGGGGGCGACGGGGTGGGTGGAGGGGCGCTGGTCGGCGTCGTAGCCCCAGGATTTGCGGGAGACGCCGAACTCGGTCCAGGTGCCGGTGAAGCGTGTCACCTCGGCGGTGGTCTGGTAACCCATGTACTCGGCGAAGGACTCGTTCAGCCAGATGTCGTCCCACCACGTGAGGGTGACGAGGTCGCCGAACCACATGTGGGCCATCTCGTGGGCGATGACCATGGCCCGGATCTGCCGCTCGGTGTCGGTGACGGCGGAGCGGTAGACGAACTCGTCGCGGAAGGTGACCAAGCCGGGGTTCTCCATGGCTCCGGCGTTGAACTCGGGGACGAATGCCTGGTCGTAGGAGTCGAAGGGGTACGGCTCGTCGAACTTCTCGTGGTAGCGGTCGAAGCACGCGCGCGTGATGTCGAGGATCTCCTCGGCGTCGGCGTCGAGGTGGGGGGCGAGGGAGCGGCGGCAGTGGAGGCCGAAGGGCAGGCCGCGGTGTTCGGTGCGCACCGAGTGCCAGGGGCCGGCGGCGATGGCGACGAGGTAGGTGGAGATCGGCGGGGTGGGGGCGGCCTTCCAGACGCCGTCGCCGGTGTGCTCGGTGATGCCGTTGGCGAGGACGGTCCAGCCCTGGGGGGCGGTGACGGTGAGTTCGAAGACGGCCTTGAGGTCGGGCTGGTCGAAGGCGGCGAAGACGCGCTGGACGTCGTCCATGAACAGCTGTGTGTAGAGGTAGGTCTCGCCGTCGGTGGGGTCGGTGAAGCGGTGCATGCCCTCGCCGGTGCGGGAGTAGCGCATGGCGGCGTCGACGCGCAGTTCGTGCTCGCCGGGGGTGAGGTTCTTCAGCGGCAGGCGGTTCTCGGTGAGGTTCTGCGGGTCGAGGGGCTGTCCGTCGAGGGTGGCGGAGCGCAGGTCGGCGGGCTTGAGTTCGACGAACGTGTCCGTGGTGTCCTGGCCGGCGCGGACGGTGAACCGGATGACGGTCACGGAGTCGAAGGTGTCGTCCCCGCCGGTCAGGTCGAGGTCGACGGTGTAGTGGTGGACGTCGAGGAGCTGGGCACGGGTCTGCGCTTCGTCGCGCGTGAGTACGGACATGGACGCCATGCTGCCCGATGGCACCGGCGGGGCACGAGGGCGTTTCGCCGACAGCCGTACGGCGTTCGCGCACGCCGGTGCGCCCGGTACGGCGTGTGCGGGACGTGGGGGTCAGGTGGCGTCGGCGGGTTCCCCGTTGCCGTTGTCCTCGGCGATGCGTTCGTGGTGGCGGATCACCTCGGCGATGATGAAGTTCAGGAACTTCTCGGCGAACGCCGGATCCAGTTTGGCGTCCTCGGCCAGGGCCCGCAGCCGTGCGATCTGCCGTGCCTCACGGGTCGGGTCGGCGGGTGGCAGCTGGTGGGCGGCCTTCAGGTGCCCGACCTGCTGGGTCGCCTTGAACCGCTCGGCGAGCATGTGGACGACGGCCGCGTCGATGTTGTCGATGCTGTCCCGCAACCGCGCGAGCTCCGCACGCACAGCGGGGTCGACGTCACCGGTACCGGTGCTGCTGGTGCTCATGGGCGACAACCCTACGGGGTGGGCGGCTGTCCGATCGTGCCCGCCCGGCGGGCGCGGAAGGCCGGTGGGGGCGCATAAGGTGAGAGGGAGTTCCGGAGCGCCCTTGGGGGTGTGAGGTGGCGAACGGCGGGCCGGTCGAGCACGGGTATCCGCATCTGGAGACGGTGCGGGCCGCGATCACCGCGTTGTACAGGCGGTTGTCGTACGGCACCATCCGGACGTTCGCGACCAGTGTGGCGCCGGCCGATGTGGCCTTCTGTGACACCGACGACCTGCATCTGGGTGCCCAGCGCGTGGCGCGGGAGCTGGTGCGGCACTACCGGCTGCCGGACGCGCGGCTGGTCGTCAGCTTCCGGGAGATGACGCACGCGGCGAATGTCGAACTGACGTCGGGGCCCGAGTACTTCGTCGAGCTGAACGACCGCTTCCGCACTCACCGCCGGGACATCGGCGCGGCCCTGGCGCACGAGATCATGCACGTCTATCTGCACCGGCTGGACCTGTACTTCCCGAGCACCCGGGAGAACGAGATCCTCACCGACACGGCGGCGACCTATCTGGGCGCGGGCTGGCTGCTGCTGGACGCCTTCCGGGAGCACGGCGAGTCCTCGCAGAAGCTCGGCTACCTCACGCCGGAGGAGTTCGGCTACGTCCTGGCCAAGCGGGCGCTTGTCTTCGGCGAGGACCCCTCGACGTGGTTCACCAGTCCGCAGGGTTACGAGGCGTACGCCAAGGGCATGGCCCGGGCCCGCAGTGACGAGCAGCAGCCGCCGCTGACGGCCGCCGGCTGGGCGGGCCGCCGCCGCTATGCCCGCGACCGGCGCCACGCCCAGGACCACGGCCCCGTGCCGTTCACTCGGCCGGGGGCGCCGTATGTGTTCACCTCGGCCGATCGTGAGCCGCTGCGGGTGTCGTTCTCCTGTCCCACCTGCCATCAGCGCATCCGTGTGCCGGTACGGGGCCGGGTGCGGGCGCGGTGCGCGCTGTGCCGGACGGTGCTGGAGTGCGACACCTAGTGCCGTGGCAGGCAATGTTTGCCCGTTAAGGAGCGGCGTCCGGTGCGTGCTCTGGGGGTCCCTGCTCGAAGAGCTTGGGGGAGTGCCGGCCGGAAGTCCTCGTACTGGACGTACTTGGGCTTTCGGCTGGTGCGGCGAGTGGGGGTCCCCCCTGCTCGAAGAGCTTGGGGGAGCGTGCCGGGCGTCGCGACGGGGCGAACGTTGCCTGTCGCGGCACTAGGGTGTGAGGGATCACAGCTCCCGTCCTTCGCTTCGCCCCCGTCTTTCGCTTTCGCCCCAGCAGTTCGCTATTTTGTTCGCTGCCGAGCTGTCTGAGGGGCGGCCTGGTCAGTGCTGATCGGAGCCGTAGGGGTATCTGCCATGAAACGTCCCGGAATACTGCTGCTCGTGGCCGCCCCGGCCGTCGCACTGGCGGTCCTGCTCGCCGTCAACCCCCGGGACTCGGAGCCGTCCACGGAGACGAAGAAGCACACGTCGGTCTCCCACGAGTCCCGCAAGGACGCCAAGGCGCGCGCCGAGCAGTCGGGGGAGGAGACCGAGGACGACGACGTGGTCGCCGGTGCCCCGCCGGGTCTCTCCGCCCCCGCGAAGAAGGAGCTGGCCCAGCGGCTCGTGGCGAGTGCCGTGCACTCCACGCTCGACTGGCGCGGCACCTACGGCTCCATCGAGGACTTCGACGACGGCCAGGGCTACACCGCCGGCATCATCGGCTTCTGCACCGGCACCCAGGACCTGCTCACCCTGGTCGAGCGCTACACCGAGGACCACCCGGACAACGGCCTCGCCCCGTATCTGCCCGCGCTGCGCGAGGTCAACGGCACGGACTCCCACGAGGGTCTGGACCCCGGCTTCACCGCGGCCTGGAAGGCGGAGTCGGAGCTGCCGGCCTTCCGCAAGGCCCAGGAGGCGGAGCGGGACCGCTCCTACTTCCGCCCCGCCGTCCGCCTCGCCAAACTGGACGGTCTGAGCACGCTGGGCCAGTTCGTCTACTACGACGCGATGGTCTTCCACGGCCCCGGCGTCGACCGGGACAGCTTCTACGGCCTGCGCGAGCGTGTCCTGAAGCAGGCCGCCACCCCGGCCATGGGCGGGAGCGAGAAGGCGTACCTCGACATCTTCCTGAAGGTCCACCGCGAGACCATGCGGAACAAGAGGCCCGACGTCGGCACCGACCGCATCGACTCGGCCCAGCGGCAGTTCCTGAACGCCGGGAACATGGATCTGAGGACGCCGCTGGTGTGGACGATGTACGGGAAGACGTACCGGGTGGAGTAGGCGTCCCCGGCACCCCTGTCACCCCCGGCACCTCCGGCATCCCGGACATTCCCGGCGTCCCGGGCGTCCCGGCATGTGACGGCGCCTGCCCCGTGGTCCGGTCGGGGACTCGGGCAGGCGCCGCCTCGGGGGGTCCGGGGGAATTCCCCCGGATTTCCCGCCCGTACGCCGTTGTACGGGACGTCTTCGGGTGACCTCAGACCATCAGGGGGCGGTCCGTCGGGCGGATCGGGGCCGGCAGGTCGCCGGCGCCCGTGAGGTGGCGGTCGACTCCGCGGGCGGCCGAGCGGCCCTCGGCGATCGCCCACACGATGAGCGACTGGCCGCGGCCGGCGTCACCGGCGACGAACACACCGGGCACGTTGGTCCGGAAGTCGGCGTCGCGGGCGATGTTACCGCGCTCGTCGAGCTCCAGGCCGAACTGCTCGACCAGGCCGTTGTCCCGGTCGGTGCCGGTGAAGCCCAGGGCGAGGGTGACCAGTTGGGCGGGGATCCTGCGCTCGGTGCCCGGCTTCTGGGCCGGCCTGCCGTCCACGGACTCCACCTCGGTCAGGTGCAGCCACTGGACGTTGCCGTCCTCGTCGCCCTCGAAGCGGGTGGTGGAGGCGGAGTAGATCCGCTCGCCGCCCTCCTCGTGGGCGGAGGTGACCTTGTAGAGGACCGGGAAGGTCGGCCAGGGCTGGTCGACCGGGTGCCGCTCGTCGTTCGGGCGGGGCATGATCTCCAGCTGGGTGACGGAGGCCGCGCCCTGGCGGTGGGCGGTGCCCACGCAGTCCGCGCCGGTGTCGCCGCCGCCGATGACGACGACGTGCTTGCCCTCGGCCGAGACCGGCGAGGTCACGTAGTCGCCCTCCTGGACCTTGTTGGCGAGCGGCAGGTACTCCATCGCCTGGTGGACGCCCTTCAGCTCCCGCCCGGGGACGGGCAGGTCACGGGCGGTGGTGGCACCGGCGGCGATGACGACCGCGTCGTACCGCTTCCTCAGGTCCGTCGCCGTGATGTCGCGGCCGATCTCGACGCCGGTGCGGAAGCGGGTGCCCTCCGCGCGCATCTGCTCGACACGGCGGTTGACGTGCCGCTTCTCCATCTTGAACTCGGGGATGCCGTACCGCAGGAGGCCCCCGACGCGGTCGGCGCGCTCGTAGACGGCGACGGTGTGGCCGGCCCGGGTCAGCTGCTGGGCGGCGGCCAGGCCCGCCGGGCCCGAGCCGATGACGGCGACGGTCCTGCCGGACAGCCGCTCGGGGATCCGCGGGGCGACGGCACCGGCCTCCCACGCCTTGTCGATGATCGAGACCTCGACGTTCTTGATGGTGACCGGCGACTGGTTGATGCCGAGCACACAGGCCGACTCGCACGGGGCCGGGCACAGGCGGCCGGTGAACTCCGGGAAGTTGTTCGTGGCGTGCAGGCGCTCCAGGGCCGCCGCCCAGTCCTCGCGGTAGGCGTAGTCGTTCCACTCCGGGATCAGGTTCCCGAGCGGACAGCCGTTGTGGCAGAACGGAATGCCGCAGTCCATGCACCGGCCGGCCTGCTTGCTGATGATCGGCAGCAGGGAGCCGGGGACGTGGACCTCGTTCCAGTCCTTCTTGCGCTCCTCGACCGGGCGGGAGACGGCGACCTCGCGGCCGTGGTGCAGGAAGCCCTTCGGGTCAGCCATGGATCGCCGCCTCCATCATCTTCTCGGTGATCTCGGTCTCGGACAGACCGGCTCGCTCGGCGGCGTCCTTGGCGGCGAGCACTGCCTTGTACGTACTGGGGATGATCTTGCTGAAGCGGTTCACGGCGGTGTCCCACTCGGCGAGCAGTTTCCCGGCGACGGTGGAGCCCGTCTCCTCCTGGTGGCGGCGCACCACCTCGTGCAGCCACTGCTTGTCGGTGTCGTCCGGTGCCTCGATCGAGTCCAGGTTGCCGGCGTTGACGTGGTCGCGGTCCAGGTCGACGACGTAGGCGATGCCGCCGGACATGCCGGCCGCGAAGTTGCGGCCCGTCCCGCCGAGGATCACCGCACGGCCGCCGGTCATGTACTCGCAGCCGTGGTCGCCGACGCCCTCGGAGACGACCAGTGCCCCGGAGTTGCGGACACAGAAACGTTCACCTGTCCTGCCGCGCAGGAACATCTCCCCGCCGGTCGCCCCGTAGGCGAGGGTGTTGCCCGCGATGACGCTGTACTCGGCGAGGTGGTCGGCGGTGCGGTCCGGGCGTACGACGATCCGGCCGCCCGAGAGGCCCTTGCCGACGTAGTCGTTGGCGTCGCCCTCCAGGCGGAGTGTGATGCCGCGCGGGACGAAGGCGCCGAAGGACTGGCCGGCGGAGCCGGTGAAGGTGATGTCGATGGTGTCGTCGGGCAGGCCCGCGCCGCCGAACCTCTTGGTCACCTCGTGGCCGAGCATGGTGCCGACCGTGCGGTTGATGTTGCGGATGGCGACCTGGGCGCGTACCGGCTGGGCACCGTCGGCGCCGGGCGCGGCCAGGGCGTCGGCGGCGAGCCTGATCAGCTCGTTGTCGAGTGCCTTCTCCAGGCCGTGGTCCTGGGCGGTCATCTGGTGGCGGGCGGCGCCCTCGGGCAGTTCGGGCACGTGGAGCAGCGGCTGGAGGTCCAGGCCCTGCGCCTTCCAGTGGTCGACCGCGCGGGTCACGTCGAGGACCTCGGCGTGGCCGACGGCCTCCTCGACGGAGCGGAAGCCCAGCTCGGCCAGGAGTTCGCGGACCTCCTCGGCGATGAACCGGAAGAAGTTCACCACGTGCTCGGCCCGGCCGGTGAACCGTTCGCGCAGCACCGGGTTCTGGGTGGCGATGCCGACGGGGCAGGTGTCCAGGTGGCACACACGCATCATCACGCAGCCGGAGACGACCAGCGGCGCGGTCGCGAAACCGAACTCCTCGGCGCCGAGCAGCGCGGCGATCACCACGTCGCGGCCGGTCTTCAGCTGGCCGTCGGTCTGGACGACGATGCGGTCGCGCAGGCCGTTGAGCAGCAGGGTCTGCTGGGTCTCGGCCAGGCCCAGCTCCCAGGGGCCGCCCGCGTGCTTCAGGGACGTGAGGGGGGAGGCGCCCGTGCCGCCGTCGTGGCCGGAGATCAGTACGACGTCCGCATGGGCCTTGGACACGCCGGCCGCGACCGTGCCGACGCCGACCTCGGAGACCAGCTTCACGTGGATGCGGGCGGCCGGGTTGGCGTTCTTCAGGTCGTGGATCAGCTGGGCCAGGTCCTCGATGGAGTAGATGTCGTGGTGCGGCGGCGGGGAGATCAGGCCGACTCCGGGGGTGGAGTGCCGGGTCCTGGCCACCCACGGGTACACCTTGGGGCCGGGCAGCTGGCCGCCCTCGCCGGGCTTGGCGCCCTGGGCCATCTTGATCTGGATGTCGTCGGCGTTGACCAGGTACTCGCTGGTCACGCCGAAGCGGCCGGAGGCCACCTGTTTGATCGCCGAGCGGCGCGCCGGGTCGTACAGGCGCTCCGGGTCCTCGCCGCCCTCACCGGTGTTGGACTTGCCGCCCAACTGGTTCATGGCGATGGCGAGGGTCTCGTGCGCCTCCTGGGAGATGGAGCCGTAGGACATGGCGCCGGTGGAGAAGCGCTTGACGATCGAGGAGACGGGCTCGACCTCGTCGATGGGGACCGGCGCGCGGTCGGACCTGCCGTTCTCGTATGTCTTCAGGGCGAACAGGCCGCGCAGCGTCATCAGGCGCTCGGACTGCTCGTTCACCCGCGAGGTGTACTTCTTGAAGATGTCGTAGCGGCCGGTGCGTGTGGAGTGCTGGAGGCGGAAGACCGTCTCCGGGTCGAACAGGTGCGGCTCGCCCTCGCGGCGCCACTGGTACTCGCCGCCGATCTCCAGGGCGCGGTGCGCGGGCGCGATGCCGCCGGCCGGGTACGCCTTGGCGTGGCGGGCGGCGACCTCCTGGGCGATGACGTCGATGCCGACGCCGCCGATCTTGGTGGCGGTGCCGTCGAAGTACTGGTCGACGAAGGTCTCGTCCAGGCCGACGGCCTCGAAGACCTGGGCGCCGCGGTAGGAGGCGACGGTGGAGATACCCATCTTGGACATGACCTTCAGCACGCCCTTGCCGAGGGCGTGGATGAGGTTGCGGATGGCCTGCTCGGGCTCGGTGCCCGGCAGGAAGGTGCCGGCGCGGACCAGGTCCTCGACGGACTCCATCGCCAGGTACGGGTTGACGGCGGCGGCGCCGTAGCCGATGAGCAGGGCGACGTGGTGGACCTCGCGGACGTCGCCGGCCTCGACCAGCAGGCCCACGTGGGTGCGCTGCTTGGTGCGGATGAGGTGGTGGTGGACGGCCGCGGTGAGCAGCAGCGACGGGATCGGCGCGTGCTCGGCGTCGGAGTGCCGGTCGGACAGGACGATCAGGCGGGCGCCGTTGCCGATGGCGGCGTCGGCCTCGGCGCAGATCTCCTCGATGCGGGCGGCGAGCGCGTCCCCGCCGCCAAGGACCCGGTACAGGCCGGAGAGGGTCGCGGCCTTGAAGCCGGGCATGTCGCCGTCGGCGTTGATGTGGATGAGCTTGGCCAGCTCGTCGTTGTCGATGACCGGGAAGGGCAGGACGACGCTGCGGCAGGAGGCCGCGGTCGGCTCCAGGAGGTTGCCCTGCGGGCCCAGCGAGGAGCGCAGGGAGGTGACCAGCTCCTCGCGGATCGCGTCCAGCGGCGGGTTGGTGACCTGGGCGAACAGCTGGGTGAAGTAGTCGAAGAGCAGCCGCGGGCGTTCGGAGAGGGCGGCGATCGGCGAGTCGGTGCCCATGGAGCCGATCGGCTCGGCGCCGGACCTGGCCATCGGCGCGAGGATGACGCGCAGCTCCTCCTCGGTGTAGCCGAAGGTCTGCTGGCGGCGGGTGACCGAGGCGTGGGTGTGGACGATGTGCTCGCGCTCGGGCAGGTCGCCCAGTTCGATCTCGCCGGCCCGCAGCCAGTCGGCGTAGGGCTGCTCGGCGGCGAGGGTGGCCTTGATCTCGTCGTCCTCGATGATGCGGTGCTCGGCGGTGTCGACGAGGAACATGCGGCCGGGCTGCAGCCGGCCCTTGCGGACGACCCTTGCCGGGTCGATGTCGAGGACGCCGACCTCGGAGCCGAGGACGACCAGGCCGTCGTCGGTGACCCAGTAGCGGCCGGGGCGCAGGCCGTTGCGGTCCAGTACGGCGCCGACCTGGGTGCCGTCGGTGAAACAGACGCAGGCGGGGCCGTCCCAGGGCTCCATCATCGTGGAGTGGTACTGGTAGAAGGCGCGCCGGTCCGTGTCCTCGGAGTTCATGGACTCGTGGTTCTCCCACGCCTCCGGGATCATCATCAGCACGGAGTGCGGCAGCGAGCGGCCGCCGAGGTGCAGCAGCTCCAGGACCTCGTCGAAGGAGGCGGAGTCGGAGGCGTCCGGGGTGCACACCGGGAAGATCCGCTCCAGCCTCTCCTGGTCGCCGAACGCGTGGGTGACCAGCTGGGACTCGCGGGCGCGCATCCAGTTGCGGTTGCCCTTGACGGTGTTGATCTCGCCGTTGTGGGCGACGAAGCGGTAGGGGTGCGCGAGCGGCCAGCTCGGGAAGGTGTTCGTGGAGAAGCGGGAGTGGACGAGCGCGATCGCGGAGGCGAAGCGGCGGTCGGACAGGTCGGGGAAGAACGGCTCCAGCTGGCCGGTGGTGAGCATGCCCTTGTGGACGAGGGTGCGTGCGGACAGCGACGGGAAGTAGACGCCCGCCTCGCGTTCGGCTCGCTTGCGCAGCACGAACGCCTTGCGGTCCAGGGCGATGCCCTCGCTCACGCCGTCGCCGACGAACAGCTGGCGGAGGACGGGCATGGTGGAGCGGGCGGTGGCGCCGAGCAGTTCGGGGGCGACCGGGACCTCGCGCCAGCCGAGGACGGTCAGGCCCTCGTCGGCGGCGATCGTCCCGATCCGCGCGACGGCGTCCGCGGTGCCGTCCTCGGGCAGGAAGGCGATGCCGACGGCGTAGGCGCCGGCCGGGGGCAGGTCGAATCCGGCCACCTCGCGCAGGAAGGCGTCGGGGACCTGGGAGAGCAGGCCCGCGCCGTCGCCGGAGTCGGGCTCGGAGCCGGTCGCGCCGCGGTGTTCCAGGTTGCGCAGAACGGTGAGTGCCTGCTCGACCAGCGCATGGCTCGCCTCGCCGGTGAGGGTGGCCACGAAGCCGACGCCGCAGGCGTCGTGCTCGTCGCGGGGGTCGTACATGCCCTGTGGGGCAGGGCGAGCATCCATGAAGGACCGGTTCGGGCGGTCGCTCGTGGAGTGCTGGGACGGCTGGCGCGGCATACGCATCGGCTCTCCCGTCGTCGTCATGTGGCTGGGGGGCACCTCCCAGGCGTTGAGCACTGGGGGGTGGTGCCGAGGGACGACGCTGGCCCTCTGCGTGAAGTCCGGAAATGTCGTGCAGATCACATGATGGATGGATTGCCGGGAGGCGGATACTCCGTTCCAGCATGTGGGCACCGCTGGTCGGCGGTGGGGTGCCGCGCCCGGCGGCGGAGGCTGTGGGACCGGCGGCGGACGAGATCGGTCGGATCGGTGCCCGTCGGCGCGGAGGGACGGGGAGGGTGGTGTCACCCGGCCCCGCGGGTACGCGGCAACGGCGTCATTGCCCGCGGCGCGTACGGCTCATGCCCACCGGCCGCGCCGCCGAAACCAGCGAGTAACGGTGCACTTGCACGACACGGCCCGTGACGTCCGCCACATCACCCGATGGCGGTTCCGAACAGCGCGCCGAGGGCGTACGTCACACCGGCGGCGGCGCCACCCAGGGCAAGCTGCCGCAGGCCGCTGAACCACCAGGTGCGCGCGGTCACCTTGGCCACCACCGCGCCACAGGCGAACAGTCCGAGGAGGGCGAGCAGCACGGCCGGCCACAGGGCACCGGCACCCAGCAGGTAGGGCAGTACGGGCAGCAGCGCGCCGAGCGCGAACGAGCCGAAGGACGACACCGCGGCGACCATCGGGGAGGGCAGGTCGCCCGGGTCTATGCCCAGCTCCTCGCGGGCGTGTATCTCCAGGGCCTGCTCGGGGTCCTTCGACAGCTGCCGGGCCACCTCGCGGGCGAGGCCGGACTCGACGCCCCGCGACACGTACAGCGCGGCGAGCTCCTTCTCCTCGGCCTCCGGGTGCTTGCGCAGCTCGCGACGCTCGACGTCCAGCTCGGCCTCGACGAGTTCGCGCTGGGAGGCGACGGAGGTGTACTCGCCGGCCGCCATGGAGAAGGCGCCGGCGGCCAGGCCCGCGAGGCCGGTGAGGACGATGGTCTGCTGACTCACCGAGCTGCCCGCGACACCGGTCATCAGGGCGAGGTTGGAGACCAGGCCGTCCATCGCGCCGAAGACCGCCGGGCGCAGCCAGCCGCCGTTCACGTCGCGGTGCGTGTGGTTGTCGCGGTGCGCCTCGTGGAGCGTCGCCTGGGTGTCGATGATGGCCATGAAGGTCCCCCCTGAAGGTGTCGCGGGCTTGGGCAAGAACTTAGGTAAGGCTGACTTTTGGACGAGTTCTACTTTTCGACAACACCGAATCTACGTCGGAAAATTCCTCGCCGCCAGCAAGGGAAGGCTGGGCTAACCTGCGGCTTTACACTGTGCCGCTCATCCGTGCGGCCTAGTGCACAGATGTCGTACGGGTGATGCTGAGGCTCGCGAGGCTGCACGGGGCGCCGTACCGGGGACAGATCCGCGGAGGGCTCCCCGCCCGGCGGGACGCCCCCGAGAGGAGAGCCCGCCATGGGATCGACCACCCGCGTCCCTCAGGCCCCCGCCACGGCCCCGGCTCCGGTCACGGCCGCAGCTCCGGTCACGGCCACGGCCTCGCGGCGCGAACGGGCGCGTGGCGCGCTGCTCGGCCTCGCCGTCGGAGACGCCCTCGGGGCGCCGGCGGAGAACCTGAAGCCGTCCGAGATCCGCGCCCGCTGGGGCCGTATCACCGGC
Organism: Streptomyces triticisoli; assembly: GCF_003270085.1. Lineage (GTDB taxonomy): Bacteria > Actinomycetota > Actinomycetes > Streptomycetales > Streptomycetaceae > Streptomyces > Streptomyces triticisoli. Next base: position 444 of record NZ_QFDQ01000129.1, on the reverse strand, counting down.
TACGTCACCGAACACCCGGCCGGCACCGACGACACCGATTACGCCCTCTTCTCCGGCCTGCTGCTGGCCCGGTACGGCTCCGCGCTCACCCCCGCCCATGTGGAGGCGGCCTGGCACGAGCACATCGCCGACCGCGCGGAGGGCCCCTTCCGCGGCGCCGGCTTCAGCGAGCGCGGCACCCTGGAGAACCTGCGCCGGGGCCTGGCCGCGCCCGTCTCCGCCCAGCACCGGCACGCCTGGAGCGACGGCCTGGCCATGCGGGCGGCACCGTTCGGGGTGTTCGCCGCCGGACGCCCCGCCGAGGCGGCCCGGCTGGCGGCGATCGACGGCTCGGTCAGCCACGAGGGCGAGGGCATCCACGGCGGCCGGGCGGTGGCCGCCGGAGTCGCGGCGGCGATGGCGGGCGCGCCGCCGGTCGCGGTCGTGGCGGCCGCACTCGCCGTC
>NZ_QFDQ01000128.1 GCF_003270085.1 Streptomyces triticisoli | reverse complement strand
CTTCACGGGCAGCCGGAGTTCCCACCGACACGCCTGAGCCGTACCGACCGCGCCCGGCGCCCACCACGGGCGCCGGGCGCCCGCGTGATGGGGCTCGTCGCTGTCCGTGGGATGTGCCGAACAGAGTGACGGCCGGCCCGTGCGGGCCGGCCGTCGGTGAGCGTGCCGCGGGAAGCGGGGTCATGCGGCGCGGCGCGGGTCCTCGGCGGGGCCTTCGCCTGGTCCGGACGCGATCGCGCCCTCATCCGCTCCGGTGCCGCGCCGGCCGCCCGGGAGCAGACGCAGATGTCTGCGGTGCCCGGCATGGCGGCCCCGCACCGGAGCGGGAGCGAACAGCCGGTCCTCCAGGCGGTCCACGACCAGCAGCAGAACGGACAGGAGCGGCAGCAGCAGAACAGCGACAAATATCACGACGTCCCCTCGGCCGGCACAGGACTCCGGGTGCTCCGAACCACGCCGTTGATGGGTGCGGCGCGGTGAAGAATTCGTGACGATCGGGGCAGATGCCGGGGCGGTCGCGAAGTGCCGTTCACCAGTGGACTCGTTCGGACGGACGGCGGGTTCCCCACGCTGTACTCTCAGTCGGACCGGCCCGGTTGGCGCGGTGGAATCGGCGAGTCTGGGGGATCGATGCCTACGGAGAACCAGCTGTCCACGAACATTGACGAGAACGTGCCGACGGCCGCGCGGATGTACGACCACTACCTGGGCGGCAAGGACAACTACGCGGCGGACCGCGCGGCGTGCGAGGAACTCGACAAGGTCGTCCCCAGCACCCGCCGCCTCGCCCTCAACAACCGGCGCTTCCTGCAGCGCGCCGTCCGGGTGCTCGCCGAGGAGTACGGGATCCGCCAGTTCCTCGACCACGGCTCCGGTCTGCCCACCCAGGACAACGTCCACCAGGTCGCGCAGCGCATCGACCCCAAGACACACGTGGTCTACGTCGACAACGACCCGATGGTGCTGGTGCACGGCCGGGCCCTGCTGCAGCAGGACGAGCGCACCGCCGTCCTCCACGCCGACATGCGGCGGACCGACGAGATCTTCTCGCACGCCGAGACCCGGCGTCTGATCGACTTCTCGCAGCCGGTGGCCGTGCTGTTCAACTCCGTGTTCCACTGCATCCCGGACGGCGACACCGACGGCCCCCTCGCGGTGGTCCGCCGCGTACGCGAACGGCTCGCGCCCGGCAGCCTCGTGCTCATGTGCCAACTGGTCAGCGAGGACCCGGAAGTACGCGCCTTCGTCACCGACTTCATGGACCGGGCGACGCAGGGCAACTGGGGCCGGGTGCGCCAGGAGAAGGACGTCGCCGAGTGGTTCGAGGGACTCGAGATCCTCGATCCGGGCCTGGTGGAGGTGTCCACCTGGCGGCCGGACACCGACGTGGCGCCCCGTCAGCTCACCCACGAATGGGTGGAGTTCGGCGGCATAGGCCTGATCCGCTGAGCCGCGTCGCTCAGGGAGCGGGGGAGTAGCGGTCGTCGGCCGTCCTGCGCAGCAGCGCCAGGGACTCCTGGGGCGTCAGCGCCTCGTCGGCCAGCCGGTCCAGGGCGATCCGGTACTCCTCCGTCTCGTCGCGGTCCTCCAGGAAGTTGGCGCTCCTGATGTGCTCGAGGTAGACGACGTCGGGCAGATCGAGCCCGCCGAAGCGGAGGTAGGTGATCGGGATGCCGGGCGCGGACGCGTTCGTCACGTCCAACGGGATGATCTGTACGGTCACGTTGGGGCGCTGCGCCATCTCGATCAGATGGCCGAGCTGCTCGCGCATGACCTCGCGGCTGCCCAGCACACGCAGCAGCACCGACTCGTCGATGACCGCCCACAGCCGCGGAGCGTCCTGGCGCAGCAGCAACCGGGCCCGCCGCGTGCGCAGTTCCACGCGCCGCTGCACCTCGCTCGCCGAGGCTGTCGGCAGACCGCGCTCCACCACCGCCCGGGTGTACGCCGCGGTCTGCAGCAGACCGGGGACGTACTGGATCTCGAAGGTGCGGATCGCGGCGGCCGCCTCCTGCAGGCCGACCAGCCGGTCGAACCACTCGGGCATCAGCCGCTTGTCGTAGCGCTGCCACCAGCCGGGCTCGCCCGCCCGCCGCAGCAGCTTGAGCAGGACCGAGGACTCGTAGCCGTCGGTGCCGTACAGCCGCAGCAGGGAGCGGACATCGCCCTCCGCCGGCGGGCGACGCCCCTTGCCGGACTCGATGCGCGAGAGCTTCGCGGCACTGAACCCGAGTTCCCGTGCCGCCTGGTCCTGGGACAGGCCGGCGTCCTCGCGGAAGCCCGCCAGCTGGACACCGACCAGCATCTTCAGCAGAGTCGGGGCCGGCTCGGGCCGGTCCAGATAGGGTTCGAGGCGGGAGAGGCGATGCGGCTCGGCGGACATCCTGACTCCCAGTGGGCCGGCAGACTTGGCGGTTACACTATCGCACCGCCCGGCTGCGCAGCGCATGCGCCCGCACAAGTCGGCAACTTCCCTCCGCTTCACAGCAGATGGTCGAACTCGCCCTCCTTGGCGCCGGCCAGGAACGCGGCCACCTCCGCCGGGGTGTAGACCAGGGCGGGACCGTCGGGATCACGGGAGTTGCGCACCGCGATGCCGCCGCCGACCAGAGCGGCGACCTCCACGCAGTTGCCCTCGGCATTGCTGTGCCGGCTCTTGATCCAGCGGGCGTCCAACGAGCTCGCCCGCACTCCGTTCCACACTGGTGGCACCGCAGTCTCCTTGCTGTTCGCGTTCCCGCGCCGCGCACTTTCGCGAGAAATTTCGCGTGCAATTGCACGCCGACGCCTTCAGCGTGGATAATAGCCGGGGCGTCAACCCCTTGATGGACGCCTCGCGCTGACGCCGCATCAGGGAGATGCGCCCCCCATACGACCGCCGCTGAAAGGCCCGACGCCATGCGCACCGCACCGACGCAGCAGCCGAGCACACAGCGCACCGACCGCGCGACGCCGTCGACCGGCGTGGCCACCGCCGCACCCCTGTCGGCCCTGGGACGGGTGCCCTGGAGCGAGATCAGGGACTCCACCGGCCCCGCGGTCGCCATCCCCCTGTTGCTGACCGACGTGGCCTGCGGTGATGCCGGCACCGCCCGCGCCGCCCTGGAGGAACTGCGCAAGCGGATCTGCCAGTACGGCTTCGTCGTGGAACAGGCGACCGCCGCCACGGTCCCGTTCCTGTGGGAGCTCGCCCAGCTCCCGCGGGTGACCTGCCGTCCGCAGATCATCCAGCTGCTCAAGAACATCGCCGACGCCCGGCAGTGGGAGAGCGTCGCCGCGATCTACCCCAAGGTCCTCAACCGCCGGGAGAACCCCGTGGTGTGGGAGCGCAGAGCACGGCAGGCCGTGCGCGCCCGGAGCGGTGCGCTGCCGATGCTGCTGGCGGACCGGGACCAGGACATCGCCCGGGCCACGGCGGAGCTCGCCGACGCGCTCGCCGAGTGAGCGGCGGCCCGGGACATCCGGGCCGCCCCGGCCGCTCGGGACCACTTGGATTCGGCCAGGAACGCGAACATTTTTTCGCCGGATCCCCCTCATGACCGCAGACCTTCCGCTCCTCGGGGGTCATGGTGCCGTGTTTTCCTGCGCGCGTCCTCCGTATGGCGGGCAGGACCTTGGCCGCGAGACCGAAATACACCTATATTGCGGATACCTCTGCCGGGTCGTGCGGCGCCCTGTTGCCGCAGACGGGAGCTGCCCGGACAAGGGCGGCCGAGTGTGAGCGGAGGCCTCGGTGAGTTTCACCCCGCAGATGAACTGGCGCGAGCACGGAGCGTGCCGCTTCGAGGATCCCGAGCTGTTCTTCCCGCTCGGGGAGAGCGGCCTGTCGCTGCGGCAGATAGAACAGGCCCGTGCGGTGTGCCACCGGTGTCCCGTGCTGCACGAGTGCCGGAGCTGGGCCCTGCGCAACCGTGAGTACGACGGTGTCTGGGGCGGCATGACCGCGAGGGAGCGCCGCGCGGTGACGGGGCGCGGCTCCGGGGACCGCGGCCGGTAGCGCCGACGGGCCCCTGGTGGGGACCGGTGGCCCGGTCACCGGAAAGCGACTGAATCCGGTCGAAGGTGTGCCCTCGAGGCGGTCGGCATGCATGGCACGGCGTGCCTGGGGCATGAGCAGCAAAAATCGAGAGAGGGGCGCTCCGTGCTGATTCCGGACCCGAAGGTCGTCAGGACGTTGCTGACTCGGTACGCATCGCTGAAGATCGCTCAGGCGGAGAGGGAGCGGGCCGAGACGGCCCGGGAACTGGCGGACGTCAGCTACACCTTGTGCGTCATGATGGGCACCACCAGCATCGACGACGCGATCGGCAAGGCGGACGCACTGCTGCTCGCCCCGGCTCGGCCGGCGGAGGCCGCCACGGAGACGGACGGCGAGGGCGGCCTGCCCCTGGCCGTCTGACGTCCGCGCGGGCAAGGGCAGGCGGGCGGGGGCTCGCGGGCTTTCGCCGGGCCTTTTCGTGGCACGGCGTGCCTGTGGTCAAGGAGCCACCGTGCGCCTGCCCTTGACGTGATCGCGGTCCTCGGGGGTGGGGCGGGCCAGCCACTCGGCGATGGTGCGGGCGATCGGCTGGCCGGTCTCCACCTCGATGAATCCGAACTGCCCGGACTGGTTGCACTCCAGAAACCACCACGTCCCGTCCGCGTCCTCGGCGAAGTCGAAGGCGCCGTAGACCAGTTCGGCCTCCCGCAGATAGGTGCGCACGGCCGCGGCCACCCGCGGCGGCACCTCGGTGGGCAGCCACGGCATATCGGACGTGGCGAACCGGACGTCCACCTCGTCGGGGTCGGCGTCCGCCGGGGTCGCCTTGCGGGCGGCCAGCAGCGTGTCGCCGACGACGGTCAGCCGGATGTCGGCGCGCTTGGCCACCCTGCGCTGCAGCAGGGTGGGGCCGTAGGCCACCGCGCCGAAGTCCGTGTCCGGCGCGACCCGGCTGGTCGGCACCGCCCTCGGCGGCTCCTGCGGATGCGCGCCGGAGACCGGCTTGACCACCAGGTCCGGGAAGCGTTCGGCGAACTCCCGGGCGGCCTGCGGGAACGTGGTGATCAAGGTGGCCGGTACGGGCAGGCCGCTGCGCTGGGCGAGCCGCAGCTGCCAGGGCTTGTGCCGGGCGCGCCGTGCCGCGTCTGGATGGTTCATCCACCGGGCGGCGCAGCCGCGCAGCATCCCGTAGAGGGCCTGCGAGGCCTCCTCGGTCAGCCACGCCGAGGACTGCGCCGCCCGGGACGCCGGAACCCCCGGCCTGCGCACCCAGACCGAGCGCAGGCCGTTCACGCTCACCAGCCGCCCGCCGGCGGACAGATGGCCGCGGAAGGAGCCGTGGACGTACTCGCCCGACAGGGCGACGCCCGCGGTCAGATCCGCCGGGTCCAGCCGGACCACCGGGACGGAGGAGGCGTTCAGGTGCACCACCACCATGTCCGCCGTCACGTCCTCCTCGCCGGTCAGGATCAGTACGGTCATCGTCGCGGGCCGTGTTCAGTCGTCGAAGTGCGTCTTGGAGCCCGCGGTGGAGGTCGTGGTGCCCAGCTCCCTGAGAAGCGCGTGGTCGGATGCGGCGATCCGTCCGTCCGTGGTGACGTTCAACTGCAGCCCGGAGTCATAGACGTACGGCGTGGTCGCTTTGCATTCCACTGCCGGACGTGCGTAGTTGAGCGCGAACGGTTGCATCGTCTCTCCCCTGTCGGTGCAGCCGCGATCAAGCGGTGGTCGTCCTTGCGGCGTCGCTTGGCCCGCTGACTTTTTTCAGGTTCCCGACCACTTATACGAATCGAACGGGTGAATGGTTTCCTTACGGAGCGTAGTCGTTGGCGTCCACGTGTCCGCGACGCCCGGAACGTCCCGTTCGACGTGCCGGGACGGGCAGCCGTTCACCTCCGGCTGCGTGCAGCGAGCGCAGCGCCAGGAGCAGGACACCGATGTCGTCCAGGTACACCGGGTCGGGCAGCAGGTCCGTCGGCAGGATCAGATACGCGACGGCACCCCAGAAGACCCAGCGCGGCCCCGTCGGAAGGCCGGCGCGGCGCAGATCGCGCCGGGTGCGCACCAGCCGCACGAGCAGGGCGACGGCCACGCCGAGCACGACGGCCGCGAGCACTGCGGCCACGAGCAGCACCTTCTCGGTGGAGTCCACGGGTCACGCCCCTTCCTGCCGTACTGCCCTGTCGCACTGTTCGTCGGCAGCTGTTCCTTCAGGATGCCCGGTCGCCGCGTTCCCATGACCGCCGGACGGGGTCACCCGAGTGCCCCGCACCGGTGGTGCGCCGGCGGAGCGCCCCCGGTAATGGTCAGGGTAAACGGCGTGTCGCCTTCGGGGGCGCGGGGGCGGCCGCACCCCTGCGAGGGAGCACAGATGACCACCCGCACCTCACCACCCCAGTCGAACCAGTCCGTCATCGCCTTCCCCGAGGAGATCCACTGGTCCGGGCCGCCCGGCGGCGCGGTGGGAGGCGCGGAGGACGACAGCGCGGACGGTGATCCGCTCAGTGGCCTGGTCCGGGCCGCCGTCGACGACCGGCCACTGGAGGAGGTCGTCCGGCTCGTCGCCCTCCTGGAGGGTGAGCCCGCGTACGCCGACGCCGTCCGCCACGCCCTGCGCGCGGTCGCCCTGCACCGGCCCGTGGAGGACGTCGCCCGTCTGGTCGCCGAGCTCACCCGGCCACCGCGCCCGGCCGACAGCGCCGACGACACGATCCGCGCCGCGGTCACGAGCCGCTGTGTGGCGGACGTCACCCGGCTGGTGGCCCTGCTGCACCGGCCACCGCAGCAGCCGCACTGCGCACGGGAAGCGGTCCGCGCGGCCACCGCCGGCCGCACGGTCGAGGATCTCGTGCAGCTGATCGGCCGGCTGGCCCGGGAGCGGCACGACGGGCCGTACGACGAGCCGTGCGCCGCACAGGCCGCGGGGGAGGAGCCGCCGGCCACCGTCGAGCCTGAGGAGAGGGCGGGACGCCCCGTCTTCTGGCCCGGCTGGATCGCCGCGGCGGCGCTCGCGGTGTGCGGCGCGGCGTACTTCCCGGTGCGGTGGGAGGGCGTGTCCGTCCCGCTCTGTGTCCTCGCCCTCGCCGTGTCGGGGCTGTGCGGGGCACTGGCCCTCGTGCTGGTCCTGCGCACCGGTGTGGTGGCCCTGGTGGCCGGGGCGGTGCTCCCCGCCGTGCTCGCGGGCGTCGGCTACCTCGAAGGCCGGTTCGCCTCGGCCGAGCTGACCCGGGCGCTGGCGGTCACCGTGGCGCCGCCGCGGAGCGCCGGGCTCACCGCGGTGTGCGCCTCACTGGCCTGTCTGGCCGCACTGACGCTGCTGCTGATGGTCCAGGTGGCCGAGAGACATCCCCCGCCCCAGCCGACCGCACTGGGCTCACAGGCCGTCGACCCGCCGGTGCCGTGAGCACCTCGTCCACGCCGGGCAACGCGCCCCGGGCCGGGCTCAGTCACCGGGCCGGGGCCGTGTGAACCCGGCGGAGGGGGACTCGGCGGCGTCCCCGGAGCCGTCGCCGGCCGGGGAGGCCGCTCTCTCCTGGGAGGTCCCGTCCGGGCCGGTGCCGGGACGCAGCGACAGGGCCGTGTCCTTCAGGCGTCCGAAGCCGCGGGCCAGCTGCTGGAAGGGCGACCCCGCGGACGTACGGCCCTGCCTCCTCGCGGGCAGCGCGCCCCCGGCCTCCGCCTCCCGGTACACGGCGAGCGCCTCGTGGGCCCGCTCGGCGGCCTCCCGGTACAGATCCCGGGACTTCGTCATCGCTTCCAGGGCCTCGGCGTACATGGCGGCGAGGTCACGCGCGCGGGCGAGTTCCTCCTCCATGGTCATCAGGTGCCACTCCTCGCGCAGCGCGGTCAGCGCCTCGTCGGCGCCGTCCGGCAGGGGCCGGGGCAGCGCGGCGAACCGCGTGATCGCGTCGAGGACTTCCGTGGGCTCCGTGCCGTCCAGGAAGACACTGCGCACGGAGAACCCGCCCGCGTCGTAGCCGGGCGCCGCCGGGCTGCCGGGCAGGACGACGGCGCCGCCGCGGGGCACCCGGGCGCCGAAGTCGTCCAGCACCCAGTTGACGGCCCGGAACCGGTGCGGCGCGGCGCGGTGCTCCACGACCCGGTGCCGCAGCCCCTCCGGCAGCAGCCGCACCAGCGACAGCCGGCCGCGCTCGTCCGGCGTCATGGCCTCGTGCACGACGACGTGGACGGCCCAGGTGTCCCGCACCGCGTGCTTCAGGACGCGCCTGAGCTCCTTGTCGTCGTCGGGCAGGGAGTTGACGTCCCCGAGCCGCAGGCCCGTGACGGCTTCACGGTCCCAGCCGGCGTCGGGCCCCCGCGGCCAGAACATGGCCGCGGGGGAGGGCCACCGAGGATCCCAGGGCTGCTCCGCCTCCGCGATCAGCACCCACTCCCGCGCCGGTCCGGACCCGGAGCCGTGCGGGGGCGACAGGGCGAGCCGGGCCCGTACAGTCACCTCGCCGGGCGCGAGCCAGCGGGCCTCGAAGACGGGCTCGCGGGCGGGGTCGGAGTCCTCCGGCACGAGGTGGTCCTGGAGGACGCCGTCGGCCTGGAGCCGCTTCAGGCGACGTCGTACGACGTCCTCCGCGGCCGGCCCTTCATGGCGGCCGCGGGCCGGCCACACCGTGGGCGGGGCCGGGGGACGGGGGGAGGGAGAGTTCGACATGAGCCAATCTGCGGGCGGGGGACGGCATGCACGTTCAGTATCGCCACGCCGGATCATGCCCGATCCAGCGGGGTCGACGCCCGTCCCGCCACGCCGACGGCGCCGGCCGCGCGGTCGGGTGGCTCAGCAGCCCTCGTCCATGCGCCGCTGGTCCTGCTCGTCCCAGGCGCGGGTGTCCCGGGGCTGCACATACGGCTCGTCGTCCGCCGGATGCCCGCCGTCGATCACGCGCTGACGCGCCATCTCGGCGTCGAACTCCAGGCCCAGCAGAATGGCCAGATTGGTCACCCACAGCCACACGAGGAAGATGATGACGCCCGCCAGAGTGCCGTACGTCTTGTTGTACGAGCCGAAGTTCGCCACGTAGAAGGCGAAGCCGGCCGAGGCGGCCATCCAGATCAGCAGGGCGAGCAGGCTGCCCGGGGTGATCCACCTGAAGCCGCGGACCCTGGCGTTGGGCGCGGCCCAGTACAGCAGCGCGATCATCATGGTGACCAGGAGGACCAGGACGGGCCACTTCGCGATGGACCAGGCGGTCAGCGCCGCGTCCCCCATGCCGAGCGCGGTGCCCGCATGCCGGGCGAGGGATCCGGTGAAGACGACGATCAGGCCACTGGCCACGGCGAGCACCATCAGGGTCACGGTCAGCGCCACCCGCAGCGGCAGCACCTTCCACACGGGGCGACCCTCGGGGATGTCGTAGACCGCGTTGGCGGAGCGGATGAACGCCGCGACGTACCCGGAGGCCGACCAGATCGCGCCGAGCAGACCCACCACCGCCAGCACGGAGCCCACGCCGGCGTTGTGCTGCAACTGCTGCACCGCGTTCGAGATGATGTCCCGCGCCGAGCCCGGCGTGAGTTTCTGCAGGTTGTCCAGCACCTGCGTGGTGGCCGACCTGCCGGCCACGCCGAGCAGGGAGACCAGCACGAGCAGCGCCGGGAACAGTGACAGCACCCCGTAGTACGTCAGAGCGGCGGCGCGGTCGGTCAGCTCGTCGTCCTTGAACTCCTTGAGGACGCGGCGGAAGACCGCGAGCCACGAGCGGCCGGGCAGGTCGGTGGGCGACTCGGGAGCGTGCCGTTCGGCCGCGGCGTCGGGCCCGGCGGTTTCGGCGGTTTCAGCGGTTTCGGCCCCCGATCCCGGGTCGCGGTCGCGTACTCGCCCGTCGGCCTCGTCGCGCGTCCGGGCGTCCTTGCCGGTGGGGTGATCCCGGTGACCGGGGAGGTGCAGACGGTTCATGCTGTCCGGGTGTCCCCGCTCGCCGCAAACACGCGTGGTGTTCCCGTCCGGCGTGCGGGTACCGCACGGGGCCCGCGGGGCTTCCACCATGGCCGCCGGACGGGGTCGCCCGCCATCCGCTCAGGGGCACGCCCCGTCCGTCGTGACATGGACGCGTCCGGGCGGGGAAACCGCACCTCCATGGAGTCGTGGAAGGGCGCGCGGGCACGTGTATGGGCGGCGGTGACTGTGCCGGCGGCCGTACTACTGGCAGCGGCGTGCGGAGGCGACGGCGGCAGCGCGACCCCCGGTACGGCCGCCGGCGGGCCGGCCGCGTCACCGGGCACACGCTTGGTGATCACCACCGCCAACGGTGTGCGGCTGCGCCCCGCCGGCGCCGGCCGCGCCGCCGTGCAGCGCGGTGTCACCCACCGCTGGTACCACCGCGACGGCACATGGGTCCTGGACCTGTCCTGCCCGGCACACGGCGACGGCCCCTGCCCCCGGATGCCTCGGGTCGGGATACCGGCGGACACCTCCGTGACCGTCTCGGCCCGCGACGCAGGCATCGACGTCGCCGGCGTGTCCGCGGCCCTGGACCTGACCACCGTCAACGGCGATGTCACGGTGGCCGGTTCGGGGCGCCGCGGTGCCGCCGTACGTCTGGTCACCCGCAACGGCTCGGTGCGCGCCACCCAGGTGCGGTCCGGGTCGCTGCACGCCGGGACCGTCAACGGCGACGTCGCCCTCGGCTGCGCCGCGGCGCCGTCCCGCGTCACCGCGTCGACCGCCAACGGATCGGTGCACGTCACCGTCCCGCACGCGGCCCCCGCCTACCGGGTCACGGCGACCACCGCGAACGGCCGTGCCGCCGTCACCGTCCCCACCGAAGGCGCACCGCCCGGCCGCACCATGACGCTGACCACCGTCAACGGAGACGTCACCGCGGACCGCGGCTGACCGGACGGCGGCTACGCGCCGCTCGCGCGGAGCATGTCCTCGCGTCCGACGATCTTCACGCGCTCCCGGCCCTGCGGTTCGCCCAGGGCCTTCTCCGCGGCGTCCAGCCGGTACCAGCCGTCCCAGGTGGTGAAGCGGACGTCGCGCTCGGCGAGGAAGGCGTCGACGGCCTCGGGGGCGGGGGAGGCGGGCGTGTGCAGGCGGCCGTTCGCGAAGTCGTCGAGCAGGTTGGCGACCGTCTCGTTGGCGTCGCCCTTGGTGTGGCCGATCAGGCCCACGGGGCCGCGCCGGATCCAGCCGGTGACGTACGTGGACCGCACGTGCTCGCCGGTCGCGGCGACGATCCGGCCGCCCTCGTTGGGAACGGTGCCCGACTCCAGGTCCCAGGGCAGCTTGGGCAACTGGTCGGAGAGGTAGCCCACGGCACGGTAGACGGCGGTGACGTCCCAGTCCTTGAAGGTGCCGGTGCCCTTGACGTTGCCGGTGCCGTCGAGCGCGGTGCGCTCGGTGCGCAGCCCGACGACGCGGCCGTCCTCGCCGAGGATCTCGGCCGGGGACTCGAAGAAGTGCAGGAACAGCTTGTGCGGCCGGTCGCCGGCGTCGCGGATCGCCCAGTTCTCCAGCGTCTTGGCGACCATGTCGGCCTGCTTGTTGCCGCGCCGGGTGGCGATGGAGCCCTCGTCGTAGTCGATGTCCTCGGGGTCGACGATGACCTCGATGCTGGGGGAGCGGTCGAGCTCCCTGAGCTCCATCGGGCTGAACTTCGCCTGCGCCGGGCCGCGCCGGCCGAAGACGTGGATCTCCCGTGCCCTGTTGGCCTTCAGCCCGTCGTGGACGTTCGGCGGGATCTCGGTCGGCAGCAGCTCGTCCGCCGTCTTGGCGAGGATGCGGGCCACGTCGAGGGCGACGTTGCCGACCCCGAGGACGGCGACCTTCTGCGCGGTCAGCGGCCAGGTGCGCGGCACGTCCGGGTGCCCGTCGTACCAGGAGACGAAGTCGGCGGCGCCGTAGGAGCCGTCGAGGTCGACGCCGGGAATGGGCAGCGCCCGGTCGGCCGTCGCGCCGGTGGAGAAGATCACGGCGTCGTAGAACGCGCGCAGGTCGTCCAGGCCGATGTCGCCCGGGTAGTCGACGTTGCCGAAGAGCCGGATCTGCGGCTTGTCGAGCACCTGGTGGAGCGCGGTGATGATGCCCTTGATCCGGGGGTGGTCGGGGGCGACGCCGTAGCGGATCAGGCCGAACGGGGCCGGCATGCGCTCGAAGAGGTCGATGGACACGCCCGGCTCGGCGGCGACGTCGGACTTGAGCAGGGCGTCGGCGGCGTAGATCCCGGCGGGGCCGGCTCCGACGATGGCTACCCGCAGGGGGCGGGGCATGATCAGGTTCCCTTCGAGCGAGGACAGGCGACTGCCACCCTAAGCTGAGGCAAACCTAAGTTGGTACGTGGGTCCGGTCTATGAGGACATAAAGCAGACTTATGGCAGGGGTGGGCGGCAGGACGGCACGCCATCCGTCGGGCATCGTGGACCTGTGGTCGGGTTGGCCGTGTGCTTCGCCGTCATGGGGGCCGTCAGCAACGCCATGGGGACGGCCTTCCAGCGCAAGGCGGCCTCCACCGTCGCGCGCGGCGGCGGGCTGCGCCTGCTGCTCGCCCTGGTGCGCCGCCCGGTCTGGCTGGCCGGCATCGGCGGGGTGACGGGAGCCGCCCTGTTCCAGGCGCTCGCCCTGGTCAACGGGCCGATGGCGCTGGTCCAGCCCCTGTTCATCCTGGAGCTGCCCTTCGCCCTGCTCATCGCCGTCCCCTTGATGCACCGGGCACTGCCCCGCGCGGGCTGGTGGGCCGTGGCGGGCGTGGTCGGCGGTCTTGCGCTGCTCCTGGTCTCGGCCGCCCCCACCGGAGCGAAGGACCAGGCGGCCATGGTGCGGTGGATCCCCGCCCTGGCGCTGTGCCTGGGAGCGATGGCCACCGCGGTGGCCCTGGCCCGGACCGGGCGCTCCGCCCTGTTCCGGGCCGCCGTGCTGGCCGCGGCCGCCGCCATCGGCAACGCCCTGACCGCCGCGCTGCTGAAGTCCGCCACCGGCACCCTCGCCGCCTCCGGCCTCGCGGCCTTCCTGACCGCCTGGCAGACGTACGGCTTCGCCCTCACCGGGATCGGCGCCCTGTTGCTGCTGGAGAACGCCCTCCAGGCCGGCGCGCTGGCGGCCTCCCAGCCGGCGCTGACGATCGGTGACGCGACGGTCAGCCTGGTGCTGGGCGTCACGCTGTTCGACGAGCGGATCCGTGTCGGCTGGTGGCTCGCGCCGGAGCTGATCGGGGCCGGGCTGATCCTGTGGGGCGTCCTGCGGCTCACGCGTGTCGTCCCGCACCTGCAGCAGGCCCTGACCGGCGGCGGCCGGACCGCCGGCTGAACGCCCGGCGGCTCGGGACGTGCGGGTGTCCGTTCGGCCTAGCTTCGGCCGTGAAGGGTAGGGAAACGGGGCAAAGATGGTCATATTCCCACCCGTGACCGCAGGGACGCATCGTCGAAGGAGTCCACGAGCATGACGGACGTATCCAGCAAGGGCCCCGCCCCGGGCGCCGGCCGGAAGACCCTCACCAACCGGCAGGGCCACCCCGTCTACGACAACCAGAACCAGCGGACGGTCGGCCCCCGCGGCCCGGCGACGCTGGAGAACTACCAGTTCCTGGAGAAGATCAGCCACTTCGACCGGGAGCGCATCCCGGAGCGGGTCGTCCACGCCCGGGGCGTGACGGCGTACGGCTTCTTCGAGGCGTACGGCTCCTGGGGGGACGAGCCGATCAGCCGCCACACCCGGGCCAGGCTGTTCCAGGAGCGCGGCAAGCGCACGGACGTCGCCGTGCGCTTCTCCACGGTCATCGGCGGCCGGGACTCCTCCGAGGCGGCCCGCGATCCGCGCGGCTTCGCGGTGAAGTTCTACACCGAGGACGGCAACTGGGACCTGGTCGGCAACAACCTGGGCGTCTTCTTCATCCGGGACGCCATCAAGTTCCCGGACGTCATCCACTCCCTCAAGCCCGACCCGGTGACCTTCGAACAGCAGCCCCGGCGGATCTTCGACTTCATGTCGCAGTCGCCGGAGTCGCTGCACATGCTGGTCAACCTGTTCAGCCCGCGCGGCATCCCCGCCGACTACCGGCACATGCAGGGCTTCGGCGTGAACACCTACAAGTGGGTGAACGACGAGGGCCACACCAAGCTGGTGAAGTACCACTGGATGCCCAAGCAGGGCGTGCGCAGCATGACCGAGGAGGACGCCGCCAACGTCCAGGCGGACTCCCTCGGCCACGCGACCAAGGACCTCTACGAGGCCATCGGGCGCGGCGACCACCCCGAGTGGGAACTGCTCGTGCAGATGATGGACGACCACGACCACCCGGAGCTGGACTTCGACCCGCTGGACGACACCAAGACCTGGCCCGAACAGGACTTCCCGCCCAGGCCGGTGGGCCGGATGGTGCTCGACCGGATGCCGGAGAACTTCTTCGCCGAGAACGAGCAGATCTCCTTCGGCACCGGCGTGCTCGTCGACGGCCTCGACTTCTCCGACGACAAGATGCTGGTCGGCCGCACCTTCTCCTACAGCGACACCCAGCGCCACCGGGTCGGCCCCAACTACCTGCAACTGCCGGTCAACCAGGCCAGGCACGCCGAGGTCCGCACCAATCAGCGCGACGGCCAGATGGCCTATCACGTGGACGGCGGCGACAACCCGAGCATCAACTACGAACCGTCGATCACCGACGGCGCCCTGTGCGAGGCCACGTACCCGGCGCACGAGGAGCAGGGGCCCGAGATCAGCGGCCGGCTGACCCGCAGGCGCATCCCGCGCACCAACGACTACCTCCAGGCGGGTCAGCGCTACCTGCTGATGGAGCAGTGGGAACGCGACGACCTGGTGAAGAACTTCGTCGACCTGCTGTCCCAGTGCGACCGCCCGGTGCAGGAGCGCATGGTGTGGCACTTCCTGCTGGTGGAGAACGAGCTCGGACTGAAGGTCGGTGAGGGCCTGGGCATCTCCCCCAAGGACGTCGCGCACCTGCAGCCGCTGCCCGACCAGAACCTGACCGACGAGGACCGCAAGCGCCTGTCCAACCTCGGCAAGAACCCGCCGCGCGACGTGGAGGGGCTCACCATGACCCACTGCGTCCCCAACGAGCGGCACGTCGTCACGCGCTGAGGCGCACAGCGAGCGAACGGGGCCGGAGGCCGCCCACCTCCCCAGGACGGCGGCGTCCGGCCCCGTGTCGTGGCCCCGCTGTCAGCGGGTGGTCAGCAGCCCCTGCCGCAGCCGGGCCAGCAGCCGGTTGAGCAGCCGGGACACGTGCATCTGGGAGATGCCGAGGCGCTCGCCGATCTGTGCCTGGGTGAGCTCCTCGACGAACCGCATGTGGATGATCTGCCGGTCCCGCTCGTCGAGCTCCGCGAGCAGCGGGGCCAGGCTGTGCACGTCCTCCACGAGTTCCATGCCGGTGTCCTCGGCGCCGATGAAGTCGGCCAGGACACTCTCGCCTTCCTCGCTGCCGCCGACCGCGGCGTCCAGGGAGGCGGAGGTGTAGCCGTTGGAGGCCACCATCGCGTCGACGACCTCCTGCTCGGGCAGGTTCATCAGCTCCGCGAGCTCCTTGGTCGTGGGCTTGCGGCCCAGCCGGCTGCCGAGCTCCTCGGTGGCCCTGGCCAGCTCGACCCGGGCCTCCTGCAGCCGCCGCGGGACGTGCACGGCCCACGAGGTGTCGCGGAAGAAACGTTTGATCTCGCCGACGATGTAGGGCACGGCGAAGGACGTGAACTCCACCTCGCGGGCCAGCTCGAACCGGTCGATCGCCTTGATCAGCCCGATCATGCCGACCTGGACGATGTCCTCCATCTCCTGCGGACCCCGGCTGCGGAAGCGGCCGGCCGCGTAGCGGACCAGGGACATGTTCATCTCGATCAGCGTGTTGCGCGCGTACTGGTGCTCCGGCGTGCCCTCCTCGAGCGTGGCCAGCCGGTCGAAGAACAGCCGTGACAGGGCCCGCGCGTCGGTGGGCGCGACCTGGGAGGGATCGGCCACCTCCGGCAGCCGAGTGCCCGCCCGGGTCGCCTTCACCTCTGTGGTCACCGCCATCGTGCGGCACCTCCCTCTCAGCCGGGGCCTCTTCCGTACGCGACCGCTGTCGTGATCAAGAGCCGTGATCAAGCGGATGCCGGGGCGTGTACCCCCGTGCTGAAACCTCACACACATTTTTTCGCCTCCGGCGCCGGCGCGCGAGTCGTACGGCTACACGGGGCGGGGCGCCTCGATGTCCTCCTGGACGCGCAGGCGGGCGCCCTGGCGCAACAGCTCCTGCTGGACGAGGGCGTACGGCACCTCCCGGGGCAGACGGCCCGTCCGGGTGGCCAGCGCGGCGCAGACGCCCGCCGCCTGCCCGGTGGCCATCGCGATGGGCATGACCCGGTACGAGGAGTGCGCCACATGCGATCCGGAGATGCAGCGGCCGGCGACGAGCAGCCGCTCGGTGTCCTGGGGCAGCAGGCAGCGCAGCGGGATGTCGTAGTAGCGGCCCCGGGGGACGCGCCTGATCACGGTTCCGCTGCCCTCCGGGTTGTGGATGTCGATCGGGTAGGCGCCGTGCGCGACGACATCCGGGAAGGCGCGGGCGTCGAGGACGTCGTAGCCGGTCAGCCGGTAGTCCCCCATGACGCGGCGGGTCTCGCGCACCCCGATCTGGACGCCGCTCTGCACCGCGTACGCCTCCTCGAAGCCGGGTACGCGCGAACGCAGGAAGTGGTCGATCCGGTCCAGCTGGCGGCGGGCGGTCCATTCGGCACGGCTCAGATCCCACACGTCGATGCCGAGCGCTCCGGTGACGCGGGTGCTGTTGACGGAGAGCTCCCGCGGGTGCGGGGTGCCGAAGAAGAGGATGTCCTCGCGCGGCATCCGCAGTTCTCCCGCCTCGGTGGCCTCCTGGACGAGGTCCCACAGCCCGTGGACGCCGCGCCACTGGTCGGGGTGGGCCCGGACGTACTCGGCGAAGCGGGGAGCGGCGAAGTCGGCCACCCGGAACATCAGCGTCATCGGCTGCACCCGCCCGTCCTCCCGGCGCCCCACCTCGAAGGGGGCCCCGCACGCGGCGGCCACGTCCCCGTCGCCGGTGCCGTCCACCACGACGTCCGCGTCGATCACCACCGGGCCCGACTTGGTCTCGAACACCACCCGCCAGCCGTCCTCCAGGGGCAGCGCGCCCGAGGCGAAGGAGTGGAACAGCAGACGCACCCCGGCCTCGTCGAGCAGGTCCAGCAGGACGAGTTTGAACAGCTCCGGGTCGAACGGCACGGTGTAGCCGGTGTCCGGGGACGGCGGGACGCAGCCTCCGCACGCGGTGAGCCGCTCCAGCAGCCGCCACAGGAACCCGGCCACCACGGGCTCTCCCTCACCGTGGTCGGTGGGCAGCAGCCGGTCCCCTCCGCCGTCCTCGGTGAACACCGCCTGCCTGTGCTCGTTGTGGAACGACATCAGCGGCATCACCAGCGCGACGGTGGCGTTGCCGCCGAGGAAGGCGTACCGCTCGACCAGGACCACGTCGGCACCGGCGTCGGCGGCGGCGTACGCGGCCGCGGTCCCCGCGGGCCCGCCGCCCACCACCAGCACATTCGTACGCCCCGCGTGCTGGGCCGGACGCGGGGGGAGCGTCACGGTCCGCGGCTGTTCGGGACGGGGCAGGATCGGCATCACACCTCCCGGCCGGCGCTGCGGCTGCGCACCACGCCGTCCTCGGGCACCTCGTCGCCCCCGACGCCCACGCCGTGCCCGGGACCGGGACTCAGCAGGTGCAGGCCGGTCGCTCCTGCCGTGTCGTCGGCGCGGTCCATCGCGTCCAGCAGGGCCCCGCACCGCGCGCAGGTCTCCCCGGCGAGCTCCTTGAGGGTACGGACGCGGGCACCCAGGTCCACCCGGCGCTGCGGGAACTCGTCCCACAGCCGGTCCACTTCGGCCAGCATGAGACCGACCTGCTCGCGGGCCACGCCCACCAGCGCCGGGGCGCCCAGCCGGCGGGCGAAGTCGAAGACCTTCCCGGCGTACGGCAGCGGCAGCACGGGCAGCCCGGAGACGGCCGCGAAGATCAGGAAGTGCAGCCGCATGCCGACCACCAGGTCCAGGTGGCTCATCAGGCCCAGCACCTGCCCGGGGGTGTAGGCGCTGTGCAGGATCCGGCCCCGGTCCGGCGCGGTCATCCGGGACAGCACGGCGTGGGCGTGGCGGACGTCGTGGCGTTCCATCGGCATGAAGACCACGTGGGAGTCCAGGCGGCGCACCAGGAAGTCCGCGACGTCGGCGAGCAGGGCGTGGTAGTCGCCCTCGTCCAGGTTCTCCGCCGCCCGGCCGGGCTCGCGCACCGACATGCCCACCAGCCGGGCGTGGGCCGGCACGCCCTCCTGCCGCATCATCTCGGCGGTGAACGGCTCCGGCGGCAGCAGCAGCGCCGGGTCGGCGGTGACGACGAGGTCCCGCTCCACCCCGACCTCCTCCAGGACCAGGCGCGACTCCTCGTCGCGGACCACCACCTCGTCCATGGCCGCCAGCACGGTCCGTACGGCCTCCCGGTCGTCGGCCTCGCGCAGCGGGCCGGCGCCGACCGCGTAGGCGAACGTGCGGACGCCCCGGAGCTGGGCCGCGTGCACCAGTTTCAGATAGCGGCGCGCCTCGCCGTCGTAGAGGATGCCGCCCCCGCCCAGCACCAGCAGATCCAGGCCGGAGAGCACATCGGTGACCTGCTTCTGCGGCACGCCCTCCCAGCCCACCACCTCGTCCGCCGCCCGCTGGTGGTCGCGGGTGTGCCCGGCGTCGCGGCTGAAGACGACCAGCTGGGCCTGCGGCCGATGGGACCGCAGGCAGCCGAGGACGCACTGCAGGATGGCTTCGTCGCCGATGTTGAAGCCGCCGTAGGAGCCCAGCAGGCCGATGCGCAGACCACGCGCGCGGGGTGGCCGGTGCTGTGATGTCATCCGGAACTCCCGTTCCGTGGAGCAGGGGGATGGCTGGGAGACGCTCCTTCCGCCGGTGTGCGGGCCGAGTTGCCTCCACCCCACGAGGAAAACACCTCCGCGGCCGTCCGGCAGCCGCTGCCTGTCCGGTCGGAGGGAGTCAGCCGACCATGGGCCGTTCTCCGTGGCCCACCACGCGCGCGTGCTGCCCGCGCCGGCAGTGCACCAGCCGCTCCTGCAGGCCGAGCCTGCGCGCCTCGTCCAGGAAGTCGTCGAGCGGGGAGCGGAAGACGGTGTAGTCGTCGTAGTGCACCGGCAGGATGTTCCGGTAGTCGAGACGGCGGGCGAGTTCGGCGCCCTGCGCGCCGTCCATGGTGACCACGAAACCGCCCGGCAGGGTGGTGCCGCCCAGGTGCAGCACCGCCAGGTCGGCGCCGGGGAAGCGGAGGGCGATCTCCTCCAGGTCGTCGAACAGGAGCGTGTCGCCGGATATGTACAGCCGCAGCCGTACCGCTCCGTCGCGGGGGCCGAACTCCAGCATGCTGCCCATCACCGGCGGCAGCAGGAGGCGCAGCACGGGCTGCAGGGAGTGCCGGCCGGGCAGGGAGGTCACCCGGACCTGTGCGTCGCCCCGCTGGAAGGTGCAGGTCTCCCAGGTGCGCAGGCCCCCGGCCCGCCGGAACCCCTGCCAGGTGCGCAGACGGCGGGCCGCGTGCGGTGTGGTGACGATCGGCACCGAGCGGTCCAGATGCTGCCGCGCCCTGCGGTCCCAGTGGTCGCCGTGCAGGTGGGAGAGGACCACGGCGTCCAGGCGCGGCAGCTGCCCGGGGTCCAGGGCCGGCTCGGTGAGGCGGCGGCTCATCAGCCCGTACCCCAGGTGGGCGTGCTCGCCGCGGTGCAGGAAGTTGGGGTCCGTCAGCAGGGTCAGGCCGCCGTAGCGCAGCAGGACCGTCGCGTTGCCGATGAAGTGCAGGTCGATGGCGTCGTCGTCGATGGCAGCCATGGTGGTCCTTGCCCGACGGGACGGGGCCCGTCTGTGTGGTCTCGCGGGAACGGTGCTGTCCGGACCCACCCGGAGTACCCCCTTGCGGGAACGCCCATACGCGTCACGGACCGTACGGACTCCACCGGCTCGAGGGACTGCGCGGACCGCGCGGACTGTGCGGACTGTGCTGGCTACAGGGCGACTTCGGCGGTGATCTGCTTGCCGCCGGGCCCGGCCGTGGCCGTCAGCGCGCGGCTGCAGGCGTGCACCAGGTACAGCCCGTGCCCGCCCACGCGCGTGCCGTCGCGCTCGTGGAGCAGCGGGAGCGTGGGCGAGGTGTCCCAGACGGTGATGTCCAGCCGGGCCCTGTCGGCGGACAGCTCCAGCATCAGGCCGCAGGGGCCCGGCGCGTGCCGTACGGCGTTGGTGACCAGCTCGCTCACGACGAGCTGGGCGTCCTGTTCGGCACGTGCGGTGACACGGGTGTGGGCGGTTCTTGCCGCGCGGACGAGGAAGGCGTGCACGGCGCGCCGCGCGTCGGCTGTGCGGGCGGCACCGGGGACCCAGGTGGCGCCGTAGCGCAGCGCGGCAGCGGGCCGCTTCCGTTCCCGCTCATCCGGCGCCTGCTTCCTCAGCGGGATGATCATAGGAGTACCGTTTGTGCTGCTGGTGACGGTTTGTTCTCTCTGCCGTGGCTACGACTACCCAGCGTTTCGCGGCTGAAGCCGGGAAGACCCGTGGGACCCCACGCGTTTCATCCCCTCGTTCGCGTCGACGGGCACTGTACGGCCCGGCGGGCACCGCGCAAGGTGGTGATGGTGTGGTGCCGGGGCGTCGCGTGCTCCGGCGGAGACCGGGAGGAGCCCTCGTGAACAGGGATGCGCGGGCAGGCGGACACACCGGCGGTCCGGCGGGAACGCCGGACCCCAGGCGCTGGAAGGCTCTGTGGGTGACGCTGGCCACCGGGTTCATGAGCCTGCTCGATGTGACGATCGTGGCCGTGGCACTGCCGTCGATGCAGCGGGAGCTGAACGCCTCGGCGGCCTCCGTGCAGTGGGTGGTGTCCGGGTACGCCCTGGCGTTCGCCCTCGTCCTGGTGCCGGCGGGCCGGCTGGGCGATGCCGTGGGACGGCGCAGGATCTTCCTGTGGGCCCTGGCCGGCTTCGTGCTGTGCAGCGCCGTGGCGGGCGCCGCGCCCACGGTCGCCTGGCTGGTCGTGGCCCGGATCGCGCAGGGCGCCTGCGCGGGCTGCCTCGCCCCGCAGAACTCGGCGCTGATCCAGCAGATGTTCCGCGGCGCCGAACGCGGCCGGGCCTTCGGCCTGTTCGGCGCCACGGTCGGCATCTCCAGTGCGGTGGGCCCGGTCACCGGCGGCCTGATCCTGGCGCTGGCGCACGGCAGCCAGGGATGGCGCTGGATCTTCTACGTCAATGTGCCGGTCGGGGCGATCGCGCTGCTGCTGGGCATCCGGCTGCTGCCGCGGGTGGCGCCCGGCCGCCGGGAACGGCTCGACCTGCCGGGCGTGGCCCTGCTCGGCGTCGGCGTACTGGCCCTGATGCTGCCCCTGGTGTTCGCCGAGAGCGGGGGAGTGCGCCGGCTGTGGTGGCTGTTCCTGGTGGGCGTGGCACTCCTGGTCGCCTTCGCCCGCTGGGAGCGGCGGGTCGCGATGCGCCAGGGACAGCCACTGCTGGATCCGCGGCTGCTGACCGGTATCCGCGGCTATGCCCCGGGCGCGTCCCTGGGCGCGCTGTACTTCGTCGGGTTCAGCGGAATATGGCTGGTGTTCGCGCTCTTCTTCCAGAACGGCCTCGGCTACGAGCCACTGCGGTCCGGTCTCGCGGTGACGCCGTTCGCGATCGGCTCGGCCGCCGCCGCGTTGGTCGCGGGCCGGCTGGTGGAACGGTTCGGGCGGCTGCTGACCGTCTGGGGGCTGGTGACGGTCCTGGGCGGGCTGACCGCCACGACACTGATCCTGCGTACGGCACCGCCGGGCACGCTGGTCTGGCTCGCCGCGCCCGCGCTGTTCGTGGGCGGCCTGGGCAGCGGCTGCGTCATCTCCCCGAACGTGACGATGACGCTGCGCGATGTACCGGTGCGGATGGCCGGGGCCGCGGGCGGCGCCCTGCAGACCGGCCAGCGTCTGGGCGGCGCGGTGGGAACGGCGGCCCTGCCGGGCCTCTTCTACACGGTGCTCGCGGCGGACGGCAGGAACTACCGCACCGCCGTGGCCCTCTCCGTCGCCTCCGCCCTCGTGGCCATGCTGGCGGCCCTGACGGTCGCGCTCCTCGACTGGCGCCGTGACCGGCACCGCGGCCGGGGCGTTACGCGTCAGGTCCGCACCGAACACTGCGGGGCGGGCCACGGCTGACGGACCCGGCCGCGTGGCCCCTGTCCGTCGGCCCGGTCCTGGCGGTGCCGGCCGCCGTGGCCGTCGACGGGCGCTCTGGCCCGCCGGATGACGTCACTCGTCGTTGTCGCGCCACCGCCCCCCGGCGGGCGGGGTGTCGAAGCGGGTGGCCGCGCAGGCGTTGCCGCTCAGGTCGTTGTCGGAGACGTGGCCGCCGGACCACTCGCCGTCCCGGGTGATCCGCATGCCGTGGGTCTGGGCCCCGGCCCGCTCACCGTCCCCGATCCGGTTGCCGTGCATCTGCGGCCGTGTCATGGAGGCCCCGACCGTCAGCCCGGCGCGCAGCCCGGGAGCGGCGGGCAGCCGGTAGGCGGAGCCCGTCTCGGGCACGCCGTCCGGCCAGGCGGTGTCCGCGCCGGGCCGCACCGGCACCAGGGCGAGCCCGGTGGAGGTGTTGAAGGCGACCACGGCCGTCTGCCCGCCCACCGACACCTCCTTGCCGCGATGCCCGTCCGCGGGCCAGTCGGCCTTGTCGTCGGTCAGCGAGAGAGCGGAGAAGGACACGCCGTCACCGCCGCCCTCCACGGCCCCGGCGGTGCGGCGGCCGTTGCCGAGGATCCGGTTGTCCAGGAGCGCGGTGTCCCTCATCGGCGCATCGACACGGATGCCGTCCAGGGCGTTGTCCCGGATGTCGTTGGCCTGCAGCACGACGTCCCCGGTCGGTTCCTCGTCCCCGCCGGCCAGGTTGTGCTCCCAGTAGCCGTACCGTCCGTTGTTGCTGATGCGGTTGGAGCGGAAGGCGTACGGCCCCGGGGTGTTGCCCAGCCCGACCCCGTCGCGGACGTTGCCGTCGATCACACAGCCGGTGACGATGCCGCCCCGGCCGCCGATGCCCGAGGTGCCCTGGGAGGACACGTCGAACCCGGCCTGGTGGTTGCCCAGCATGGTCGAGGAGCCGACCAGCAGCCCGTCCGCGCCCCAGTCGGAGACGCCGAAGCGGTTGTCCTCGGTGTGGCAGGCGGTGATACGGATGCCGCGGGGCTGCGGCCACTCCTCGTTCTGCAGCTCCACGAAGATGCCGTTGGTCCCGTTGCCGATCGCGGTGCACGCGGTCACCGCCAGCCGCTCGACCCGGCCCCAGCCGCCCACGCCGATCCCGATGCCCGCGCCGCCCATCTGCTCGCCGCTGTCCTGCCGCCCGCACCGCTGGGCCAGCACCCCCTCCACCACCGTGTCCTGCAGGAAGTCGCAGCCGAAGCCTGTGGCGGCCGTGTCGTGGACGTACAGGTCGGTGAAGCGGCCGCGCAGCACGTACTGCAGGCCGAGGCCCTTGGCCAGCGGATCGTACTCCTCGGTCGTCACGCCCGAACCGTCGATCTCGAAGTGGGCGAAGGTGATGTCCGCGAGGTGGTTGTCCCGGCCGGCGCCGTGCTGGGCGGCGGTGAACCAGGCCAGCGGTACGGGCGTCGTACGGTTGCCGGGGTTGCGCAGCGCGAAGCAGGTGGCGCCGCGCCCCGCCCCCACCAGGGAGACGCCACTGCGCCAGACGGTGGGCTCGTCGAGCATCAGGTACCGCCCGGCGGGGACGTACAGGACACGCGGGCGGCCGTCCGCGGCACATGCCGCACCCAACGTGTCCACCACACGCTGGAACGCCGGCTGGTCGTTGGTGGTCCCGTCACCGTTCAGACCCTGCTCGCGGGCGTCGACGGTCAACGGTACGGACATGGCGACGCTCCCTTCGGGTGGCTGCCCGCCCCGGGTACCCACCGGGCGCTGCGCGGCACCGAAGGCCGCGGAGCGAGGTTTGACCACCGCCCCACCGAGCACCCGGAGGACCGGACACCGACGTCGATTCCGGCTTGGAGTGAGCGACAGTGGCTCGTGACGAGAAGGCCAAGGCCAAGAAGGAACAGATGAAGGGCAAGGCCAAGGAGACGGTCGGCCGCACCCTGGGCAACGAGAGCATGACGGCCGAGGGACAGGCCGAGAAGGCCAAGGGCGACGCCCGTCAGGCCAAGGAGAAGACCAAGGACACCTTCAAGGACTGACAACCGCGGGAGCTTCCCGGCCGGCGCGGACCGGACCGCGAAGAGCCTCGGCGGGACCCCCGCTCGACGAGCGGGGGTCCCGCCGGTGTCTTCCCGGTGTCTTCGAGACCATCGGCGGGAGCCGGATCATCGGTGCGAGAAGGTCTGCCCCGCCTGCAGCTCGCGCAGGCCCTCGAGGATGCGCAGCTGCCGCCGGGCCCGTTCGAGCAGGTCGTCGAGTTGCCGCGGGTCCAGGCGCGCGTCGCGGTCGGCGAGCTCGCGGAGCGCCTCCCACGCGCACGCCTTGCCCTGCACGCCGAGCTGGAGCAGCTCCAGCTCCAGCAGGGAACTGAGCGGGGAGCGCCGTACCAGTGCGCCGTTGCTCTTCAGCCGCCCGGCGCGCTCGCCGAGGCGTCCGGCGTACACCTTGTAGCGCCGTACCGGTATGTCCAGCCGGCGCATGATCCTCACCAGGCTCCGGCGGTCCTCGGCGATCTCGGCCGCGAGCGGGGCCACCACGTCGCCGATCTCGGAGCCCCGGCAGGCCGTGGCGAGGTGGCGGGACCGCTCCGTGCCCACGGTCGAGCCGGCCAGATGGTCGTTGAGGTAGATCCCGAGCAGGTCGTGACCGGACCGTGCGGTGAACACCGGCAGGCGTGTCCGGGAGCGGGCGTGATGGTGCATCGCGTGTCCTCCTCGTCGACGGCGCGCGGCCGGGCGGGGCGGCGGGGCGAGCCGGAGGCCCGGGCCGCCGGGCCGGTCGCCCGGTCACCTCCGGTCAGGCCGACAGCTTGGCGCGCATGCCGCCGACCGCGGCGGCCGGACGGGCCGTGGCCTGGATGGAACGGCGTACCAGACGGGCGTCGCGCTGCAGTTCGTGGCCCGCGTGACGGCCGCGCCACAGCAGGGAGGGCGCGGCGCCGGTGTCGTCGGCCGCGATCAGCAGACCGCCCAGCATGGACAGGTTCTTCAGGAAGTGGATCTGCTGCTGGGTGCGCCCGGCATCGTCCTCCGCCTCCCAGAACCGGTGGCCGGCCAGGGTGGTGGGCACCAGGGTGGCGGCGAGGGCCAGGGCGGACAGCCGGGGGAAGCGTCCCAGACCGAGCAGCACACCCGCGGCGACCTGGACGCCGCCGCTGAGCCGCACGCACTGTTCGGTGCGCTCCGGCAGCACCGGCACGCGCTCCCTGATCTGCCGTACGACGGGCTCGGCGAGCGGGGTCACCGCTTCGGGGTTGCGGACGGACTCGATGCCTCCGGCGACGAACATGGAGGCGAGCAGGGGACGACCGACCACGCGCAGCAGACTCATGGCTCTCTCCGGGGGTGAAGGTAGGTGCGGCGTTCGCCCGGGTTCCCGTGCCCGACGAATGCAACCACGTACCGCGCGTCCCGTATACCGACGACCGGGTGGGAAACCCCGAGCCGATGGCGGGAACCCGGCGTTACGCGGTGGCGGCCTCCGGTCATTCCTGAAGGAGGGGTGGGGCAAGTGTTGTTTGTTCAGCTCAGATCCCTTTCCTTCGGCCCTCCGGACCGGTTTTGGGCAGCCTCCGGCCAGGGAGCCAGGGGCAAGACGGAGCACCCGCAGCCCCGGACCGGGGCAAGGACGAACGGTCTTGACGCCGCCCCGCTGCACGGCCGCCGACACCCGCCGAGCACCCGGCACCCACCGGAACCGGCACCGCACCAGCCCACGGCCGTGATCCGCGGCGTACGCCGGCAGTCCACGCCCGGCCGCGCCGGACCGGACTCCGCACGTCTCGTCCCGTGCGCGTGGCCGGCGGGATCCCGGCACGGGCCGGGACCGGCGGCGCGTCGGCCCACGGCGGTGGGGAATGCCCGCCCTCCGCCTCGCGGCGCAGGGCTCCAGAGCCGGTCGGTCGATCCGGCGCACTGTGGCGGACCGGACGCCGGGGGGCCCGCGCGCGTGGTCGGCGTCGACCGGGCGGTACGAGCACCCGGGCCCCGCTCTTCCCGGCACCCGGCGCACCGGGCCGGCCGCCCCAGGCGGACGGGCTGACGCGCCGATGGGCGGCCCAATTCACCACCCCGCGCGGCGCCGCTCGCTACACAGGAGGCGCGGGTGCACGGCATCCGCCGAACACGCCCTCGCACTCGGCGGTGTGCCGCCGTCCGACGCGGGAACCCGGCGGGCGGTCCACCGGTACGACCACCACCTTCCGACAGCAAGGAGCCCTGCCATGGGACACGGCGGAGACGTCATCCAGGAACTGACCACCGACCACCGCGAGGTGGAAGAGATCTTCGCGCAGATCGAGGCCCTCCCGCCGGGGGACAAGCGGCGCAAGGACCTGGCCGACCAGGCCACCATCGAACTGGTCCGCCACTCCGTGGCCGAGGAGATGCACCTGTACCCGGCGGTGCGCCAGTACCTGCAGGACGGCGACTCGATCGCCGACAAGGAGCTCCAGGACCACTCGGAGGCGGAGCGGACCATGAAGGACCTGGAGGGCTGCGGGGCGGACGACCCGCGGTTCGACCAGCTCATGGGCCGTCTGATGCGGGAGATCCGCGAGCACGTCACCGACGAGGAGCAGAACCTCTTCCCCCAGCTGCAGCGGACCGCCGACAAGGAGGAGCTCGACCGGCTCGGCGAGAAGGTGCGTACGGCGAAGAAGACCGCACCGACCAGGCCGCATCCCTCCACACCGGACTCGCCGGTCGCGCAGAAGCTCCTCGCGCCCGGCGCCGGAATGGTCGACCGGATCCGGGACGCGCTGTCCGGCCGCGGCAAGACCGGCTGAGGGCCGGCCGCACGCGGAACACCCCTCTCGCGGGGCCGTCGGGACCGTCGGGGTCCCACGGCCCCGCAGCCGTGCCGGCGGCCGTCACGCCCGGTGTCCGCCGCCCGTGCGGCCCACCGCCGCAGCCGCTGCCTTCGTAATCCCCCGCGGGAAGGGCCGGTCCACGCCCAGGGAGGCCATGTGAGCCCGCACGAGTCACGTAAGCGCACGGGGGAGAGCCGGGGACACGGGCCGGGCCGCAGGAGTTTCCTCGGCCTGTGCGCCTGCGCCGGCCTCGGCGCGGCCGCCGCCTGTACCCACACGAACGCAGGCCGGCCGCCCCGCGCCGCGGACAGCCACCGCCCGGAGGCGGAGCGGGACCGGCCCGGCGCCCGCGACTGGCGGATCGGCTCCTCCGGCCCGCCGGACGCGGTGGCCGGCTACACCGACCGGGTGAGTGTCACCCCGGGCCAGGAGTGCGGCCTGCACGTGTCGACCACGGCATCCTCCTTCCGCGTCTCCGTCTACCGCGCCGGCTGGTACGGCGGGAAGGGCGCCCGGCTGGTCTGGCGCTCCGAGCCGGTGCGCGGGCGCGCGCAGCCGGCCGCCCGGACGCTGTCCGCGACCCGTACCGTCCGCGCGGACTGGCCCCGCACCCTCACCCTCGGCACCGAGGGCTGGCCCGAAGGCGCCTACCTGATACGCCTCGACGCCGGCCACGGCCACCAGCGCTACGTCCCGCTGATCGTGCGCTCCACGCACGGCGCCGGCCGCACCGTACTCCTGCACGCCCCGGCCACCTGGCAGGCGTACAACCGGTGGGGCGGCTCCAGCCTCTACAACGGCGCCTCCGGCGCGTACGACACCCGCTCCCTCGCCGTCGGCTTCGACCGGCCCTACGACGTGAACGGCGCCGAGAAGTTCCTGGTGTACGAGTGGGCGGCCGTGGTCCTCGCCGAACGCCTGGGCATCCCCCTGGCGTACACCACCGGCACCGACCTGCACCACGACCCCGGGGTGCTGCACGGCGCCACCGCGCTGATCTGCCTGGGCCACGACGAGTACTGGACGCCCCAGCAGCGCGAGCACGTCACCGCGGCCCGGGACGCGGGCACCAACGTGGCCTTCCTCGGCGCCAACACCTGTTACCGCCGGATTCGCCTGGAAGGGGGAGAGGCGGGGGCCGCGCGTACCGTCGTCTGCTACAAGTCCTCCTACGAGAGCGACCCCTGCTACCCCTCCCGCCCGGCCCTGGTCACCACCGACTTCCGGCAGGACCCGGCCGCCGACCCCGAGTCGTCCCTCACCGGAGTGCTCTACGAGGGCTACCCGGTGGACGCGCCCCACGTCGTGCACGCGGCGGACCACTGGCTGTACGAGGGCACGGGCGTCCGCCCCGGCGAGAGCTTCGACCACCTGGTCGGAGTGGAGTACGACCGGGTCACCCAGGGCGCGCCCGCCCCCGAACCGCTGGAGATCACCGCGCACTCGCCGCTGGTGTGCGCGGGCAACCGCAGCCACAGCGACTCGGCGTACTACACGGTGCCCAGCGGGGCGGGCGTCTTCGCCACCGGCACCATGCGCTGGGTGGAGGCGCTGAAGGCCGGCACCCCGGAAGGGGGCCGCGACCACGGCATGGACGCCCGCACCCGTGCCTTCGTCACCCGGACCACCGAGAACCTGCTGCGCGCCTTCGCCGAGGGTCCCGCCGCCCGCCACCGGCCGGCGCCTCGCCCCAACACCCGGCAGGTGTACGGGACGGCCTGACCCGGCCGGTTCACGCGGTGCGTCAGGCGGTGAGGGCCGCATCGAGGTCGGCGTAGCACGGTATGAGCGTGTCCACGAAGGTCACGCCGCTGAGGTCGACCCCTCCCACGAGGACCACGACACGGGTGCCGTCGCCGGCCGTGGTGCGGGTGATCAGCAGCCGCTCGGGCACCGCGGGTCCCTCGGTCCCTGCCGCACTGCCCTCACTTCTCGTCAACGTCCGGTCATGGCCAGGGGGTTGTCGGCCATGACGGCAGGGCTTCGTGAAGCCCGTGAGGGGCCGCACCGCACCCCCGCGCCGCGCACCGCCCCGCACCTCGGCAGGAATCCGCTCCGGTCCCGCCCGCCACCGCGGGTCGCTACCCGCCGACGCCCTCGCGCAGTGCTGGGATGAACGAGGACGGCGCGGCGGCGGAAAGGGGGTGGTCGTGGACGGCGACCTGGTGCCGGGCCCCGGGAGCGCTGCCGCGAACCGCTTCGTACGGGCGGAGCGGGCGCTCTCCGTGATCGGTACGACCCTCGACGACCGCAGGACGGCGGCCGGACTCGCCGCGTTCCTGGTCGAGGATCTGTGCGACTTCGCGACCGTCGACCTCTACGGCTCGCAGGAGGGCCACCGCGAGCCGGGCGAGTCCCTGCGGCCGGTCGCCGCGGCCGGCCGGCGCGACCTCCTCGACAGCCTGGAGAAGGGCCCGCGCGGGAACGTCTCCGTACGCGCCCTGGACGCGGGCCACCCCATCACCGCCTCCCGCACACCCGGCAGAGGCGGGGGCCTGGTCACCCTCTCGGTGCCGCTGCTGACCCGGGACCGGGTCCACGGAGTCGTCCTCGCCCTGCGCACCGGCCGTCCCTTCGACGACGACGAGACGGCGGCCGTCCACTACGCGGCCCGGCTGACCGCCGCCCACCTGCGGCATGCGGAGGACCAGCGGGAGGCCGGCCCCGGGGTGTGGGACCTGCGGAAGGTGCTGCCCGCCGGCCCCGGACGCTCCCACTCCGACGTGGACCTGGCCGTCCGTCACCCGTCCGGGCCGGTGGGCGGCCAGTGGTGCGAGACGGTACGCCTGCACTCCGGCCGCACCCTGCTGGCCGTCGGCGACGTCATGGGGCACGGCCTGGACGCGGCGGTCGACATGAACGCCTACCGCGTCCTGCTGCGGTACCTCGCCTCCACCGACCTCGCGCCGCACGGCATCCTGCGCCGGCTGGACGCCACGATGTCCACGGAGAGCGGCCGCCGCCCGGCGACCTGTCTGCTGGCCCTGCTGGACCCGGCGCACGGCACGGCCCTGCTCGCCGGCGCGGGACACCTGCCCCCGGTCGTCGTCCACGGCGACGGCACCGCCGCCCCGGCCGCGCTGCCCGTGGGTCCTCCCCTCGGCACCGGCGGCAGCGCCTATCGGGCGGCCGGCCTGTCCCTCGCGCCGGACGACACACTGGTGATGTTCACCTACGGGCTGGTCGAGCGGCGCGGGGAGGACATCGACACCTCGCTCGGCCGCCTGGCCGCCCTGCGGGTACGGCCCGGCCAGGACGTCGGCGGACTCCTGGACGAGATCCTGGTCGCGGCTCTCGGTGGACCGGACGACGGCATCGCCGTGATCACGGCCCGCCTGCGCCCCCGGCCCTGACCAGCACGGCCGGGCTCCTCCCCTCCCGGCGCTCGCGCCGCCGACGGGAACCGGCCACCCCGCCCGCCGGGCAGCCGCCGTACGCGAGGCGGACACTGGACGGCATGACCCATGGCCCCGAGTCCGCGGCGCACCCGGTCGGGCGCCGGGCCGTACTGCTGGGCACGGCGGGGTTTCTGCTGGGGGCGGCGGGCTGCACGAGCGCCGTGCCCGGGCCGGAGCCGACCGCCTCCGGCGCGTCCGCGTCGGGCACGGCAGGCGCCCTTCCCCGCACCACCCCCTGGCGCCCCACGTCCGCGGAGGTCCACCCCGAGGTGAAACGGCGTGCCGTCGAACTCGTCGAGGCGATCGGCGCCTGGCCCGGCGGCAGGGGCGGCGCGTCCGCGGCGAGGGCCAGAGTGACCGCGCTGCACCTGCCGGCCGCCCTCGTGGCCCGGGCCGGACCGCTGCTGCCGTCCGCCGACGAGGCGGCGCTGCAGGTGGTGGACGCCCAGTACGGCGGGTTCCTCGCCGACTCGGCGAGCGTGCTCGTGGTGTGCCGGCAGTGGACCCGGCACGGCGGTGCCGTCCACGCGGGCGGGACGACGGTCGACGTACGGCTCGCGCGGTCCGGCACCGGATGGACCGTCACCGCCCTGCACCCGGCCCACCCCGGCGCGCCGCTGTCCCCGCCGCCGGCCGGCGTGCGCCGGGTGCTGGACGACGCCCGGATCGTGCTGCCGCCCGCGGCGCGGGCCGACCTGAACAGCGGCCAGGTCCACGCCGGTGTGCTCACCGCGATGCTGCGCCTGGCGGGGACGTACCGGATGTACGTCAGTGTGGTCCGCTCCGGACACCCACTGGACGTGTTCGGCACCAGCCGCCCCAGCGACCATCCGCGCGGGCGCGCCTTCGACGTGTGGCAGATCGACGGCCACGCGGTCGTCGACCCGGCCACGCCCCGCCCCCTCGTCGAACGCTTCATGCGGGACGCGGCGGCGGCCGGCTCCTACAACGTCGGCGGCCCCGTCCTCCCGTCCGGTGGCAGCACCCCGGACCAGTTCTTCAGCGACGCCACCCACCACGACCACGTGCACATCGGATTCGGGGCCTGACCGCATACGGGTACGCCCCGGGGGCCCACACGGCCGGGGGACGACCGCGGTGGTGTCCGTTCTGCCGCGGGGACGGCCGGTGACCGCGGGCCGACGGGCGTGGCTGCGACGGGGCGGGCGCACCCCGGCGTCGGGCCGGTGCCGTCATGAGCGCGGCCACCACGGTGAGTGCTGCCAGGGGCACCATGAACAGGCGCGCGTTCCCCCGGGCCGGCCGGGCGCCGCCGCGGAGCCAGGGGGCGGTCGTCGCCGTGCGTGGCGTCCGGTGCGGAGAGGCCGCGGACCGGGCCGAGCAGCGAGCGGCACCAGGGGCAGCCGCTGTCCTCCCACGCTTCCGCACCGCGCCCAACGGCATGCCCGGGCCCGGTCAACGCCCACGCCCACCATCGTGATGCCACTGTCACAGGCCCGGGAGCCCACGGGGCACGGGCACCGCGGGCACCCTGGGCCGCGCCCCGGCCGACGCTCCCCGCGGCACCTCGCCGGCCCCGACGCCCCACGTCCGCAGCAGAGGTGTACCGGGCGCGTGTTCGAGTGTGCCCGGCCGCAGGCGGTGCGGGGGAATGGGGGACGGGTGGTCGCAGGGCCCGCCGGCCGGTTCCACGGCCCGAGAAGAGCTGTCCATGCCGGAGCAAACGGCGCGCACGCCTCCGGCGTACCCGTCGCGCTCGGGTGCCTCACCGCATCAGGTGAGGACACCCCTCGAACGGAGGTCTCCGCTCATGCGACAAGCTGCCCGGCAGGGGGCGGGTACGGCTCAGGCGGGCCGTATCGCGCTGTGGATGGCCTGCGGGCCGGCGAAGAAGATCGACTCCTCGCGTATCGACGCCCCCGGGCTCGGGGCGTGGACCATCGTGCCGTTGCCGGAGCAGAGGCCGACGTGGTTGACCTCGCTGTAGAAGAAGACCAGGTCCCCGGGCCGGAGGTCGGCGAGCTCGACCGGTGTGCCGGAGACGGCCTGCTCGAAGGCCGCGCGGGGGAGCGCCACCCCGGCGGCCCGCCAGGCGGCCTGGGTGAGGCTCGAGCAGTCGTACGAGTCCGGCCCGGTCGCCCCCCAGACGCACGGCCTGCCGATCTGCGCGCGGGCGAACTCGAGCGCCTTGGCGGCCTTCCTCCCGTAGGACGACGCCGGTGTCCCGGCGACGCCGGGGGAGGCGGCGGAGCTGTCCACGGCCGCTGCCTGGCCGACGGCCTGGCTGGCGTCGAAGAGCGAGTTCCCGTCCAGGGGCGGGGTGGTGTCGAACAGCCCGGTGGAGTGCTGCTGCCACTGCGCCGCTTCCTGCTGAGGGGCGTGCCGGGACAGCAGTTCGCGGGCCCGGGTGACCTTGGCCTGCGACTGGCCCTTGGACGACCTCCGCACCGGCTGCCGGCGGCCGGCCACCGAGGCACGCGGCGTGCCGGACGCCTGCGGCCGCGTCCCCACGGACCCGAAAGCCGGCCCCACGGCACCGACGGCCGACGGCTCGACCGGCCCGGTGGGCTGGAACTCCGTGGTTCCGGTGCTGAGCGTGCTCATGGTGCCGGTGGGCGGGGGTTCCATGGGCCGGTTGGTGAGTGCGTTCATGGTGCCGGTGGTCGGGTCCGCGGCGGTGGTGGGCGGGGGCTGCATGGACCGGGTGGTCAGGGTGTTCATGGTGCCGGTGGGCTGGGGTTCCACGGCGCTGGTGGGCGGGGGTTCCATGGACCGGGTGGTCAGCTCCGCGACGGGAACGGCGGACGACGCGGTGGCAGGTGCCGCCGAGGGCAACTCCGGTACGGGCGGAGCCGGTACGGCGGCCGTGGAGCCGGCCGGGAGCGCGGGTGCCGGCCCGGCCTGCGCCGGGCCGGCGGTCAGCTCCAGCCGGGGCGGCCTGCCCTTCAGCCCCAGTTCCTCCAGAACGTCCTCCGGACGCCTGTTCGGTGTCCCCGTACGGGAGTTGTCCCGGCTCGGCACACGGTCGGGCGGCAGGACCGCCGGAGCGATCGGGCCCAACTGGGCGCGCGCCGCGTCGAACCACTGCCCGGCCACCCGGTCGAGGGCCGGATCGGTCCCCCGGGAACTGCCCCGCGCACGCCCGCTCCTGCTCATCGCACGGGTGGCGTTGAAGTTCCCCGTGGCGTTCTCCGCCTGGTCGTAGAGGCTGCTGATCCGCCGCTGCACCTCAGCGGGGCTGGGCCTGTCGTCGCTCGGTCGTTCCGGCGCCAAGGAGGACGCACTCCTTCCATGGGCCGCCTGCCGAGTCAGCTGCCGGGTCCGGGCGGACGTTCTACGGAAGGCGTGCCCTACGACCCCTGTCCGGAGGGACAGTTGAGCCGATTCACCCCAATGTCGGTCGGGTCCCCGGCGCCGGATGCCACGGGGGCGTACCGGACTCGGCGGAGGCCGCACGATCCGACGGGGCTCGCCGGAGGCAATCGCGCGGCCTGGACGTCAACTTAGCGAACGTGTGTGCCTCATGTGAAGATTGAAGTGCGGTATGTCCGATACGTAAATGTGACCTTCCCCGGATGAGGCCCCATGTGTGGTCGTTACGTCTCCACCCGCAGCCCCGAGGGCCTGGTCCAGCACTTCGGGGCCACCGAGTGGTGCCCGGAGGAGGCGCTGGAGCCCAGCTGGAACGTCGCCCCGACCAACAGGGTGTGGGCCGTGCTGGAACGCGCCCCGCGAGAGAACGGTGAGGCCGCCCCCGTGCGCAGGGAGCTGCGCCCCCTGCGCTGGGGACTGGTCCCGTCCTGGGCGAAGGACACGCGGATCGGCGCCCGGCTGATCAACGCACGGGCCGAGACCGTGCACGAGAAGCCCGCCTTCCGCCGCGCCTTCGCCAAACGCCGCTGCCTGCTGCCCGCCGACGGCTTCTACGAATGGCAGCAGGTCACGTCCGGAACAACCGGCAGGACCCGCAAGCAGCCGTACTTCATCAGCCCCGAGGACGGCCGGCTGATGGCGTTCGCCGGACTGTACGAGTACTGGCGCGACCCGGAGGTGGAGCGGGACGACGACCCCGCCGCCCGGCTGACGACCTGCACCATCATCACCACCGAGGCCACCGACGCCGCCGGCCGCGTCCACCCCCGCATGCCGCTCGCCCTCACCCCGGACGACTACGACGCCTGGCTCGACCCCCGTCACCAGGACCCCGACGAGCTGCGGGAACTGCTGAGCCCCCCGGCGGACGGGCACCTCGGCGCCCGGCCCGTCTCCCCGGCCGTCAACAACGTACGCAACAACGGCCCCGCCCTGCTGGAGGAGACCCCGCCGTGACAGGCCGGCCCCCCACGGACACCCGGCCTCGCGCAGCGCCGTACGCCGGACCGCCGTACGCCGGACGGGCACCCGTTCCCCCCGATGCCACCGACGACCGCCCGACCGGGCGAACCGCACCCGTGCCCCCGCCCCACCAGCCCTTACCGTGCTCTGGACACGACTGTCACAGTCGGCGAGGCGACGGTCCCGACGTGACGGCCGGCCGGAAACGGGAGGCGCGGTGGCGGAAGCGGGCGGTCCGGCGCCCGGGCGGGGCCGCAGGCGCCGGACGGGCGGCGTGGTGCTGGGCAGCCGCCCGGCGCACC
>NZ_QFDQ01000127.1 GCF_003270085.1 Streptomyces triticisoli | reverse complement strand
CGGCCCGCCGGAAGCAGGAGTGCTTCCGGCGGGCCGTCCGCCGTCTGTCACCGGCTCACTTCGAGCCGGGTTCCACAGCTCGGGTCACTTGCCGTAGTACGCGCTGTAGATCGAGATCACCGACGTGTTGCCCTTCTTGTCGGTGATCTTGGCGCGGTAGGAGATGGCCTTGCCCTTCGCCGGGTTCTTGACGGTGATCTTGCCCTTCTTGACGGTGACCTTCTTCCAGGTCTTGCCGCTGTTGTACGACACCCAGACGGACAGCGACTTGAGGTTCTTGCCCGCGCCGGCGCCCTCGACGGTGACCGGGAAGGTCGCCTTCTTGCCCGCCTTGACACGGTTGTCCATGCCGGTGGTGGCCTTGAAGCGGGCCGAGGAGGCCGGGAGCTGGGTGGTGCGGGACGGCTTCTTGGAGCGGAACGTCCAGGTCGCGTCGATGCGGGTGGAGCCGTTCGCGATCTTCGCGCTGCGCTTGACCGAGGTGGTCAGCTTGTACGCGGCGTCACCGGAAGGCACCGTGAAGACCTTGCTGCCGAACAGCGGGTCGTCGTTGGAGCCGACCTTCTTGCCGTTGCGGTAGAGGGTGGTCTTCGCCGAGGTGAACACCGAGGCGCCGTAGTGCCCGGCGGAGTCGGCGAACAGCGGCAGGTCGCCGTAGATCGTGTTCCGGTCGCGGAACAGGCCGTAGTCCCGGTTCAGACGCGGGCCGAACACCGCCCTGTTGAAGGTCTTGGTGTAGGTCTTGCCGGCCTTGAAGGTCTGCGGCGCGCCGAGCGTGTAGAACGCCTCGGTGACCGGGAAGCCGTTGCGGTCGTAGCCTCCGTACTGCTCCACGTCCATCGTCCACTGGATGCCGTGGTTCGTCGACAGGTACAGCGTGCGTGTGCCCGGCAGCTTCTGCTCGACCGGGAATCCGATGACGTAGTCCTCGGGGAGCAGGCCCACGGTGGTGACGCCGCCGGTCTTGCGGGAGCCGCCCGCGGCGATGGCGGTCTTGACCTTGGCGAGTTCGCGTGCCGCGTAGTGGCGCACCTTGCCGCCCTGGAACCTCTTGACCTTGGCGGTGGTCGCCACGTCGTACTCGGTGCTCGCACCCTTGGTCCACTGGCCGTTCCAGGTCTGGCTCAGCCCGCTGACGTCTCCGCCGAGGGAGCCGGTGCGCAGGTTGGACCAGCGGTCGAGGCCGATGCCGATGCCGAAGTCCGCGGGGTCGTAGTAGTAGCCGATCATCGCCATGGTCTGCCGTGCGGACTTGTCCGGCACGGTGATGTCGGCCGCCTTGGCGGCCCGGGCGTCGATCGTCAGCGTGAGGTTCTTGGTCACGCTGAGCTTCGGCTGGACCAGCCAGTCCAGGCCGCCCTTGAGGGTCACGAAGTCCTTCGCGATCCAGGCGTCCACGACGTACGTGCCCCTGGGCACGCGCACGGTCGTCGTGCCGGAGTCGGCGGAGAACACCTGGTAGGCGCGGTCCGCGCCGAGGCCGGAGTAGCCGAACAGGGCGGTGTTGTAGCCGGCGGTGGGCTTGCCGTCGCGGCCGATGTGCTTGACGGTGACGTCGTAGGACTCGACCTCGCGGTCCACGGCCGCGGCCGTACGGACGCTGTGCCCGTCGCCGGTCGCCGTGACGTACGCCGAGTAGGCGCCGTCCAGGGTGCCGCCCAGCCGGGTGTCGGCGGTCAGGTCCACGGAGGCCTTGCCGCCGGCCGGGACGGTCACCTCGGTCGCGCCGAGCGTGAAGAGGCCGGCCGGGGCCGCCCGGCCCTGGGGGTCGGTGGACGTCAGGCTCAGGGTGAGCGTGACGTCCTCGGTGCCGAGGTTGCGGTAGGTCAGCTGCTTGGTGACCGGCTCGTCGTCGGTGTGCGGCCAGGCCTGGGTGCCGAAGCTCACCGACACCGGATCGGCGATCACGGTCTGCCGCATCGCCCGGTCGACGGCGATACGGCCGGCGCCCTGCTCGAACGGCGTGTACGCGCCGCCCTTCGAGGAGCCGGTCAGCGCGCCCTTGAGTTCGGCGTGACCCCAGTCGGGGTGCTGCTGCTTGAGGAGGGCGGCGGCGCCGGCGACGTGCGGGGTCGCCATGGACGTGCCGTCGATGGTCAGGTAGCCGGCCGGGCTCTCGCCGACCTCCTGGGCGATGAGGCTGCCCTTGGCCGCGGCGGCGGTGATGGCGACGCCGGGCGCGGTGACGTCGGGCTTGACGGCGCCGTCGCCGACGCGCGGACCGGTGGAGGAGAAGCCGGCGAGCCTGTCCTTCTTGTCGACGGCGCCGACGGTGAGGGCGGCGTCCGCGCTGCCGGGCGAACCGACCGACTCCGGGCCCTCGTTGCCGGCGGCGATCGCGAAGAGGATGTCCTTCTCGGCGGAGAGCTTGTCGACCGCCTCCTCCAGCGGGTCGGTGTCGGGCATGTCCGGGCCGCCGAGGCTGAGGTTGACGATGTCGGCACCCTGCTGGGCGGCCCATTCCATGCCGGCGAGGATGCCGGAGTCGTCGCCGTAGCCGCTGTCGTCGAGGACCTTGCCGTTGAGGATCTTCGCGTCGGGCGCCACGCCCTTGTACTTGCCGCCCGACTTGGCGCCGGTGCCCGCCGCGATGGAGGCGACGTGGGTGCCGTGGCCGAAGGCGTCGTTGGTGTTCTTCGCGGCGGAGAAGTTCTTGGCCGCGACGACCTGGCTCTTCAGGTCGGGGTGGGTGGCGTCGACACCGGTGTCCAGGACGGCGATCTTCACGCCCTTGCCGGTGTAGCCGGACTTCCAGGCCGTGGGCGCGCCGATCTGCGGCACGGACTTGTCGAGGCTGACCTTGCGGACGCCGTCGAGCCAGACGTGGGCGACGCCGGTGGCGGGCTTGTCCCCGTCCGTGAGCGCCTTCCACAGCTCGGGGGTGTCCTTGACCGAGGTCTGCACCGCGTCGGCGTTCAGGGCCTTGAGGGTGCGGCGCAGGGTGCCAGCCTCGCGGACGTCGGCCCGTGCGGCGGTGGCGGCCCCCTTGTAGCCGACGATCACCTTCAGACCGTTCTTGAGCGACCTGCGGGTGGCGGACTTGTTCAACTCGGTGATGTCGAAAAGCCGTTGGTCCAGTTTGCCGGAGGCGACCAGGCGGGCCGCGTCGGCCGGTACGACGTGGGTGTGCCCGCCGGCCCTGCGGACCTGCACGGGTATGTGTTCGCGCCCCTTGGCCCGCTGCAGGCCGACCACGCGTCCCTTGGCGTCCACGGTGACCCGGTCGCCGGTGATGAGGGTGATGTCGCGGTGGGCGGTGAACCGGGCGGTATCGGACGAGCGCTGCTCGGGTCCCGCCGACGCCGGGCTGGTCATACCCGCGGCGAGGGCTACGGCCGCTGCTGCGGCGACCGTGGCAGCGCACGCTCTTTTCACTTGTCTGCGCAAGACTCCCCCTGGGAGATGGAGTACCGGGCGAATCCCCGTTCACCCGACCGAGGGAAATCTCGTACAAGCGCGCGTACGTCCCCCCGGAACACGCAGTATGCCGGGGGGTGATCACCTGCTCAATAGAGGGGTACCGCATTGAGCCAGATGTACGTCCACGAATGAGCAGGGTGACTACGCGTCAACAGTGCGCCTACGCGCCTGTCTTCTCCGTGACGGTGATGCGGCCCTTGCGGATCGTCGCCAGGCGCGGGGCCTTCTTCGCCAGGGCGGAGTCGTGGGTGACCATCACGAACGTCAACCCGTGCTCCTTCCACATGCGTTCGAGTACGTCCATGATCTCGTCGCGCATCGACTCGTCGAGGTTTCCGGTGGGTTCGTCGGCGAGCAGCACCTTGGGCTGCTTGACCAGGGCCCGGGCGATGGCGACGCGCTGCTGCTGGCCGCCCGACAGCTCGGACGGCAGATGCCCGAGCCGTTCGCCGAGTCCGACCGACTTCAGTGCCTCGGCGGCCCGTTCGCGCCGGTCGGCGGCCTTGATCCCGAGCGGGACGAGGGCGGTCTCGACGTTCTCCTGCGCGGTCAGCGTCGGGATCAGGTTGAAGGACTGGAAGACGAAGCCGATGTTCTCGCTGCGCACCCTGGTGAGCCGGGCCTCGGGCAGTTCGGCCAGGTCGGTGCCGTCCAGGACGACTTCGCCGGAAGTGGGCCGGTCGAGCCCGCCCAGCATCTGCAGCAGCGTCGACTTTCCGCCGCCGGTGGGACCCTGGATGACCAGCCGGTCACCGTCACCGATGGTCAGGTCGACCCCGTCGAGGGCGTGGACGACGTCCTTGCCGCGGGTGTAGCGCTTGGTGACGCCTCTGAGTTCGTACATGGTGCAACAGCTCCTGGAATGCGTGAGGGAGTCGGGTCGGTGGCCCACGAGGCCCGTGGACGGGCAGCGCCGTACGGGCGCTACTCGACGCGCCGCAACGCGTCCGCCGGGCGCAGCCGGGAGGCCCGCCAGCCGCCGAACGCGCCGGCGATCAGACCGCCGGCCACGGCGAGGCCGACCGCGAGGGCGATGGTGGTGGCGCTGACCGGCGCGGTGAGCGCCACCTCCAGCGACTTCGCGGCCTGCCGGCCGGGGCCGGCGAGGAAGGCACCCCCGCCGCCGGGACCGCCCGGCCCGCCCCCGGAGCCGCCGAGCTGCGCTTGCAGCGTCGGGCTGACCGCGGTCACCACGTACGCGCCCGCCAGGCCGAGCGCGATGCCGAGGACGCCGCCGACCAGGCCGTTGACGACGGCCTCGCCGACCACCTGCCGGGTCACCCGGCCCGACTTCCAGCCCAGCGCCTTGAGCGTGCCGAACTCGCGCACCCGCCGGGAGACCGCGGAGGAGGTGAGCAGCCCGGCGACCAGGAACGCGGCCACCAGTACCGCGATCGACAGCCACTTGCCGACGCCGGCGGCCAGGTCGGCGGCGGTGGACAGGGAGCCGGAGACGGTCTTGGCCAGATCGGCGGAGGTGGTGACCGTGGTCCCGGGGACGTTCTTCCGGATGGCGCTCTTGACGGCGCCGATCTGCTGCGAGTCGGTCGCCTTGACGTAGACCGTGGTGACCTTGTCCTTCTCGCCGCTGAGCTTCTGCGCCTGCTTCAGCGGGATGTAGAGGTTGGCCGCCGCGTCCCCGCTGCTGGCGGTCGCGATGCCGATGACCTCGTACGTGGCGCCCTTGATGGTGACGGTGCTGCCGGTCCTGAGCTTCTTCTCCTTGGCGTACGCCGCGTCGGCGACGGCCACCTTGGCGTTGGTCTCGGTGGTCTTGAAGGTACGGCCGCTGGTGATCTCGGAGGAGGTCAGCGGGCCGAGCGCCGGCTGGGTGACGTCGGTGCCGTAGACCGTGTACATGTTGACGTCGAAGTCGGCGCCGCCGCCCTCGATCCGGTAGCGCGGCCCGGCGCCCGGCTTGCCGCGCATCTCGACGCCGCCGTCGCCCTGCTGGAACTGGCCGCGGGTGAACTGGCCGCTGACCTTCACCACGTTGAGGCTCAGCCCGCCGACGGCCGAGGAGACGCCCTTCTGGCCGGCGACCTCGGTGACGGTCGAGGCGGGCAGGGTCGTGAAGCCCTGGGCCATGACCCGGTCGCTGCTCTGCTTGTCCTCGGAGTCGTCGTCCTTCGCCTCGAACCGGAAGCGGGGGCGCTGCGCGTCGCCCGACGCCGGCGTGGCCGCCTTGGTGACGGTCATGTCCGTGCCCAGCCCGTACAGCGACTGCAGGACCTTTTCCTGCGCCCTGCCCATGCCGTTGGACACGGAGTTGACCACGATGACGAGGGCGATGCCCAGCGCGAGCCCGGAGGCGACGACGAGGGCCGCCTTTCTGCGGCGGCGCAGTTCGCGCCTCAGGTAGGTGAAGAACATGCGCCGCACGGTAGGGACGCACTCTGATGGAGCGATAAGGCCGGACTGAGAGAACGATGAGAAGGCCGATGCCGCCCCGAAGGACGGCACCGGTCAAGCTGCTTGAGGACCCGTCAGGCCGCCGATCCGGCCTTCCACTGGGCCCAGCTCATGTTCCAGCCGTTGAGGCCGTTGTCCGGGGCGATGGTCCTGTCGCCGGTGTTCTGCACGACCACGACGTCACCGACCATCGAGTTGTTGTAGAACCACGCGCCCGGGGTGTTGGGGTCGTCCGCGCCCTGCTTGTCCTGCAGACCCACGCAGCCGTGACTGGTGTTGGCGTTGCCGAAGATGCCCCTGCCCCAGTAGTTGCCGTGGATGAAGGTGCCGGAGGTGCTCAGGCGCATGGCGTGCGGCACGTCCTTGATGTCGTACTCGCCCTTGCCGTCGTCGTCGGTGAAGCCGACCGTCGCGCCGTTCATCCGGGTCTCCTTGAACTTCTCGGAGATCACCATCTGGCCTTCGTACGTCTTGTTCTCGGGCGAACCGGCCGAGATCGGGATGGTCTTGACGACCTTGCCGTTCCGCGTGACCTTCATCTGCTTGGTCTTCGCGTCGACGTAGGAGACCTGGTTGCGGCCGATGTTGAAGGTG
The DNA here is from genome assembly GCF_003270085.1 of Streptomyces triticisoli. Lineage (GTDB taxonomy): Bacteria > Actinomycetota > Actinomycetes > Streptomycetales > Streptomycetaceae > Streptomyces > Streptomyces triticisoli. Next base: position 6,203 of record NZ_QFDQ01000127.1, on the reverse strand, counting down.
ACCGTCTTCTGCTGGACGCCGTAGACGCCCTGGGCGCCCTCGACGCCGTCGAGGTCGAGCTTCAGCGTGACGGTGGAGTTCTCCTGCCAGTACTGCTCGGGGCGGCAGTCCATGCGCTGGGCGTTGAACCAGTGGCAGGCGACCTCCTGACCGCTGGAGGTGGTGACGGTGATGCCCTTCTGGACGGCCGCCTTGTCGGTGATGGCCTTGTCGAAGTTGATCGAGACGGGCATGCCGACGCCGACGGTGGTGCCGTCGTCCGGCGTGAAGTTGCCGATGAAGCTGTTCGCCGGGGAGACCGTGGTGAAGGAGGCGTTCTCGTGGGCGGCGCGGCCCTTGGCGTCGGTGGCGCTCGCGGAGACCTTGTAGGTGGTGGCGCGGTCCAGCTGGCCGCTGGGCTTCCAGCTCTTCTTGTCGGCCGATATCCGGCCCTCGACGGCCTTGCCGTCGACCGTGGTCATGGCGACCTTCGTCAGTGTGCCCTTGGCCACGGTGACGGCGGCGGAGTTGTTGATGGAGGCGTTGTCGGAGCCGTCCGCGGGTGTGATCTTGATCTGGGCCTCCGACGACTCCTGGGCCGCGGCCTTGTCGGCCTGGGCCTGCGAGGTGTCGCCACTGCCGCCGGCCGCGTCGCTGCTGCCGGAACAGGCTGTGAGCACCAGTACACCGCCGAGCAGTACGGACGCGGCCGTCAGGCTCTTGCGCCGCTTACTGTTCGTCATCACACGCTTCTCCATCGTTTGGCGAATCCCCAAAGCCCCTCGAACCCCCCGCCGTAGATCTTCAACGCTACGACCGTTTCACCCCATTTCCCATGTCGTGCGGATGTGGGCCTCACCACGTCCGCCGCGGCGGACGGGGCGCGGGACGGGGGCGCGTTCCGTGAGACGACGAAACCCGGACGACGGTTGCGGCCGGGGCCGCCGACGGCCCGGGCGACGTCAGCCGGGGAACCCGGGGTACTCCCTGCGGTTCAGTCCCCCGTCGCCGTCCTCCTCGTCGTCCCCGTCGACATCATCCTCGTCCAGTTCCCAGTCCGGCGAGTCCGGGTCGTACTCGATGTGCTCACTGGACCAGGACGCCTGCTGGAGTTCGACCCCCGGCACCTCACCGACCAGCACGAACGGGTCGACCAGATACGCCAGGGCCTCCGCGGTGTCTTCCGTCACAGCCCCTTCGGCGCGCATCCGCTCCAGGGCACCGAGCTGTTCGTCCTCCGCGATCCGGCGGCGGGCCGCCGCCATGACGGCGTCCTCGTCCTCGACCTCGAGAACCAGCTCCACGCGAAGCCGTACAAAACGTGATGTCTCTGCAGTACTCATGGCCGGAGCGTACGACTCAAACCTCCTGTGACTTTCCTGTGACCCGCGATTTTCACTAACATCGCTCCACACGGCCAATTCACCAGCGCCACAAGGGGATCGATATTCCGTGTCATCCGCTCGCCGTACGTTGCTGACCGCCACCGCCGCGGGCACCCTGCTGGGCGCCCTGTGGTTCGTCCCCTCCGCGAACGCCTCGGTGGAGGCACCGGCGAGAGAGACGGGTCCGGCGGCGCCGACGACGCAGGTCACGGAGCAGGGGCGGCCGGCGCCCACGGAGGCGGAGGGGTCCGGGACGGAGGCCGGGTCCGGGTCCGAGGCCGGCTCCGCGGGGGCGTCCGCGCCCCGGGACGGCACCGAACTCGCCGCCACCGGAAGCATCGACACCACTCCCTACGTCGTCGGCGGAACGCTTTTTCTCGCGGTGGGCGCCGGTTTCGTGGTGTATTCGGTGCGGCGGGAGCAGTTCGACTTCTGAGCCGGCCGGTGTCCCGGTGAATTGGGGGGCTTGAGCGGCTTGTGAGGTGAAGGCGGCCGGGATCTGCCGGAAAGGGCGGATCCCGGCCGCCTTTCTTTCTCACCGCGTCACTGCAGCGGGCCGGTGACGGTCTCCGCCGCCGCGACGAGCCGGCCGTCGCGCACGAAGGCGTCCGCGGCGGCGAGGTCGGGTGCCAGGAACCGGTCCGGGCCGGGGCCGCCGACCCCCGCCTGCCGTACGGCGTCGATGACCGCCCGGGTCGCCGGGGCCGGGGTCAGCCCCTCGCGCAGCTCGACGGCGCGCGTGGCGGCGTACAGCTCGACCGCGAGGACCCGGGTCAGGTTGTCGACGGCCGTGCGCAGCTTGCGCGCCGCCGACCAGCCCATGGAGACGTGGTCCTCCTGCATGGCGGAGGACGGGATGGAGTCGGCGGAGGCGGGTACGGCGAGCCGCTTCATCTCGCTGACCAGGGCGGCCTGCGTGTACTGGGCGATCATCAGGCCGGAGTCGACGCCGGCGTCGTCGGCGAGGAACGGCGGCAGGCCGTGGCTGCGGTTCTTGTCGAGCAGGCGGTCGGTGCGGCGCTCGGCGATGGAGCCGAGGTCGGCGGCGGCGATGGCGAGGAAGTCCAGGACGTAGGCGACCGGGGCGCCGTGGAAGTTGCCGTTGGACTCCACCCGGCCGTCGGGCAGGACGACGGGGTTGTCGACGGCGGAGGCGAGCTCGCGCTCGGCGACGAGCCGGGCGTGCGCGAGGGTGTCGCGGCCGGCGCCGGCGACCTGCGGGGCGCAGCGCACCGAGTAGGCGTCCTGGACGCGGGGCGCGTCGTCCTGGTGGTGGCCGGTGAGGCCGGAGCCCTTGAGGACGGCGAGCATGTTGGCGGCGGCGGCGCCCTGCCCGGGGTGGGGGCGGATGGTGTGCAGTTCGGGGGCGAGGACCCGGTCCGTGCCGAGGAGCGCCTCCAGGCTGAGGGCGGCGGTGATGTCGGCGGACTTGTAGAGGGTGTCGAGGTCGGCGAGGGCCATGATCAGCATGCCGAGCATGCCGTCGGTGCCGTTGAGCAGGGCCAGGCCCTCCTTCTCGCGCAGCTCGACGGGCCGGATGCCGTGCTCGGCGAGGAGTCCGGCGGCGGGGCGTACGACTCCGTCGGGGCCCTCGGCGTCGCCCTCGCCCATGAGGGTGAGGGCGCAGTGGGAGAGCGGGGCCAGGTCGCCGGAGCAGCCGAGGGAGCCGTACTCGTGCACGACCGGGGTGATGCCGGCGTTGAGGAGGCCGGCCATGGTCCGCGCGACCTCGGGGCGTACGCCGGTGCGGCCGGAGCATACGGTCTTCAGCCGCAGGAACATCAGCGCCCGTACGACCTCGCGCTCGACCCTCGGGCCCATGCCGGCGGCGTGCGAGCGGACGATGTTGCGCTGCAGCTGGGCGCGCAGCTCCTGGCTGATGTGCCGGGTCGCGAGGGCGCCGAAACCGGTGCTGACGCCGTAGACGGGGTCGGGCTTGGCCGCAAGTGCGTCCACGATCTCCCGGGCCGCCGCGAGGGCCGCCACCGCCTCCTCGGAGAGCTCGACGCGGGCGCCGCCGCGGGCCACGGCGAGAACGTCGGACGCGGTGACCCCGGACGTCCCCACCACCACAGTGTGCATATCCATATTCAGGAGCGTACGCAGTGAATGCGAAGATGTCACCAGTGGGGAGCGGGAATGCCCCTTACTTTTCTCCGCCGTCTCAAGGCCTCCGCCGCCTCAAGGGCTGCGCATCTCAAGGGCTGCGCATCTCAAGGCCTCCGCCGCCTCAGGGGCTGCGCATCTCAAGACCTCCACCCCTTCAGAACCTCCACCCCTTCAGCACCTCCGCCCCCTCAGGACCTCCGCCCCCGGAAGCGGCGACGGTCGGCCGGGGACCGTGGGGCGGGTGAGGGCTCGTCGGCCAGCCGGACGACCGGATCCTCGGGGCCCTCACGGCCGGCGACGACCGGCCGGTCGGAGCGCAGCGCCTTCGCGCGGTACTGCGCGGCGTCGGCGAGCCGGAACAGCCGCCGGGCCGAACGCACCGGCCCGATGACGTCCTCGGTGGAGGCCACTCCGCAGGCTACGCCCTCCCCGTGCTCCAGCCCGGCCGCGCGCCGGCACAGCTCGTCGGCCGCCTTGACCACCTCGTCGGCGGACGGACCCACCGCGAGCAGGCAGAACTCGTCCCCGCCGAGCCGGGCCACGAGGGCGCCGGGAACCATCGCCCCGCACAGCGAGAGCACGGACCCGAACCGCTCCAGGAGCCGGTCGCCGACGGCGTGGCCGAGGGTGTCGTTGACCTGCTTGAGCCCGTTGAGGTCGCAGACGACGAGACTGACCGCGACGCCGTCCGCGCGGTGCCGCTCGATCGCCTCGTCGAGCCGTACGTCGACGGCACGGCGGTTGGCGAGCCCGGTGAGCGCGTCGGTGAACGCCAGGCGGCGGGCCTCCTCCAGCCGCTCGGTCTGGGCGAGACCGGCGGCGACGACGGCGGCCAGCACGGTGGCGAAGTCGGCGTCGGACCGGCCGAAGAGGGGGGCGCCGACCGCGCGGGCGACATAGAGCTCGCCCCACGCGCGCCCGTGCTGCACGATCGGCGCGACCACGCAGCAGCGGCGCCCACGCCGACGCAGGGCCGCGACGCGCTGATGGCAGTAGCCGGGACGACCGGCGGCCGGCCCCTCGGCGGTCTCCACCCAGGCGTTGGGCTCGCCGCCCGAGGCCCACCGCTCGTGCAGGAACTCGGTGATCTCCGGGAACTGGTGCACGGGGTACGCCTCGTCCTCCGGAAACTCCTCCTCTTCCGGCGCCCGCTCCCCCACGTTCACCAGGACCCGCAGCCGCCCCCGCTCACGCTCCCACACCGAGAGCGCGGCAAAGCTCCCCTCCAGTGCCCGGCACGCCCCGAGCGCCGCCGCCCGCCACGACTCCCGCGGGCTGTGCGCCGCCGCCATCCCCTGCGCCAACGCGACGACAGCCGCCAGCCGCCTGTTCTCACCCATCACCCCAGGCTAGGGACATTTGATGAGATTCGGGACATTCTCGCGCCTGTCAGTGAGCGGCGGCCCACACCGGTCCGAGTACGGCTCGGACGGACCGCAGGGCTGGGCGGGGGCGGGTGGCGGTCACTCTCCCGGCCAGCGGGGGGTGCGTTTTTCGTTGAAGGCCGCCACGCCCTCCGCCCGGTCCGCGGAGAAGGCCACCGAGCGCCAGGCCGCGTCCTCCACCTCCAGGCCGGTTCGCAGATCCAGGCCGTGGCCGAGACGCAGGGCGCGCTTGGCCGCGCGGAGACCTACGGGGGAGTTCGCGGCCATCCGGCCGGCCAGCCGCAGCGCCTCCTCGCGGTCCTGGGCCTCTTCCACCAACTGGTCCACCAGCCCCAGCTCGTGCGCCTCCTCGGCTTCCAGACGACGTGCCGTGAAGATCAGCTCGGCCGCCCGGGCCGCCCCCACCCGCCGCGGCAGCAGCTGCGTGCCGCCACCGCCGGGGATCACGCCCACGGACACCTCCGGCAGCCCCACCACGGCCGTACGGTCGGCCACGATCACGTCGCAGGACAGGGCCAGCTCGAAGCCGCCGCCGAGTGCGTACCCGTGCACCGCGGCGATCGTCGGCATCGGCAGCTCCAGTACGCCGGTGTACGCCCCGCGCGCGACCGGCCGCTGCCGCATCAGGTCGGCGTCACTGAAGGAGTTGCGCTCCTTCAGGTCGGCGCCGACGCAGAACGCCCGTTCGTGCGACGACGTCAGGACTACCACGCGCGCGTCCCGGTCGGCGGCCAGCGCCGCGCACGCCCCGGCGATCGACCGGGCCATCTCCGTCGACACGGCGTTCATGGCCTTCGGCCGGTCCAGGACGAGCTCCGCCACGTACTCGTGCCGCCGCACCAGCACGAACTCTCCGAACCGCTCCTCGCTCATGACAGCCTCCCGGTTAACGCGTGTTAACACGGTAACAGGGAAAGCCCGGCCGGGTCACAGCACGCCCCACTGTCGAGACCCGATCCCCCGTTCGAGTGACATCCCGCCCGACCCCCGCCGAACCCCCACGAGAGCGCATAACGTGCGTTCCCCACGGCGCACAGGGGGCGCGAGCGCATCGGGGAGGACGGCGGATGACGACGGACACGGCCACCGTGCAGCAGGACGACACGGTCGACGTCTGTGCGCGGTCTCATCCCTGGGACCTCCGGGCGCGCGGGCGCCACCGCAGGCCCCGCCCCCGCAAGGTGCTGCTGACCGCCGGAGGGCTCGCGGTGGCCGTCGGTGTGCTGAGCCTCGTACGGCTGGCACCCGAGTACGGGGGCGGCGGACCGGGCCGCGCGGAGGCCGGGACCCGCGCGGACGCCGGCAGCGGCGGGTCCGCCGACACCTCCGCCGGGGCCGGGCCGGC
>NZ_QFDQ01000013.1 GCF_003270085.1 Streptomyces triticisoli | reverse complement strand
CCGCGCCGCAGGGCCCGTGAAGCCCTGCGGCGCGGCCGTCCCGGACGGTGCGCTCAGTGCGCTCCCGTACCCGTCAGGGACCGCACCTCCAGTTCGGCGTACTTGGCGGTGTCCGGGGTCTCCTTGGACAACAGGGTGCCCACGACGCCCAGCAGGAAGCCGACCGGGATGGAGATCAGGCCCGGGTTCTCCAGCGGGAACCAGTGGAAGTCGACGTCCGGGAACATCGACGTGGGCTTGCCCGAGACCACCGGCGAGAACAGCACCAGGCCGACCGCGGTGACGAGGCCGCCGTAGATCGACCACAGGGCGCCGGAGGTGGTGAACCGCTTCCAGAACAGGCTGTAGACGATCGTGGGCAGGTTGGCGGAGGCTGCGACGGCGAAGGCGAGGGCGACCAGACCGGCGACGTTCAGGTCGCGGGCGAGGGCGCCCAGCACGATGGAGACGGCGCCGATGCCGATGGTCGCCCAGCGGGCGGCGCTGACCTCCTGCTTCTCGGTGGCGGTGCCCTTCTTGATGACGTTGGCGTAGATGTCGTGGGCGAAGGAGGAGGACGAGGCCAGTGTCAGTCCCGCGACGACGGCGAGGATGGTGGCGAAGGCGACCGCGGAGATGGAGGCGAGCAGGATCGCGCCCCAGTTGGAGTCGACTCCGCCCAGGTGCAGGGCGAGCAGCGGGGCGGCGGTGTTGCCGGCCTTGTTGGAGGCGATGATCTCGCCGGGCTTGATCAGCGCGGCGGCGCCGAAGCCGAGGGCGAGGGTCATCAGGTAGAAGGCGCCGATCAGGCCGATCGCCCAGATCACGGACTTCCGGGCGGCCTTGGCGGTGGGCACCGTGTAGAAGCGGATCAGGATGTGCGGCAGGCCGGCGGTGCCGAGGACCAGGGCGATGCCGAGCGAGAGGAAGTCCAGCTTGGTGGTGCCGCTGACGCCGTACTTCAGTCCGGGCTCCAGGAAGGCGGCGCCCTTGCCGCTGCTCGCGGCGGCCGTGCCGAGCAGGTCGGAGATGTTGAAGTTGAACTTCAGCATGACCAGGAAGGTGAGCAGCAGAGCACCGGCCATGAGCAGCACGGCCTTGACCATCTGCACCCAGGTGGTGCCCTTCATGCCGCCGATGGTGACGTACATGATCATGATCACGCCGACCAGCGCCACGATGGCGATCTTGCCGCCGTCGCTGGTGATGCCGAGCAGCAGGGAGACCAGGACGCCGGCGCCGGCCATCTGGGCCAGCAGGTAGAAGATCGACACCACGATCGTCGAGGTGCCGGCCGCGGTGCGGACCGGGCGCTGGCGCATGCGGTACGCCAGGACGTCGCCCATGGTGTAGCGGCCGGAGTTGCGCAGCGGTTCGGCGACCAGGAGCAGGGCGACCAGCCAGGCGACCAGGAAGCCGACGGAGTACAGGAAGCCGTCGTAGCCGAACAGGGCGATGGCGCCGGCGATGCCGAGGAAGGACGCGGCGGACATGTAGTCGCCGGCGACGGCGAGACCGTTCTGGAAGCCGGTGAACTGCCGTCCGCCGGCGTAGAAGTCGGCGGCGTCCTTGGTCTGGCGGCCGGCCCAGACGGTGATGACGAGGGTGGCGACGACGAACGCCGAGAACAGGGCGATGATCAGCGGCCGGTGTTCGCCCGCCTCGCCGACGGCAAGGGTGATCGCGGGGTTCATTCTGCGCCCTCCATGCGGGACTTGATGGCCTCGGCCTTGGGGTCGAGCTTGGCGGCGGCGTGCCGCGCGTACCACCAGGCGATGAGGAACGTGGTGAGGAACTGGGCGAGGCCCAGGACGAGTGCGACGTTGATGTTGCCGAAGAGTTCGGTGCCCATGAAGCCGCCCGCGTAGTTGGAGAGCAGGACGTACAGCAGGTACCAGGCGACGAAGGCGACGGTCAGGGGGAAGGCGAAGGAGCGGTAGGAGCGGCGCAGTTCACCGAACTCGTCGCTCTCCTGCACCGCGACGAACTCCTCGGCGGAGGGCAGTGGGGCCTGGGTTTTCGAGGGTGGCGGTGTCTCGGTGGCCACGTCGGTCTCCTCGCGTTGGGATGCGGTTGCGGCAAAGGGGATCGATCGTGCTCGGGGTCCCCGCCCAAGGTCCACGGCGCCGCACGGCGACCGGTTCAAGTTCCTTCGCGTTCTTTCGCAGGCGGTCTGAACAAGTCATTGTCAAGTCATTGCTGGTGGGGGAGACGGCGAGATAGCTTCAGCCTGCACACGCACCACCCGTCATGTACCTGCCCTGGGCAACACCTGTGTCCGGGGAGGGTTCTGCACCCGGATGATGTGGAGACCCCATGGCTCATCTGCGTTCCAGACGCAGGCTCGCACTGGCCGTACCGGTCGTGCTGTCGCTGACCGCGTCGCTCGGCTTCCTGCCCGCCGCGGCGTCGGCGGCGCCCCACGCGGCCCCGGCCGCGCAGGCGAAGGACGCGGCCACGATGACGTACGTCGTCAACACCAAGACGAGCCGTCAGACGGTCGCGAAGGTGGAACGGGCGATAGCCGCGGCCGGCGGAACCGTCGTGACGACGTACGACAGGATCGGTGTCGTCGTCGTCCACTCCGCGAACCCGGACTTCGCCAGGACCATCCGCGAGGTCCCCGGGGTGGACTCGGCGGGGGCCACCCGCACCGCGCCGCTGAGCGCGGCCGGCACGACGGACGTCGGCGGGGTGCAGTACCTCTCCGAGGCCGAGGTCGCACAGCTGGGGAAGGCCGCCAGGGCGTCGAAGAAGCCGAAGGGTTCGGTGCCCCTGGAGCCGCTCGAGGCCGAGCAGTGGGACCTGCGGGCGATCGGCGCCGACAAGGCCGCCGCGATCAACCCGGGCAGCGCGAAGGTCACCGTCGCCGTGATCGACACCGGCGTCGACGACACCCACCCGGACCTCGCGCCGAACTTCTCCGCCTCCCAGTCCGCGAACTGCGTCAGCGGCAAGGCGGACACCACGTACGGCTCCTGGCGGCCGGTGGACGCGGACCACTACCACGGCACGCATGTGGCGGGCGAGATAGCCGCGGCCCGCAACGGCGTCGGGGTCGCGGGCGTGGCGCCCGGTGTGCGGGTCTCGGGCATCACGGTCGCCCAGCCGGACGAGAACCAGTGGTTCTACGCCGAGAGCGTCGTCTGCGCCTTCGTGTTCGCCGCCGACCACGACGTCCAGATCACCAACAACAGCTACTACGTGGACCCGTGGAAGTACAACTGCCCCGACGACGCGGACCAGAAGGCCATCGTCGACGCCGTCAACCGGGCTCAGCTGTACGCACAGCGCAAGGGCACCCTGCACGTGGCCTCGGCGGGCAACTCCAACCATGATCTGGCCGCCAGGTCGATCGAGGACGCCTCCAGCCCGAACGACACCACCCCGGTGACCCGCACGATCGACCCGAAGAAGTGCCTTGACGCACCGGCCCAGCTGCCGGGTGTGGTGACGGTCGCCGCCACCGGTGTGCAGAACCTCAAGTCGTACTACTCCAACTACGGCGACGGCGTCATCGACGTCGCGGCGCCGGGCGGCGACAGGTACCAGATCCCCGACACCCCGTCGGGCAACGGCCGCGTCCTGTCCACGATGCCGAACGGCGAGTACGCCTTCCTGCAGGGCACCTCGATGGCCGCCCCGCACGTGGCCGGTGTGGCCGCGCTGCTGAAGTCGACGCATCCGCGCGCGACGCCCGCCCAGCTGCAGGCCCTGCTCAAGGCCCAGGCGGACAACCCCGGATGCCCGGTCGAGCCCTACGACCCGGACGGCAACGGCACCGTCGACTCGTTCTGCAAGGGCAACAAGCACCGCAACGGTTTCTACGGCTTCGGCGTCGTCAACGCGCTCCGCGCCGTCAAGTGACCGGTTCCGCCCTTCACTTCCTCAAACGAACCCCCCACGTTCCGCATGCCGTGTCGCATGCCGCACTGCAATGGTTCGACAAACTGGAGTTTCACATGAGCGTTCGCCTCAACCGGCGTACCGTCACCATCCCGCTCGGCATGGCCGTCGCCTCCGCTCTCGCGTTCCTGCCGAACGTGGCGTCCGCCGCCGAGGCCGGTCCGCGGGTGCCCGCCGCGCAGAGCACGTCCGCCGCTGACGGGGAGACGCTGAGCTACGTCGTCAACGTCCGTCCCGGGCACAGCTCCGCGTCCGTGCAGAAGGCGGTCGCCAAGGCCGGCGGCACGGTCGTCATCGCCTACGACCAGATCGGCGTCATCGTCGTCCACTCGTCGAAGGCCGACTTCGCCGAGCAGATACGCAAGTACAAGGGGGTCGAGTCGGCCGGCGCCACCCGGACCGCTCCGCTGTCGCCGCAGACGACCACGGAGATGTGGGCGCCGCAGATGCTCACCGACGCGGAGGCGAAGGCCGCGGCCGCGGCGGCCACCGACGGTCAGGAGCCGCTGCAGGAGCTGCAGTGGGACCTGCCGATGATCAAGGCGGACAAGGCGCACGAGGTCACGCTGGGCAGCTCCGAGGTCACGGTCGGCGTGATCGACACCGGTGTGGACGACACCCACCCGGACCTCGCGCCCAACTTCGACCGGGCGGCATCCGTCAACTGCGTGTCGGGCAAGCCGGACACGACCGACGGCGCCTGGCGGCCCAACCCGGGCGAGAGTGCGCACGGCACGCACGTCGCCGGTGAGATCGCCGCCGCGAAGAACGGCATCGGCATGGTCGGGGTCGCCCCGGGCGTGAAGGTGTCCGGCATCAAGGTGTCGACGCCCGGCGGCTGGTTCTACACCGAGGCCGTGGTGTGCGGCTTCGTCTGGGCCGCCGAGCACGGTGTGGACATCACCAACAACAGCTATTACACCGACCCGTGGCAGTTCAACTGCAAGGACGACCTCGACCAGAAGGCTCTGCTGGAGGCCGTGTCGCGAGCCACCAAGTACGCGGAGCGCAAGGGCACGGTCAATGTCGCGGCCGCCGGCAACGACAACTGGGACCTGGCCGGCAAGTCGATCCTCGACGACGGCAGCCCGAACGACGGCACCCCCGGTGACCGGGTGATCGACCCGAAGAAGTGCCTGGACATCCCGGCGCAGCTGCCGGGTGTCGTCACGGTCGCCTCCGTCGGCGCCAAGGGCATCAAGTCGTCGTTCTCCAACTACGGCCAGGGCGTCATCGAGATCGCCGCGCCCGGCGGCGACTCGACCCGCTACCAGACGCCCGACGCCCCCGCCACCAGCGGCCTGATCCTCGGCACGATCCCGGGCGGCGGATACGGCTACATGGCCGGCACGTCGATGGCCTCGCCGCACGTCGCGGGTGTCGCCGCGCTCATCAAGTCGACCCACCCGAACGCCAGGCCGAACCAGGTGAAGGCGCTGCTGGCCCAGGGTGCCGACAAGAAGGAGTGCACGACCCCGTACGACATCAACGGCGACGGCACCGTCGATGCCGAGTGCAAGGGCGGCAAGGGCAACAACTCCTTCTACGGCAAGGGCATGACGAACGCCCTGAACGCCGTGAAGAAGTAGCTGCGGGAACATCAGCCGGTACCGCACAGTGGCGGTCATGACTGATCTTTCCTTCGCGTGGTCCGCGGTGGGTGGCGATCCCGCCCTTCTCGGGCGGGCCACCACCGTGGAGCGGGAAGGCGCGCTTCCGGCGCGCCTTCCCGTGCGGGAGACGGCACGCGCGTGTGTGGGTGCCTGTGCGCTGGCCGCCGCCGAACTGGGCGCGGCGCGGGCGGGGCTCGCCGAGGTGCCGGCGGTGCGGGTCGACGACGGGGCCGTGGCCACGGCGTTCCTCAGTGAGCGGCATCTGCTGGTGGACGGGCGGGCGCCGGTCTCCTTCACGCCGCTGTCGCGGTTCTGGCGGACGGCGGACGGCTGGGTGCGCACGCACGCCAACTATCCGCATCACCGGGAGCGGTTGCTCTCCGCGCTGGGCGTGCCGGACGGCGTGGACCGTGTCGCCTCCGTGCTCGCCGAGCGGTCCGCGCTCGAGGTCGAGGAGGCCGTGTACGCGGCCGGCGGCCTCGCCGTCGCGCTGCGCACCCCCGAGGAGTGGGCCGCGCACGAGCAGGGCGCCGCGGTGGCCGCACGGCCGCTGGTCGAGCGGGAGCGGCTGGATCAGACACACGCGCGCGTACTGCCGCCCGTCCCGGGTGCTCCCCTGCTGCCCGCGGCCGGGCTGCGCGTGCTGGATCTGACCCGGGTGCTCGCGGGCCCCGTCGCCACCCGCACGCTCGCCCTGCTGGGCGCGGACGTGCTGCGCGTGGACGCGCCGGACCGTCCCGAAGAGGCCGGTCTGCACGCGGACACCGGCTTCGGGAAGCGGTCGGCGGTGCTGGACCTCGCGGCCGACCGGGCCGTCTTCGAGGAGTTGCTCGCGGCGGCGGACGTCGTGGTCACCGGGTACCGGCCGGGCGCCCTGGACCGGTTCGGGCTCTCCCCCGAGGCACTGGCCGAGCGGCGGCCCGGGCTGGTCGTGGCCCAGTTGTCGGCGTGGGGCGGGTACGGGCCGTGGGGCGGGCGGCGGGGCTTCGACAGCCTCGTACAGGCCGCCACCGGCATCGCCGCGATCGAGGGCGCGCCTCAGCGGCCCGGCGCACTGCCCGCGCAGGCCCTGGACCACGGTACGGGCTATCTGCTGGCGGCCGCGGCACTGCGCGCCCTGACCGAACAGTCGCAGCAGGGCGGCACCCGGGTGATACGGCTGGCCCTGGCGCGTACGGCGGCCTGGCTGAAGGACGCGGACGCCCCGAAGCCCGCCCACGCCACGGAGGAGGGCTCCTCCTACGACGGCCCCGCTGACGGCCCCGCTCCCTGGCTCACGGAGACCGACAGCCGCATCGGCCGGCTGCGGTACGCCCGCTCCCCCATCGCCTTCACCGACGGTCCGGCCGACTGGCCCCGCCCCCCGTCCCCGTGGGGCTCGGACGCGGCCCGATGGATCTGAGGGGACGGACGGCACGGGAAGTCGTGTCGCGCGGAACGGTGTTGTCCACTTGATGGCGTCCCCTTGCCCCCTTTCGGGGTGGCTGGTGAAGATCCTTGGGTGACGCTCATACCACCGGCCGCCACGGCGGAGGACACGCGCGGGGTCGGGCGGCGGGCCGCGACCGTCCGGACCGTCGCCGTCCTCGTCCTGGTGGCCCTCGCCGCGCTGATACCGCTGCTCGGTCCGTCCGCCGCCCTGCGCGACACCGGGGAGGCCGCCGCGCCCGGGGTCGGTGGCATAGCGGTGTTGCGGACGGTGCTGTTCGCGGCGGTCTGCGTCCCCGTCGGTGAGCTGTTCGTGAAGCGGCTGGCCGCCCGCGTCCCCGAGGCGCCCGGCCGGCTGCCGCCCAGCTGGTCGCCGTACGCGGCCGCCGCCGGTTTCCTCGCCGCCCTGGGCCTGGCCTCCGTGGTGGCCACCGGCAACCTGGTGCCGCACAGCCCGGCCCAGATCGACGTGGGCGGCCTGTACCGGACCCGGGACGGCTCACTGGCCCTGCTGGAGGTCAACGCCTTCCTCGTCATGGGCCTGTGCGCGCTCTCGCGGCGCCCGTCGCGGCAGGTGTGGCCGCTCGCCGCGGTGGTCGTCGCCGAGGCCCTGCGCGCGCACCCCGGCACCGAGAGCAGCCCGTTGGTCGGTACCGCCCTGACCGTCGTGCATCTGCTCTGCGGGGCGCTGTGGGTGGGTGCGCTGCTGTACGCGCTGCGCACGCTGCGGCTGTGGCGCGGCGCGGCGGCGGGCGCCGCCCTGCTGGGCCGCTACGCGCGCGTGGCGGCCGTTCTGCTGGCCGCCGTCACCGCGACGGGCGTGTGGAGCACCCTGCGCCGGATGCCCCCGGACACGGTGCTGCACCAGCTCACGGCGACGGCCTACGGCCGCACCCTGCTCGCCAAGGTGATCCTCATGGCCGGTGTCGCCCTGCTCGCCCTGTGGGCGCGGATCCGGCTGAGCCGGGCCCCCGGCCCGCCGGCCGCGTCCGCTCCCGCCTGGGCGGAGGTCGCCGTGCTCGGCGTGGTGGTCGCGGTGTCGGGGCTGCTGACGGCGCTGCCGCTGCCGATCCGCTGGTGAGCGGTGGGCGGCGGGGTGGGGCGGGGTGCTGTCACACGCCCGCCGCCCCCAGCAAGGTCCCCGCCGCGTAGGTCACCGCCATGGCCAGCGCCCCGCCGCCCACGTTCCGCAGCACCGCCCGGCCGGGCCTGGCCGCGCCCAGCCGCGCGCTGCTCCAGCCGGTGAGGGCGAGGGCGGCCAGGACGGACAGCACGGTGACGCCCAGCCGCCACCCCGGCGGCGGCAGCACGATCGCCAGCAGGGGCAGCAGGGCGCCGACCGTGAACGCCAGGAAGCTCGCCCAGGCCGCGTGCCAGGGATTGGTCAGCTCGTCGGGGTCGATGCCGAGCTCCACGCGCGCGTGGGCCCGCAGCGCGTCCCGTGCGGTGAGCTGCTCCGCCGCCTCCCTGGCCACGTCACGCGACAGCCCCCGCTCCTGGAGCATGTCGGTCAGCTCCCGCAGCTCCGCCTCGGGCTGCTCGCTCAACTCCTGCCTCTCCAGGGCCAGCGCGGCCCGCTCCGAGTCCCGCTGGGTCGACACCGACACGTACTCCCCCGCCGCCATCGACATCGACCCCGCGAGCAGCCCGGCCAGCCCGGCCGTCAGCAGCACCGAACGGGAGTCCGTCGCGCCGGCCACGCCGACGACGAGTCCCGCGGTGGACACGATGCCGTCGTTCGCTCCGAGAACCGCCGCCCGCAACCAGTTGAGCCGCGCTCCGAGCGCACCCCCGTGCGCCTCGTCGTGCGTCGGTTCCATCGGTTCCATCGGTTCCGTCACAGAGCGGAGAATCGCACACTTCGCCCGCCGTGCGGCACTCTGACCGGCGGTCAGCCCCCGTACCGGCCCTTCGGACCACCGTCGGCCGGCCCGGTGCGGGGCCACCGGGGGGCAAGGCTGTCAGTCGGGGACCGTATCCTCAGGGACCATGCTCGAAGACCGCACGCTCGCAGGGTTCTCCGCCACCCCGTGGCCGACCGCGTACCCGAAGGGATACGCGGTCGTCGACGTGGAGACGACCGGTCTGGCGCGGGACGACAGGATCGTCTCCGCGGCGGTCTACCGGCTGGACGCGCGCGGTGAGGTCGAGGACCACTGGTACACGCTGGTCGACCCGGAGCGGGATCCGGGGCCGGTGTGGATCCATGGGCTGACGAGCGAGGCGCTTCGGGGCGCGCCGCTGTTCGCGGACATCGCGGAGGAGTTCGGGGCGCGGCTGGCCGACCGCGTGCTCGTCGCGCACAACGCGGTGTTCGACTGGCAGATGATCGCGCGGGAGTACGCGCGCGCGAAGCGTGAGGCGCCGGTGCGGCAGCGGCTGTGCACCATCGCGCTCGCCAAGGAGCTGGGCCTGCCGCTGCCCAACCACAAGCTGGAGTCGCTGGCGGCGCACTTCGGCGTCGTGCAGCAGCGGGCGCACCACGCGCTGGACGACGCGCGCGTGCTGGCGGAGGCGTTCCGGCCGAGTCTGCTGGCCGCGGCCGCGGGCGGGATGCGGCTGCCGCTGCTGGAGTGCCTGCCGCTGACGGAGTGGTCGGACCGAGCGGTGCCCCGGCAGTCGTCGGGCGGCTACGGCGGCTATCGGCAGAGCAGCTGGCGCCCGTCCCGCAAAAGGCCCGCGTGCCCCTACCCCAACCCGGGCCGCTACGAGGTGGGCAGGCGTCTCAAGCAGGGCATGCGGGTGGCCTTCTCCGGGGACACCTCCACCGACCGCGAGCTGCTGGAGGACCGGGCCGTGGAGGCCGGGCTGCACGTGTCCACCAGCCTGTCCCGGCTGACCAGCCTGCTGGTGACCAACGACCCGGACTCGGGCACGTCGAAGGTGGTCAAGGCGCGGCAGTACGGCACTCCGGTGGTGGACGAGGCGGCGTTCGGGCAGCTGCTGGGGGACGTGGAACCGGCGGACGGCCGCTGACGGGCGTACGGGTGATTGCCGGACGAATCGCCCGCCGCCCGCTCGCCCGCGCGGCGGCCACGGCTCACCCTGTGGCGCATGGCGAGATGTGAAGTGTGCGGCAATGACTACGCAATGACCTTCGAGGTGCACGCCCAGGGCGCGGTGCACGTCTTCGACTGCTTCGCCTGCGCGATCCACCGCATGGCACCGATCTGCGAGCACTGTCGTGTGCAGATCATCGGGCAGGGCGTCGAGGTCGAGGGCCACTGGTACTGCGGCGCCCACTGCGCCCGCGCGGAGGGGAGGGTCGGAATCGTCGACCGCGTGTGAGGACGGCGCGGGCGAGGACAGCGCATGCCAGGACTCCGTATGGGGACACCCCTGCCGAAAACACCCCACGGCCCGGGAGGTACCGTCGTGGGGTGTACCGCTTCCTGTGGACCCGCCAGTGGGTGATCCTCACCATCGTCGCGATCGCACTGATCCCGGCGATGATACGGCTGGGCTTCTGGCAGCTGCACCGCCATGAGCACAAGGTCGCGCTGAACAAGGTGATCTCCGCCTCGATGGCGGCCAAGCCGGTCCCGGTCGAGTCGCTGACCGCGCCCGGCGCGACGGTGAAACACGCCGACCTGTACCGCGAGGTCACCGCCAAGGGCCACTTCGACACCGCGAACGAAGAGGTCGTGCGCCGCCGTACCAACGCCGACGACAAGGTCGGCTACCACGTGCTGACCCCCTTCGTCCTCGAGGACGGCAGGGTCCTCATGGTCAACCGGGGCTGGGTCCCCGCGGACGTCTCGCAGACGGCGTTCCCGAAGATCCCGGCGCCCGAGCGCGGCGAGACCACCGTCACCGGCCGGCTGATGCCCGACGAGACGACCGCGGAGAGCGGCATCAAGAACGTCAAGGGCCTGCCCGACCGCCAGGTGATGCTGATCAGCAGCGCCCAGCAGGCCGACCGGCTCGGCAGGCCGGTCCTCGGCGGCTACATCCAGCTGACCTCGCCCGCGCCCGAGAACGGCAGCCCCCAACTGCTGCCCGCACCCGAGCACAGCGACGTCGGCCCGCACCTGGCGTACGCCGTCCAGTGGTGGCTGTTCGCGGCGGGCGTCCCGGTCGGCTGGGTGGTCCTGCTGCGCCGCGAGGCCCGCGAGCGCGCTCAGGCGGCGGCGAAGGAGGGGGCGCAAGAAGGGGCGCAGGAGACGGAACCGACGTCGGCGTAGCGAAGAGGCACGGGCAGCGAAGAGGTCACGGGCCGTCTCACCCGCGCGGCACGTCCCTGATTGCCGCCCGCGTCCGCCGGGAATCCGGTCATCCGTGCACCCGCGGATCGAGGACTACGCGCTCATCGGCGACGAGCAGACCGCCGCACTGGTCGGCAGGGACGGCTCCGTCGACTGGCTTTGCCTGCCCCGCTTCGACTCCGGCGCCTGCTTCGCCCGGCTGCTCGGCGACGAGGACAACGGCCACTGGCGCATCGCCCCCAAGGGCGCCACCGGCCCCTGCGCCCGCCGCGCCTACCGCCCCGACACCCTGGTCCTCGACACCGAGTGGGACACCCCGGACGGGTCCGTACGCGTCACCGACCTCATGCCGCAGCGCGACCGCGCGCCCGACCTCGTACGGATGGTGGAGGGCCTGAGCGGCCGGGTGACCGTGCGCAGTACGCTCCGGCTGCGTTTCGACTACGGCTCGATCGTCCCCTGGATGCGCAGAGCGGACGACCACCGGGTGGCCGTCGCCGGCCCGGACTCGGCGTGGCTGCGCAGCGAACCGGCGGCCCGCACCTGGGGCGAGGACTTCGGCACGCACTCCGAGTTCACCGTCGCCGCCGGCGAGAAGGTGGCGTTCGTCCTGACCTGGCACCCCTCGCACGATCCGCGCCCGCCGCTGATCGACCCGTACGAAGCCCTTGAGCAGACCGTCGAGGACTGGAGGGCCTGGGCGGCGCGCTGCCGCTACGCCGGCCCGCACCGGGACGCCGTCGTCCGCTCCCTGATCACTCTCAAGGCGCTCACCTACGCCCCCACCGGCGGCATCGTCGCCGCCCCCACCACCTCCCTGCCCGAGGAGCTGGGCGGCGTACGCAACTGGGACTACCGCTACTGCTGGCTGCGCGACTCCACCCTCACCCTGGGCGCCCTGCTGTCGGCGGGCTACCAGGAGGAGGCCGAGGCATGGCGGAACTGGCTGCTGCGCGCGGTCGCGGGCAACCCGGCCGACCTGCAGATCATGTACGGCCTCGCCGGCGAGCGGCGGCTGCCCGAGTACGAGCTGCCGTGGCTGCCCGGCTTCGCCGGCTCCGCGCCCGTACGCGTCGGCAACGACGCCGTCAGACAGCTCCAGCTCGACGTGTACGGCGAGGTCATGGACTCGCTGTCGCTGGCCCGGCGCTCGGGCCTGTCCGCCAAGCCGCACATATGGTCGATGCAGTGCGCGCTGCTGACCTTTCTGCGCGAGGCCTGGCGGCAGCCCGACGAGGGGCTGTGGGAGGTACGCGGCGGCCGGCGCCACTTCGTGCACTCCAAGGTGATGGTGTGGGTGGCCGCCGACCGCGCGGTGCGCACGCTGGAGGAGAACCCGTCGCTGCGTGGCGACCTCGACGACTGGCGGGCACTGCGCGAGGACGTGCACCGCGAGGTGTGCGCCAAGGGCTACGACGCCGAGCGGAACACCTTCACCCAGTCCTACGGCTCCCGCGAACTGGACGCCGCCCTGCTGCTCATCCCCCGGGTGGGCTTCCTGCCGCCCGGCGACCCGCGCGTGCTCGGCACCGTCGACGCGATCCGCGCGGAACTCGGCGAGGGTGGCCTCGTACGCCGCTACAGCACCGACACGAGCAGCGTCGACGGGCTGCCCGGCGGCGAGGGCACCTTCCTGGCCTGCTCGTTCTGGCTCGCCGACGCGCTGCACATGACCGGCCGTACGCAGGAGGCCCGGGAGCTGTTCGAACGGCTGGTGGGCCTCGCCAACGACGTGGGGCTGCTCGCGGAGGAGTACCAGGTGGGCCGCGACGGGGTGCCCGGCCGACAGCTCGGCAACTTCCCGCAGGCGTTCAGCCACATCGGCCTGGTGAACACGGCCCTCGCGCTGTACGGGGGCGAGCGGGCAGGATGGATGCCATGGATCTTGGACTGAAGGACCGGGTGTACGTCGTCACCGGATCGACCCGCGGACTGGGCAACGCCACCGCGCGCGAGCTCCTCGCCGACGGCGCGAAGGTGGTCATCACCGGGCGGGACGAGAAGCGGGTCGCCGAGGCGGCGGCCGAACTGGGCCCGAACGCGGTCGGGGTGGCCGTGGACAACGCGGACCCCGAGGCCGCCGCGCGGCTGATCGCGGCGGCGCGGGACGCCTTCGGCGGCTTCCACGGCGTCCTCGTCAGCGTCGGCGGGCCGCCGCCCGGCTTCGTCGCCGACAACACCGACGAGCAGTGGCAGGCGGCGTTCGAGTCGGTGTTCCTCGGCGCGGTGCGGCTCGCTCGCGCGGCGGCGGCCGAGCTGGAGCCGGGCGGGGTCATCGGGTTCGTGCTGTCCAGCTCGGTGTACGAGCCGGTTCCCGGGCTGACCATCTCCAACGGGCTGCGGCCCGGGCTCGCCGGGTTCGCCAAGTCCCTCGCGGACGAGCTGGGGCCGCGGGAGATCCGGGTGGTGGGGCTGCTGCCGGGGCGTATCGACACGGACCGCGTGCGCGAGCTCGACGCGTTGTCGGCGGACCCCGAGGCCACACGGGCGGCGAGTGAGTCGCGTGTGCCGTTGCGGCGGTACGGGACGCCGCGGGAGTTCGGCCTTGCGGCCGCGTTTCTGCTTTCGCCTGCGGCGTCCTATTTGACTGGGGTGATGCTACCTGTGGACGGCGGGGCCAGGCATGGTTTTTAGCGCCCATTCAGCGGGGTGCCATGTTTTCACGCGTGTGCGGGTCGTTTGTGGCTGGTCGCGCCCACGCGGCAGAGCCGCATGTCGACACAGCCCCGCGCCCCTGGGTAGGTCAGCTCACCCTCTCTGCGCGGTACTTGACGCTGCTCAGTCTTACCTCTGCTGGGAGTGACTGGAGGTTGGCCGAGTCCCTGGCGCGGGTCAGGGACTCGGTCGTGAGGGCGTTCAAAGTGGTCCTCGGGTCCACGTACGGTTCCAGGAGGAGCCGGACGTGGGCCGCGGGGGCGTCACAGCGGCCGGTCAGACGGGTTTGAGCCCTGGTCACGCCGTCCAACTGCTCGGCGTCCGCCGCCAGTACGTCCGCCAGGGCCCGGCCCCGCAGCAGGGCGGTCTCGCCGTCGCCCGTGTCGACCAGCACCTCGGCCAGCCGGCGGCGGCGCAGTACGGCAGCCAGCCACCACAGGGCCAGCAGGAACAGGACGGCCAGGCCGGCGAGGACGGCGGGCCACCACCAGCCGGTCTCGCGCCACCGGGTTCGCTCGGCGGTGGTCAGCAGTACGTCGTGCCGGCCCCGGTGGATCCACCAGGAGGGCGGTCGTGCGCCCAGCCCCACGGCGAGCACCGAACCGCCGCCGACGAGCAGGACCAGTCCGATGACCCCGGTCAGCACCCGGTTGACGATCCTGAGCACCGGTCTCACCCCTTCCGTCCGGGCCGGGTGACGCGCACCGACAGGGCGGGCGGCCGGGTCAGCCCGAGGCCGGCGACCGCGTCGGTGAGCACGGTGTCCAGGTCGGCGCGGACCTCCGCCGGCTCCCGGAAGTGCGAGACCGCGCGTACTGTGGCCCGGCGGCGGCGCAGTCGTACGCGGACCGACCGCACTCCGGAGATCTCCATGGCCCGGTCGCGCAGCACGAGCGCGGCGGCGGCGCGGTGCAGCCCTGCCCGTACGTCGGGGTGGGTGCGCCGCATGGGCAGCAGGCGGCGCAGGCCGGGGGTGACGGCCAGCACGATCAGCCACAGGCCGAGCAGGGCGGTGACGCACGCGCCGACGCGTACCCAGGTGTCGTCCAGGGGGCGCTCGGCCAGTTGCCGGGCCAGTCCGCGGCGCCAGGACAGGGCGGACCGGTCGGCGCGGACGGCCGCGACGTCGTACAGGAACGCGCCCGTGAGGATCAGGAGCAGCAGGGCGACGATGCCGGCGGGCACCCGGCGCGCCGACCAGAAGCGTCCGCCGCGGCCGTCCGCGCCGTGCTGGACGGGCGGGGGTTCGTGGGCGTCGGGGGCCGCGGGCCGTCCGAGGGCGTCGCCCTTCTCGATGACCGGTAGGGGCTGCGTGGTGCTCTCCGAGCCCCGGAACTCGCTCATGGCGTCCTCCCCTGTGCCGCGCCGTGTACGGGTGTCAGGTGCAGCCGCTGCACCCCGACGGCGACCTCCGGCACCCGCATTCCCACCAACGCGCCTACCCGCTCGGCCACTTGACGACGCACCGCGCGGCAGCACGCGCCGATGTCCCGCGGATAGGCGAGGTCGAGGAGGATCCGGACGCGTGCGACGTCGTGGTGCACGACCACCGTGGCCTGCGGCGGTGCGGCGTGCGGCGGCAGCGGGCCGAGCGCCTCGCGGGCCGCCTGTGCGGCGATCTTGGCGACGACGCGGTCGGCGATCGTCGTGGCGCCGCGCTCACCGGGCTCGACGTTCACCGCGGGTCACCGCCGGCGGTCGTCACGGGAGCGGAAGAAGTCGCCGAGTTCCAGATCCCCCTCCAGGAACCGGCCGACGACGAAGCCGATGGCGCCCAGGGCCGCCACCAGCAGGAAGGCGCCGAATCCGCCGAAGTAACCGGCGAAGCCCAGCGCCATGCCGGCGATCATGCCGACCACGGCCATGCTCATCCCGCGCTCCTCAACTGCTCGGCCGGTCCTGTCCTTCGGTGGTGCCGCGTGGTGGCGCCGCGGTCGCCGTCGTGTCACTGGATGCGCGGCTCCGGTTCCTCCTCCTCTTCCTCCGGCAGCTTCACGTCGCCGACGGCGATGTTGACCTCGACGACCTCCAGTCCGGTCATCCGCTCCACCGCCGCGATCACGTTCTCCCTGACCGCTCGGGCCACCTCGGTGATCGACACTCCGTAGTCGACGACGATCTCCAGGTCGAGCGCGGTCTGCACCTCGCCGACCTCGGCCTTCACTCCCCGGGTCACGGACTTCGAACCGCCGGGCACCCGGTCCCGGACGGCCCCGAAGCTCCTCGCCAGGCCGCTGCCCATGGTGTGCACGCCGACGACGTCGCGCGCGGCGAGTGCGGCGATCTTCTCCACCACACCGTCGGCGATGGTGGTCCGCCCCCGGGTGGCGGGCTCTCCCAGTCCGCGCCGGGTCGCGGAGGCCCTGCGGGTCACGGGGGTCTCCGGTACCCCCCGCTCGGCTTCGAGGGCGCTCGTCCGGTCCTGCTCCGTCATGTCGGTCATCGCCGTACGTCCCTTCGGTCGTCGTCCCCGACCCACGGTAGGCGGGCCGACGGGAGCTCGCCCCCGAAGCGGGCGGGAGGGATTACTCCCCGGCGCCGGCCAGGTCCCGCAGGCGTCGGGCCTGGGCCTCGCGTTCGGCGGCGCGCTGCTGCTCGTAGGTGCGTTCCTGGGCGCCGCGCAGCAGTGCCTTGGTCTCGACGACGGCGTCACGGGGCGCCGCCAGGAGTGCGGAGGTCAGGTCCCGTACGGTCGCGTCGAGCTGGTCGAGGGGCACGGCGAGGTTCGCCAGGCCGCTCTGCACCGCCTCCGCGGCACCCACGTACCGGCCGGTGACGCAGATCTCCAGCGCGCGGGCGTAGCCGACCAGCCCCACCAGCGGATGGGTGCCGGTGAGGTCGGGGACCAGTCCGAGGCCGGTCTCACGCATGGCGAACTGCACGTCGTCCGCGACGACGCGCAGATCACAGGCCAGCGCCAGCTGGAAGCCGGCCCCGATGGCGTGCCCCTGGACGGCGGCGACGGACAGGATGTCGTTGCGCCGCCACCAGGTGAACGCCTCCTGGTACTCGGCGATGGTCGCGTCCAGCTCGGCGTCACTGCCGCGCGCGAGATCGACGAACGACGGCTCGCCGTCGAAGCCCTCGGGCGTGAACGCCTGCCGGTCGAGCCCGGCGGAGAAGGACTTGCCCTCACCGCGCAGCAGCACGACACGGACGGAGCCCGGCAGCAGCCGCCCGGCCTCGGTGAGCGCCCGCCACAGGGCGGGGCTCTGCGCGTTGCGCTTGGCCGGGTTGGTCAGCGCCACCGTGGCGACCGCGTCGTCGACGGTGAGCCGTACGCCGTCCTTGTCGAGTACCGGATCGAGGTTGTGCTCGGGCGAAGCCATGGTGCGCCTCCGATGGGTGCGGTCAGCGTGGATGCCCTGCGGGCATCGTAAGTGACTGCACAGTAACCACCCGGCCGGTCGGTGGACCGACCGGGTGACCACCATCGAAAGCCGACGGGCCGCCCGCAGCCGGTCAGACCGACGGGGGCTTTTTGCCCCGTGTCGCCCCGCCACGCCCACGGAGCGTGACGCCCGACTCGCTGAGCATCCGGTGGACGAAGCCATACGAGCGGCCGGTTTCCTCGGCCAACGCCCGAATGCTCGCACCGGCGTCGTACTTCTTCTTCAGGTCTGCCGCGAGCTTGTCGCGCGCGGCGCCGGTCACCCGGCTGCCCTTCTTCAGAGTCTCGGCCACCCGTGCCTCCTCATGGGAAGTGCGCTCTGGTCCCCTCATGATCACCCCTCCGGGCCCCGATGGCCACCCATTCGGCAAGGTCCGTGAGACAGACCTGTGACGACAGGAGCGCATCCCCACGAACGGAATCCGTCATTCCGCACGGTGGTGTCCGTGCCGCTGAACGGGGTCTTCCGCGAAACGCCTGGTCAGCGACGCGCGACGGCCGAGCCCTCGGTTCATAAGGGCTCGGCCGTGAAATCGATGTAGGACACACCTCGATATGAGGAGATCTCACACAGATGATGGATCACCGATGGGCCGAATGATCCATACCCCGTTGATCAGCTGTTCGATCAAGCGAGGGCGACGAGGTCCGCGTAGTCGGCGCCCCACAGGTCCTCGACACCGTCGGGCAGCAGGATGATCCGCTCCGGCTGCAGCGCCTCGACGGCGCCCTCGTCGTGGGTGACCAGGACGACGGCGCCCTTGTAGGTGTGCAGCGCGCCGAGGATCTCCTCGCGGCTGGCCGGGTCGAGGTTGTTGGTGGGCTCGTCGAGCAGCAGGACGTTCGCGGAGGAGACGACCAGGGTGGCGAGCGCCAGGCGGGTCTTCTCGCCGCCGGAGAGGACACCGGCCGGCTTGTCGACGTCGTCGCCGGAGAACAGGAACGAGCCGAGCACCTTGCGGACCTCGACGAGGTCCATGTCGGGGGCGGCCGAGCGCATGTTCTCCAGCACCGTGCGGTCGGGGTCCAGGGTCTCGTGCTCCTGGGCGTAGTAGCCGAGCTTGAGGCCGTGGCCGGGGACGACCGCGCCGGTGTCCGGCTGTTCGACGCCCGCGAGCAGGCGCAGCAGGGTGGTCTTGCCGGCGCCGTTGAGGCCGAGGATGACGACGCGGGAGCCCTTGTCGATGGCCAGGCCGACGTCTGTGAAGATCTCCAGCGAGCCGTACGACTTCGACAGGCCCTCGGCCATCAGCGGGGTCTTGCCGCAGGGCGAGGGGTCGGGGAAGCGCAGCTTGGCCACCTTGTCCTGCCGGCGGACCTCCTCCAGTCCGGACAGCAGCCTCTCGGCGCGGCGGGCCATGTTCTGCGCGGCGACCGTCTTGGTGGCCTTGGCGCGCATCTTGTCGGCCTGGGCGTTGAGCGCGGCGGCCTTCTTCTCGGCGTTGGCCCGCTCCCGCCTGCGGCGCTTCTCGTCGGCCTCGCGCTGCTGCTGGTAGAGCTTCCAGCCCATGTTGTAGACGTCGATCTGGGCGCGGTTGGCGTCCAGGTAGAACACCTTGTTGACGACCGTCTCGACCAGGTCGACGTCGTGGGAGATCACGATGAAGCCGGCTCGGCAGGTCTTGAGGTAGTCGCGCAGCCAGACGACCGAGTCGGCGTCGAGGTGGTTGGTGGGCTCGTCGAGCAGCAGGGTGTCCGCGTCGGAGAACAGGATGCGGGCCAGCTCGATACGGCGGCGCTGACCGCCGGAGAGCGTGTGCAGGGGCTGGCCGAGCACCCGGTCGGGCAGGTTGAGCGCGGCGGCGATGGTGGCGGCCTCGGCCTCGGCGGCGTAACCGCCCTTGGTGAGGAACTCGGTCTCCTGGCGCTCGTACTGCTTGAGCGCCTTCTCGCGGGTGGCGCCCTTGCCGGCGGCGATGCGCTGCTCGTTCTCGCGCATCCTGCGGATCAGCACGTCCAGGCCGCGGGCGGAGAGGATGCGGTCGCGGGCGAGCACGTCGAGGTCGCCGGTGCGGGGGTCCTGCGGGAGGTAGCCGACCGCACCGGAGCGGGTGACGGTGCCGCCGGCGGGGACGCCCTCGCCGGCCAGGACCTTGGTGAGGGTGGTCTTGCCGGCGCCGTTGCGGCCGACCAGGCCGATGCGGTCGCCCCTGGCGACGCGGAAGGTGGCGTTCTCGATGAGGATGCGGGCACCGGCGCGCAGCTCGATACCGGAAGCGGAGATCACGGACAGACTCCAGGGCGGGTGGGGGCGGGATGGGCGGCTGAGGACGTTCCCGCCGTCTAATGCGCGAGGAGAATGGCCATGGGGGGAAGTCTAACGGGGGCGTGCAAGCGGTTTTGCCGTGTGTTCGCGGCGGGGCGTTGTCAGTGGCGGGTGCCACACTGAGCCGCGAACCGGATTCTTCGGCGAAAACCGACGCACGAGGGAGTGATCGGCATGGCAGAGACGGCCGGCGGACGCCCGAGCATGTACCCGACGCTGCTGTACGCGGACGCCAGGGCGGCCGTCAAACAGCTGACGGAGGCCTTCGGCTTCACGGAGCTCTCGGTGTACGAGGGCGAGGACGGCCTCGTCCAGCACGCCGAGCTGGCGCAGGGCAACGGTGCGGTGATGCTGGGCTCGAAGGGCCGCGGCGGCCGCTTCGACGAGGCGATGCGCGGAGCGGGCCCGGCGGGGGTGTACGTGGTGGTGGACGACGTGGACGCCCACCACCGGCGCGCGGTGGACCACGGCGCGGAGATCCTGATGCCCCCGACGGACCAGGACTACGGCTCCCGGGACTACATGGCCCGGGACATCGAGGGCAACATCTGGAGCTTCGGCACGTACGCGCCCCGCATCGAGGGGTGACCCCGCCGTCCCGGCTGCTCTAGCTGCCGCCGGTGTGCACCTGGAAGGCGGCCCGGCGGACGGCCCTGGCCAGGGCCGGGTCGGGGTGGGCGGCGGCGAGGGCGACCAGGACCTGCACGGTGCGGGGGTGGCCGACGGCGCGCACCTCGTCCAGGAGGGCCGGGACGGTGGGCTGCACCGCGGCCTCCATGTGGCGTACGAGCAGGGGGGCCTCACCGTGGTCGGCGACGGCGGCGGCGGTGTCCACCCACAGCCACGTGGCCTCCTCACGGGTGAGGACCCCGTGGGCGTCCTCCGCGTCGACGCCGTCGTGCTCGGCGAGCCACAGCAGGGCGTACGGCCTGAGCGCCGGCTCGTCGAGCACGGACCGTACGTCGGGCTCGGCGGGCGCGCCGACGACCCGCAGCGCCTCGAAGGCGAGCCCGCGCAGCAGGGCGTCCTCGCCCCGGGCGGCACCGAGCAGCTCGGCGACCGCCCTGCCGACGGGCCTGGCCGCCAGCCAGGCCCGGTACTCGGCCCGGGCCGCGTTCGGCCGCAGCTGCGCGCAGCCGCGGAGCATGTCCTCCGCCGACTGCTCGATGTTTCCGGCGGGACTCTGGGCGGCGACACAGATCTGCTCCAGCTTGACCCAGACCGCCCAGCTGCCGAGCGGCGTGAGCGTCGCCTGCCCGCCCCCGTAGGTGAGCGCCCCGACGGACGCGAGCGCCCGCAGCGCCCAGTCGAGCAGAGGCGCGAGCGCGGCACCGCCGACCGGCTCGGCGACGGACGGGGCGGCACCACCGGTGGGGGCGCCGGTCGGCGGTGCCGCGGGGAGCGCCGGGGTGGGGGTGGTGGCGGTGGACGGGGTGCCCTCAACCGAAGGGCCCGCGGGCTCACCGGCCTCGATGGCCGCCGAGGCGGCCGGGTCCGTCGGCCGGTGCGCGGTGCCGGGGCGCGAGCCCCCGGACTCGCCGGCGCCGGTCGTTGCCGGGGCGGCCGGATCCGGATGCCGGTGTGTGGGGGCGGTCTGGGTGGGCTGCGGGTCGTAGGGGATCTCGCAGCGTTCGGTGCGCAGTTCGGTGACGCGCTGCTGGAGGAGGTCGAGGAGCTGGTCGACGGGGACGGGACCGGCGGAGAGCTGGAGGAAGGAGAGGAGCTGGGGCATGGCCGAGACGACATCGGCCACGGCGGCGGGCTCGTGGCCCCCGGGTTCCGGACAGGCGAGCGACCAGGCGTCGAAGAGGGCGACCCAGCCGCGCAGGACGGCGCTGTCGTCGCGGTCCCAGGCACGCAGCCGCCAGCCGGGGCGGGCGCTGCCGCCGTGCACCTCGACCAGGCCGGCGAGACGGGCGGTGTCCCAGTCGGCGCGGACCTGTGCGGCGGCCAGGCCCAGGGCGCCGGCCGCGCGTTCGGCGGACACGTCGGAGAGGGTGGCCTTGCCGTCGTCGGTCGCCCCGTCGTGGCCGGGACCGAGGGCGGCGTCGGCCCAGCGGGCCACACGGGCCGCCCCGGCCAGCCGGGAGCGCGCCATTCCGGCCAGCTCCGCGAGGGCCGGAGTGCCCTCCGGGGGGCGCGGCGCGGCGCGGCGCGGGTGCCGCTGGTTCACGGCTCGGGGGGCGGCGGCCAGGGGTCGTGGGCGGACGAGTCGGAGCCTGGAGTCGCGCGGGATACGGGACGTCACGGGTGCAGTCTTCCGGTTGACGGTCCGAAAACCCAAACGGAATGTCACGCCGGGCGACGGAGATGGCCGAGGGAGGGGCCGGGAAGACGCCGGGGAAGGGTCGGGAGGAGGGCGGCACGACGCCATCAGGCCAGGGCCGAAGCCCGTCGGAGGCCGCGGTCACCGGCCGAAACGGAACCCGGCCGGCCCGGCCCGCCGGCCCGTGGGTCTCCCCTGCCGCACCGGCTCACATCAGCGGCGTCAGGAAGCGCCGCAGCGCCTCCTCGTACCCCTCCGGGTCGGCGTTCCACATCGCGCCGTGCGGAGCGTCCCGCACCGTGTTCAGGGCGACCAGGTTGGGGCGGCGGTCGGCGAGGCGACGGGAGAGCTGCCAGGGGGCCACCTGGTCGCCGGGGCCGTGGAAGATCAGCGTCGGCACCGTGAACCCCTCGGGGTCGGTCGCCTCCGCGAGCCGGTCGCCGTAGAACCCGGCGCGCCCCTGTGCGGCGCGCACCGCGAGCGGCAGCAGCGGCCCCGGGGTGTGCCGGGCCCGGGCCAGGGCCCGCACCGTGACCTCCCAGCTGAGCACCGGGGAGTCCAGCACCAGCCCGGAGACGTACTCGCGCAGCTGCGAGTGGCGGGCGGCCCGCAGGGCCATCGTGGCGCCGGTGGACCAGCCGAGCAGGACGACCCGCTCGGCCCCGTTCCGCACCGCGTGGCGGATCGCCGCGTCCAGGTCGCGCCACTCGGTCTCGCCGAGGTGGTTGAGCCCGTCCGGGGAGCGGGGCGCGCCGGCGTCGCCGCGGTAGGCGAGGGCCAGCACCGGGAAGTGTCGGCCGTGCAGGAACCTCATGACGTTCATGGCCAGTTCGCGGGTGGTGCCCAGACCGTGCACCGCGATCACCCAGGTCCCGCGCACCCCGCGCACGAACCAGGCGGGCAGGGCGCCGAGTTCGCCCAGGACCTCCACGTCGTCGTGGTCCAGGCCGAGCGCGGAGCGGGGGTTGCCGACGTACAGGTTGGGGGTGAGCCACACCTTGTCGCGGGGATGCAGGGAGCCGTGGGTGACGCGTTCCAGGCGGCGTACGACGGTGTCGGGGCGGTGCGGGGCGCCGGGCAGGACGGGGCCGACCACCGCGTGGGAGCCGTTGCCGGCCAGGCCGTAGGTGCCGGGGCGCAGGGAGGCCAGGTCCCGGGTGAGGGTGATCTGGCCCGCGGCCGTGCCGTGCACGGTCAGCCGCGGTTCGGTGGGCAGCGGCCGGCCCGGGACCGCCTTGAGCGCGGCGTCGCTGGCGAGCCGGCCCGCGGCGACGCTCGTCGCGCCGGCCGCCGCCAGGACTGCGGTGACGGCCGCGGCCGTCGCTGTGACTGTGCGCACAGGACCAGTGTCGGGGCGTACCCGGCCACGGGCCAGTGGGAGGAAGGGTCGGGGTGACATGACCCTGCGAGTTCCACCGGAGAGCGGTGTTCATCCCCGCACCGGCCGCACCGGCCGCACCGGCCGCTACCGCCCCGGCTGCCCGTACGCCCGCAGCCGCTCCCCCGCCTGCGCCAGTTGTTCCGGCGTCAGCAGGGCCGGTGTCAGACCGGGCACGGACGACGCCGTCAGCCACAGGCGGCACATCCACTCCAGCTGGGCGGTGCGGTCGTAGGCCTGGTCGAGGGTGGTGCCGTAGGTGATCGTGCCGTGGTTGCGCAGCAGGCAGCCGGTGCGGCCGGCGAGGGCGTGCAGCATGTTCCGGGCCAGCTCCTCGGTGCCGTACGTCGCGTACGGGGCGACCCGGACGGGTCCGCCGAGCGCGCCGGCCATGTAGTGGATCGGCGGCAGCTCGGTGACGAGCGTGGAGACGGCCGTCGCGTGCACGGCGTGGGTGTGGACGACGGCGCGGGCGTCGGTGGTGCGGTGGACGGCGAGGTGCAGGGGCAGCTCGCTGGTCGGCACCAGTGTGCCGAGCACCTGCCGTCCCTCCAGGTCGACGCCGGTCACGTCGTCGGGGGTGAGCCGGTCGTAGGGGACTCCGGACGGGGTGACCAGGATGGTGTCGCCCACGCGTACGGAGACGTTGCCGGAGGTGCCGACGACCAGCCCGTCGGACACCGTGCGGCGGGCCGCCGCGACGAGCGCCTCCCACGCGCCGTCCACCTCCGCCGCACCTCGCGCGCCCCCTGGGTGCCCCGGTACGTCTTCCCGCTCCCGCCGCTGCTCCGTCACGCACTGCTCTGTGATGCGCTGCTCCGTCATGTCCCGATCCTGTCAGGACACGCCCCGGAAGTGACCGGTATCTCCCCGGTGGATCACAGGAACGGACACCGTGACGACCGCCCCAGTTCATCTTCCGTTCACCCGGGTTACCTACGTTCGACGCGCCCATGACGCTCGAACGATTGCCAGGTAAATGGAAAGCTTCTCGCTGATCCTCGCGATTGTGGTGATCACCGCACTCGCGTTCGATTTCACGAACGGTTTCCACGACACCGCCAACGCGATGGCCACCACCATCTCCACCGGCGCACTCAAGCCCAAGGTCGCGGTGGCCATGTCCGCCGTGCTGAACCTGGTGGGCGCTTTCCTCTCCGTGGAGGTCGCCAACACGATCTCCAAGGGGCTCGTCGACGAGAGCGGCATTCGTCCCGAGGTCATCTTCGCCGCCCTGGTGGGCGCGATCCTCTGGAACCTGCTGACCTGGCTGGTCGGGCTTCCGTCCAGCTCCTCGCACGCCCTCATGGGCGGTCTGATCGGCGCCACCATCGCCTCGGCCGGTGTCAGCGCGGTGCACGGCGGCGTCCTGATCACCAAGGTGCTCATCCCGGCGATCGCCGCCCCGCTCGTCGCGGGCATCGCCGGCCTGCTCTCGACCCGGCTGACGTACCGCCTCGGCAGGAAGTCGGACGGCAAGGCGGCCGAGAAGGGCCACCGCGCCGGCCAGATCGCCTCCGCGGGCCTGGTCTCGCTGGCCCACGGCACCAACGACGCGCAGAAGACCATGGGTGTCATCACCCTCGCCCTGATCACCGGCGGCGCTCTCGCCCCCGGTTCCAACCCTCCCACCTGGGTCATCGTCTCCGCGGGTGTGGCCATCGCGATCGGCACCTACCTCGGCGGCTGGCGCATCATCCGCACCATGGGCAAGGGCCTGACCGACCTCCAGCCGCAGCAGGGCTTCGCCGCCCAGACCAGCGCGGCCACCGCCATCCTGGCCTCCTCCCACCTCGGCTTCTCCCTCTCCACCACGCACGTCGTCTCCGGCTCGGTGATGGGCGCCGGCCTGGGCCGCAAGGGCGGCGTCGTCCGCTGGTCCACCGCGACCCGCATGTTCATCGCCTGGGGTCTCACGCTGCCGGCCGCCGCCCTGGTCGGAGCCGGTGCGGAGGCCGTGACGCGCCTCGGCGACTGGGGCACCGCGGCCGTCGCCGTGTTCCTGGTGGCCTCCAGCGCCGCGATCTGGAAGATCTCCCGCCGCGAGATCGTCGACCACACCAACGTCAACGGCGACACCCCCGTCGACGGCGCCGAGGAGCCCGCCGGCGTGGTCACCCAGGCCATGGCCGCCGTCACCCCGCCCCCGGCCTCCCCGGTGACCGAGGAACTCACGGCGACGATCCCCGCCCCGGCGCCCGCGCCCGTCACGCCCGCGACGACCCCGCCGGCCCCCGCCGTCTGAGCCGGCGGCCAGGCAGAAGGAAGAGAAACACCATGGACATCGACTGGGCGGCCCTCAGCTCCGTCTTCGGCGTCAGCCTCGGCGTATCGGTGGGCCTCGTGGCCCTGTTCACCCTCGGCATCGCCGGTCTCTCCCGTCGCGAGCGGGCCGTCGCCCAGGGCAGCGGCAGCGGAGCGCTCGCGGTCACCGGCGCCTACGTCTGCTTCGCCGCGTGCGCCGCCGCGGTGGCGTACGGGATCTATCTGATCGTGGCCTGATCATGGCCTGAGCCGGCAGGCGCGAGCCGCACCGCCCGTTCTGCCCGGGGCGTCCTGGAGACGCCCCGGGCAGAACGGGCGTTTTCGTGCGCCGGTCGTGCGCGGTGGTGTGGGTCTCATCTCACTGCGCCTGCGCAGGTCAACGGCAAGTTGACGGGTGTTCGCGGAGCGTGGTGGACTGCCGGGGCCATGTACGGCGGCAGGAGAGGAAGCCCGGTGCGAATCCGGCGCGGTCCCGCCACTGTGACCGGGGAAGCAACTCCCCGGGAGCCAGGAACTCTCACCGCCGGTCTCGTCGAACCAGGGCGTGGACACCCTGAGTGAGGACATATCGCCATGCGCGGCTGCCGACCGAGGTTCACCAGCGACACCCCGACCGCACCCACGACCGACTGACCCGATGGGTGCCGATCGCGTCTTCGCGTACGGCGCCACCGCCGGCCTCCTCGGTGACCTGCTCCTCGGCGATCCCCGCCGCGGGCACCCGGTCGCCGTGTTCGGACGGGCCGCGGGTGCCGTGGAACACGTGCTGTGGCGGGACCACCGCGGCTGGGGCGTCCTGCACACCGCTGTGTGCGCGGGGGGCGCCGTGGCGACGGCCGCGCTGGCCGCGTCCGCCGTACGCCGCTCCCGTACCGCCTCCGCCGCGCTGACCGCCGCGGCCACCTGGGCCGTCGTCGGCGGCACCTCGCTCGCGCGGGAGGCGCGGGCGATCGGGCAGGCGCTCGAGGCCGGGGACGTCGAGGGCGCCCGGACGCGGCTGCCGCACCTGTGCGGGCGCGACCCGCAGGCGCTGGACGCCGACGGGATCGCCCGGGCCGTCGTCGAGTCCGTCGCCGAGAACACCTCCGACGCGGTGGTGGGCGCACTGGTGTGGGGCGCCGTGGGCGGCGTGCCCGGGCTCGTCGGCTTCCGGGCCGTCAACACCCTGGACGCCATGGTCGGGCACAAGTCCCCCCGCCACCGCCGCTACGGCTGGGCCTCGGCCCGCCTCGACGACGTGGCCGGCTGGCCGGGGGCGCGGCTGACCGCCGCCCTCGCCGCCGTGGCCGGTCCCGATGCGCGGGGTGCCCTGCGCGCCTGGCGTGCCGACGCCGGCAAGCACCCGAGTCCCAACGCCGGTCCGGTCGAGGCCTCGTTCGCCGGAGCGCTCGGGGTGCGGCTGGGCGGCACGCTCGCGTACGGGGGGCGCGTGGAGCACCGCCCGGTACTCAACGGCTCCGGGCGCGCCGTCCAGGCGGGGGACATCGAACGGGCCGTACGACTCTCCCGGCGCGTGAGCTGGCTCGCGCTCGGCGTGTGCGCGGGCGCACGACTGCTGAAGAGAGGACGGGCGTCATGAACGGCGGTCTGCTCGTCGCCGGTACCACCTCCGACGCCGGGAAGAGCGTCGTCACGGCCGGGATCTGCCGGTGGCTGGTGCGGCAGGGAGTCAAGGTCGCGCCCTTCAAGGCGCAGAACATGTCCCTCAACTCCTTCGTCACCCGCGAGGGCGCCGAGATCGGGCGGGCGCAGGCCATGCAGGCCCAGGCGTGCCGGATCGAGCCGACCGCGCTGATGAACCCGGTGCTGCTCAAGCCCGGCGGTGAGCGGAGCAGCCAGGTGGTGCTCCTGGGGAAGCCGGTGGGCGAGCTGAGCGCGCGCGGCTACCACGGCGGGCGGCAGCAGAAGCTGCTCGGCACGGTGCTGGACTGCCTCGCCGAGCTGCGGCGCACGTACGACGCGGTGATCTGCGAGGGGGCGGGCAGTCCGGCGGAGATCAATCTGCGCCGGACCGACATCGTCAACATGGGGATCGCGCGGGGCGCGCGGCTGCCCGTGCTGGTCGTCGGCGACATCGACCGCGGCGGCGTCTTCGCCTCCTTCTTCGGCACGCTCGCCCTGCTGTCCCGCGAGGACCAGGAGCTGGTCGCCGGGTTCCTGGTCAACAAGTTCCGGGGCGACGTCTCGCTGCTGGAGCCGGGCCTGGAGATGCTGCACGGGCTCACCGGGCGGCGCACGTACGGTGTGCTGCCGTTCCGGCACGGGCTGGGCATCGACGAGGAGGACGGACTGGCGGTGTCGATGCGCGGGGCCGTACGGGAGTCCGCTGTGGCGCCCCCGCTGGGCGAGGACGTACTGCGGGTCGCCGTCTGCGCGATTCCGCTGATGTCCAACTTCACCGACGTGGACGCGCTCGCCGCCGAACCGGGCGTCGTCGTACGGTTCGTGGACCGCCCGGAGGAGCTGTCCGACGCCGACCTCGTCATCGTGCCCGGCACCCGGGGCACGGTCGGGGCGCTCCAGTGGCTGCGCGAGCGGGGCCTCGCGGAGGCCCTGCGCCGCAGGGCTGCCGAGGGACGGCCGGTCCTCGGCATCTGCGGCGGCTTCCAGATCCTCGGCGAGCACATCGAGGACGAGGTCGAGTCACGGGCCGGGCGGGTGAACGGCCTCGGGCTGCTGCCCGTACGGATCCGATTCGCCCGCGAGAAGACCCTCACCCGGCCCGAGGGCGAGGCCCTGGGCGAACGGGTCGAGGGCTACGAGATCCACCACGGGGTCGCCGAGGTCACCGGCGGTGTTCCCTTCTTGGACGGCTGCCGGGTCGGGGCCGTCTGGGGCACGCACTGGCACGGCTCGCTGGAGTCGGACGGCTTCCGGCGGGCCTTCCTGCGCGAGGTGGCGGCCGCCGCGGGCCGCCGCTTCGTACCGGCCGCCGGCACCTCCTTCGCCGCGCTGCGCGAGGAGCAGCTCGACCGGCTCGGCGACCTGATCGAACAGCACGCGGACACGGACGCGCTGTGGCGGCTCATCGAGTCGGGCGCGCCGCAAGGACTGCCCTTCATTCCACCGGGAGCGCCCGCATGAGCACAGTGTTGTTGTTGTCGACCGCCGACACCGATCTGCTGGCGGCCCGCGCCTCGGGCGCCTCCTACCGGATCGGCAACCCGACCCGGGTGAACGTCACCGAGGAGCTGCCCGGGCTGCTCGACGGCGCGGACATCGCCGTCGTACGGCTGCTCGGCGGCAAGCGCGCCTGGGAGGACGGGCTCGCCGCGCTGCGGGCCTCCGGCGTCCCGGCCGTGCTGCTGGGCGGAGAGGCCGTACCGGACGCGGAGTTGATGGCCGAGTCGTCGGTGCCGGCGGGGGTGGTGGCGGAGGCGCTGCGGTACCTCGTCGAGGGCGGCCCGGCGAACCTGGCCGAGCTGGCCCGGTTCCTGTCGGACACGGTGCTGCTGACCGGCGAGGGGTTCGAGGAACCGCGGAAGATGCCGGAGTACGGCGTCCGCGGCGGCCGCGCCTTCACGGAAGGCCGCCCGACCGTCGGCGTGCTCTTCTACCGCGCCCACGAACTGAGCGGCAACACCGCCTTCGTGGACACCCTGTGCGACGCGATCGAGGCATGCGGCGCCAACGCCCTCCCGGTGTACTGCGGTTCGCTGCGCGGTGCCGACGCGGGACTGTACGAGATCCTGGGGCGGGCCGACGCCCTGGTCGCCACCGTCCTCGCCGCCGGCGGCACGCACGCCTCGCAGGCGTCGGCGGGCGGCGATGCGGAGTCCTGGGACATCGGGGCGCTGGCCGAGCTCGACATCCCGGTGCTGCAAGGGCTCTGCCTGACCTCGTCGCACGCCGCGTGGGACGAGTCGGACGCGGCCCTGTCCCCCATGGACGCGGCGATGCAGGTCGCGATCCCGGAGTTCGACGGACGGCTGATCACGGTCCCGTTCTCCTTCAAGGAGCAGGGCCCGGACGACGTACCGGTGTACGTGGCCGACCCCGAGCGGGCCGCCCGGGTGGCCGGAATCGCCGTACGGCACGCGCAGTTGAAGCACAAGCGGAATGCCGAGAAGAAGATCGCGCTGGTCTTCACGGCGTACCCGACCAAGCACTCGCGGGTCGGCAACGCGGTGGGACTGGACACCCCGGCGTCCGCGGTACGGGTGCTGGACGCGCTGCGGGACGCGGGGTACGTCGTCGAGGGATACCCCGACAACGGCGACGAGTTGATCCACCGCCTGATCGAGGCCGGCGGCCACGACGTGGAGTGGCTGACGGAGAATCAGCTGGCCGCCGCGCCCGCACGGGTGCCGCTCGCCGACTACCGGGCGTGGTTCGACCAGCTCGGCCCCGAGCTGCGGGACGCGATGCTTCAGGCGTGGGGTGAGCCGCCGGGCTCGCTGTACGTCGACGGCGACGACATCGTGCTGGCGTCGCTGAGGTTCGGGAACGTCGTCGTGATGATCCAGCCGCCGCGCGGCTTCGGCGAGAACCCGATCGCGATCTACCACGACCCCGACATGCCGCCGTCCCACCACTACATGGCGGCCTACCGCTGGCTGGAGAACAGTTTCGGCGCGGACGCGGTCGTGCACATGGGCAAGCACGGCACGATGGAGTGGCTGCCGGGCAAGGGACTGGGCCTGTCGCGCGGGTGCGCGCCGGACGCGGTGCTGGGCGACCTGCCGCTGATCTACCCCTTCATCGTCAACGACCCCGGCGAGGGCACCCAGGCCAAGCGGCGCGGGCACGCCACGGTCGTCGACCACCTCGTCCCGCCGATGGCACGCGCGGACACCTACGGCGACCTGGCCAAACTGGAACAGTTGCTCGACGAGTACGCGCTGGTCTCCGACCTGGACCCGGCGAAGGCGCCGACCGTGCGGGCGCAGATCTGGACGCTGGTGACCGCCGCCCAGTTGCACCACGACCTGCGCGTGGACGAGCAGCCGGACGACGACGAGTTCGACGAGTTCGTCATGCACATCGACGGCTATCTGTGCGAGATCAAGGACGTGCAGATCAGGGACGGCCTGCACATCCTGGGCGGCGGCCCGGTGGGCGAGCCCCGCGTGAACCTGGTCCTGGCCGTGCTGCGGGCCTCGCAGGTGTGGGGCGGACAGGCGAACGCGCTGCCGGGACTGCGGGCCTCGCTGGCGGAGCACTTCGGGCTGGTGGAGAAGGAGTTGCTGGCCGAGCCGGGTGCGCCGGTGAAGGTGCCGGTGGAGCTGACGGACCTGGTCGAGGCCCCGCCCGTCTCCCACCACCACCCTTCCAAGGAAGGCGCTTCGCGCCCCTTCATCCCCGCGCGTACCGCCTCCGACGCGATCGACCTGCTGGAGCAGCTGTGCCGGCGGATCGCGGAGGGGCTGGAGGAGCGCGGCTGGGCGGCTTCCGGGAGCGGGACTCTGGTACGGGAGGTGCTGGGCGTCGAACTGCCGGAAGCGGTGGCCGTGCTGGACTTCGCCTGCACCGAGGTCGTGCCCCGGCTCGCCCGTACGACGGACGAGATCGGGAACATCCTGCGGGCGCTGGACGGCGGTTACGTCCCGGCGGGCCCGTCCGGCTCCCCGACCCGGGGCCTGGTCAACGTCCTGCCGACCGGCCGGAACTTCTACTCGGTCGACCCCAAGGCGATTCCGTCCAGGCTGAGCTGGGAGGTCGGCCAGTCGCTCGCGGACTCGCTCGTGCAGCGGTACCTGCAGGACACGGGCGAATACCCGAAGTCGGTCGGCCTGACGGTCTGGGGCACGTCCGCGATGCGCACCCAGGGCGACGACATCGCCGAGATCCTGGCCCTGCTGGGCTGCCGCCCGGTGTGGGACGACGCCTCACGCCGGGTGACCGGCTTCGAGGTGGTCTCCCTGGAGGAGCTGGGCCGGCCGCGCATCGACGTCACGGTCCGCATCTCGGGCTTCTTCCGGGACGCGTTCCCGCACGTCGTCGGCCTGATCGACGACGCGGTACGGGCGGTGGCGGAGCTGGACGAGCCCGCCGAGTCCAACTACGTGCGGGCGCACGTGGAGGAGGACACCGCCGAACACGGCGACCGGCGGCGTGCCACGGCCCGGATCTTCGGTTCCAAGCCCGGGGCGTACGGCGCGGGACTGCTGCCGCTGATCGACGCGCGGAACTGGCGCAGCGATGCGGACCTCGCCGAGGTGTACGCGGTGTGGGGCGGTTACGCGTATGGGCGCGGGCTGGACGGGCGAGCCGCGCGCGGGGACATGGAGACGGCGTTCCGGCGGATCGCGGTGGCGGCGAAAAATGTGGACACGAGGGAGCATGACCTCGTCGACGCGGACGATTACTTCCAATACCACGGCGGCATGGTCGCCATGGTGCGGCACCTGACGGGGACGAGCCCGGAGGCGTATGTCGGGGACTCCGCCGTACCGGATCAGGTGAAAACGAGGACCCTCGGCGAGGAGACACACAGGGTCTTCCGCGCCCGCGTCGTGAATCCAAGGTGGATGTCAGCGATGCGCAGGCATGGCTACAAGGGGGCTTTCGAGATGGCGGCGACCGTGGACTACCTCTTCGGGTACGACGCCACGGCGGGCGTGGTCGACGACTGGATGTACGAGAAGCTGGCGTCCGAGTACGTGTTCTCGCCGGAGAACCAGGACTTCATGCGGAAGTCGAATCCCTGGGCCTTGAGAGGCATCACCGAGCGCTTGCTGGAGGCGGCGGACCGCGGGCTCTGGGCGGAGCCGGACCAGGAAACCCTGGACCGGCTCCGGGCAACCTACCTCGAGCTTGAGGGAGATCTGGAGGGAGACGGATGATCTCCCACCGAATCCCCGCGTGTGCGGGGAGCACGACGGCGAACTGCGCCCCCAATTGCTGGACCGCGGACCATCCCCGCATGGGCGGGGAGCAGACCTTGACCATGCCATGGCTACAGCTGACTTCTGGCCAGCCCTGTGACATGCCACCCGAAGGAGTGATCACCGCGTGAACACGCCCTATCCCTTCACCGCCATCGTCGGTCAGAGCGACCTCCGCCTAGCTCTGCTCCTCAACGCGGTGAGCCCCAAGGTCGGTGGCGTGCTGGTGCGCGGCGAGAAAGGCACCGCCAAGTCCACCGCAGTGCGGGCACTTTCGACGCTGTTGCCAGAGGTGGACGTCGTCTCCGGATGCCGCTTCTCGTGCGCCCCAGACTCCCCCGACCTCGCCTGCCCAGACGGGCCGCACGAGCCTGGGACATGCGAGTTTCGCCCGGCTCGGATGGTGGAATTGCCCGTAGGCGCCTCCGAGGACCGGCTCATCGGCGCACTTGACATCGAGCGGGCACTCGCGGATGGCGTAAAAGCCTTCGAGCCCGGTCTGCTCGCCGATGCTCACCGCGGGATCCTGTACGTCGACGAAGTGAACCTCTTGCACGACCACCTCGTCGATCTCCTGTTGGACGCCGCTGCCATGGGGGCCTCCTACGTCGAGCGCGAAGGCGTTTCCGTACGGCATGCCGCCGGCTTCCTGCTGGTCGGCACCATGAACCCCGAAGAAGGGGAGCTCAGGCCTCAGCTCCTCGATCGCTTCGGGCTGACCGTGGATGTCGCGGCCTCACGGGAACCAGAGCAGCGGGTGGAAGTCGTGCGGCGGAGGCTGGCGTACGACGACGACCCGGTCGGATTCGCGGCACAATGGGTCGACGAGGAGGCCAGCGTACGCCAACGCATCATTGCGGCAAGGAAGTTGTTGCCATCCGTGCGGCTCGGTGACGAGGCGCTGCGGCAGATCGCGGCCACGTGCAGCGCTTTCGAGGTGGACGGCATGCGCGCCGACATCGTCATGGCCCGGACCGCCACCGCGCTGGCCGCGTGGGCCGGGCGGACCGACGTGCTCGCCGAGGACGTGCGGCAGGCCGCGTTGCTGGCCCTGCCCCACCGGCGGCGGCGGAATCCGTTCGATGCGCCGGGGCTCGACGAGGACAAGCTCGACGAGACGCTCCAGGAGTTCGAGGGCTCGGAGGACGACGATCCCGACCCCGGTCCGGACGGCGGCCCCGGCGGTGGTGGCGGGCAGCCCGCGCCCGACGACGACAGCGGCGGCGGTCCGCAGGGCGGTGAGAGCGGCGGGGAGCCGCAGCCGTCCGGTGCCGGCGCGGGTGAGCAGTCCGCCGTACGCGCCTCCGAGCCGTTCCGTACGAAGGTGCTGAGCGTGCCCGGCATCGGCGAGGGTGCCTCCGGGCGGCGTTCCCGGGCGCGTACCGAGCACGGGCGCACCACCGGGGCGCGGCGGCCGCAGGGCGCACTGACCAAGCTGCACCTGGCGGCCACCGTGCAGGCCGCCGCGCCGCACCAGCAGGCGCGGGGCCGGTCGGGGCCGGGGTTGGTGATCCGGCGGGACGATCTGCGGCAGGCGAGCAGGGAGGGCCGCGAGGGCAACCTCGTGCTGTTCGTCGTCGACGCCTCCGGGTCGATGGCCGCACGGCAGCGGATGAGTGCCGTGAAGGGGGCCGTGCTGTCGCTGCTGCTGGACGCCTATCAGCGGCGGGACAAGGTGGGACTGGTGACCTTCCGGGGGTCGGGTGCCGAGGTGGCGCTGCCGCCGACCTCGTCCGTCGACGCGGCGGCGGCCCGGCTGGAGTCGCTGCCGACCGGTGGGCGGACTCCGCTCGCCGCCGGGCTGCTCAAGGCGCACGACGTGCTGCGCGTGGAACGGTTGCGGGATCCGGCGCGGCGGGCGCTGGTCGTAGTCGTGACGGACGGGCGGGCCACGGGTGGCCCGGAGCCGGTCGCTCTCGCCGGGCGTGCGGCGCGGCTGTTCGCCGCCGAGGGGATCGCGTCGGTGGTCGTGGACTGCGAGTCGGGGCCCGTACGGCTGGGGCTGGCCAGGCGGCTCGCGGGTGAGCTGGGCGGTACGGCCGTCACGCTCGACGAGCTGCGGGCCGACTCGATCGCCGGGCTGGTCAGGGAAGTCCAGGGCAACAGGAGGGCCGCGTAATGCCGCAGGGACAGCCGAGTGTCGTACCGGACGACGGGCTGACGACCCGTCAGCGGCGCAACCGGCCGCTCGTCGTCGTGCACACCGGGGTCGGCAAGGGCAAGTCCACCGCCGCCTTCGGGCTGGCCTTGCGCGCCTGGAACCAGGGCTGGCCGATCGGGGTGTTCCAGTTCGTCAAGTCGGCCAAGTGGCGGGTCGGCGAGGAGCGGGCGCTACGGGTGCTGGGCGACTCCGGCGAGGGCGGGGGCGTCGACTGGCACAAGATGGGCGAGGGCTGGTCCTGGGTGCAGCGGGACGCCCAGATGGACAACGAGGCCAAGGCCCGCGAGGGCTGGGAGCAGGTCAAGCGGGACCTGGCCGCCGAGACGTACCGGCTGTACGTGCTCGACGAGTTCGCGTACCCGATGCACTGGGGCTGGGTCGACACCGACGAGGTCGTGGACGTGCTGCGGGACCGGCC
Source organism: Streptomyces triticisoli (assembly GCF_003270085.1). GTDB lineage: Bacteria > Actinomycetota > Actinomycetes > Streptomycetales > Streptomycetaceae > Streptomyces > Streptomyces triticisoli. The sequence continues at coordinate 25,143 of NZ_QFDQ01000013.1, read as the reverse complement.
CGGGACCCAGCACGTGGTGATCACCGGGCGCAACGCGCCGCAGAAGCTGGTCGACCTCGCCGATCTCGTCACCGACATGTCCAAGGTCAAGCATCCGATGGACGTCGGGCAGAAGGGGCAGAGGGGCATCGAGTGGTGACGTCCCCGTCCGTGCCCCGGCTGGTCATTGCCGCGCCCTCGTCGGGGAGCGGCAAGACCACCGTTGCCACGGGGTTGATGGCCGCGCTGGCCCGGCGGGGACTGTCCGTGTCCCCGCACAAGGTGGGGCCGGACTACATCGACCCCGGGTATCACGCGCTCGCGACCGGGCGTGCGGGGCGGAACCTGGACGCGTATCTGTGCGGGTCCGAGCTGGTCGGGCCGTTGTTCCTGCACGGGGCGCGGGGGTGTGACATCGCCGTCGTCGAGGGTGTGATGGGGCTGTACGACGGGGCCGCCGGGGAGGGTGAACTGGCGTCCACCGCGCATGTGGCCAAGTTGCTGCGGGCGCCGGTGGTGTTGGTGGTCGACGCTTCGTCGCAGTCTCGGTCGGTGGCGGCGTTGGTGCATGGGTTCGCGTCCTGGGATCCGGAGGTGCGGGTCGGGGGCGTGATTCTGAACAAGGTGGCCTCCGAGCGGCATGAGGTGCTGTTGCGGGAGGCGCTGGACTCGGTGGGGGTGCCGGTGTTGGGGGTGCTGCGGAGGGCTCCGCAGGTGGCCATGCCCTCTCGGCACCTGGGGCTGGTGCCGGTTGCCGAGCGGCGGGCGGAGGCGGTGGAAGCCGTTGCGTCGATGGCGGCGCAGGTCTCCGACGGGTGTGATGTGGAGGGCTTGGTCGCGCTGGCGCGGAGTGCGGGTGCGTTGTCGTGTGCGGCTTGGGGTGCGGCTGAGGCTCTGTGCGTTTCGCCCCCGCCGCCCCTTCCCCTTCCCGCCCCTGGGCGCTTCGCCCCCAGACCCCCGGATCGGCCTGAACGGCCTCGTCCTCAATCGCCGGACGGGCTGTCGGGTGCCGGCCCAGCGCCCAAGGTTGCTGTCGCCGGTGGCTCGGCCTTCAGCTTCTCCTACGCCGAGCACACGGAACTGCTCACCGCCGCCGGTGCCGAAGTCGTCCCCTTCGATCCCCTCCGCGACGAGCAACTGCCCGGAGGAACCCGCGGGTTGGTCATCGGCGGTGGTTTCCCCGAGGTGTACGCCGCCGAGTTGTCCGCCAACGAACCCTTGCGGAAAGCCGTCGCCGGGCTCGCGCTCAGCGGTGCTCCCGTCGCCGCCGAGTGTGCCGGGCTTCTCTACCTCTGCCGGGAGCTCGACGGGCAGCCGATGTGCGGAGTGCTGGACGCCGCCGCCCGGATGACCGGGCGGCTCACCCTCGGCTACCGGGACGCCGTGGCGGTCAGTGACAGCGTGCTCGCAGGTGCCGGGGAGCGGATGCGCGGCCACGAGTTCCACCGGACCGTCGTCGAGCCCGGCTCGGGCACGGGGCCGGCGGCTCCCGCCTGGGGGGTGCGCGCTCCTGAGCGCCGGGTCGAGGGGTTCGTACAGCGCAACGTGCACGCGAGTTATCTGCACACCCACTGGGCCGCCGCGCCCGGTGTCGCCCGTCGGTTCGTCGAGAGGTGCCGGACGTCATGAGCAGCAGGCTGATCGGGGTGGGGGTCGGGCCCGGCGACCCCGAGCTGGTGACCGTCAAGGGCGTCAACGCGCTGCGCGCGGCCGACATCGTCGTCGTACCCGTCATGGCTGCATTCGATGGAGAAGATGGCGGCGAGCGCGGGCGCGCCGAGGCGACCGTGTTGCACTACGTGCCCGAGGAGAAGGTCGTCCGGGTGGTGTTCGCGCTGAACGAGCGGTCCGACCGGGCGCGGCGCGAGGCGGCGTGGGACGCGGCCGGGGAGCGGGTCGCCGGTCTGCTCGGGAAGCACGGCTGCGTGGCCTTCGCCACCATCGGTGACCCGAACGTGTACTCCACCTTCACGTATCTCGCGCAGACCGTCGCCGATCTGGTGCCGGGGACCGTCGTCGAGACCGTGCCCGGGATCACCGCGATGCAGGATCTGGCGGCGCGGTCGGGGGCCGTGCTCACCGAGGGCACCGAGCCGCTCGTCCTGGTGCCCGTCACCGCTGGGACCGCCGTGCTCAAGGAGGCGTTGAGCGGGCCCGGGACGGTTGTGGCGTACAAGTTCGGGCGGCAGGCGCGGGAGGTCGCCGAGGCGTTGCGGAACAGCGGGCGGGTCGACGGTGCGGTGTGGGGGTCGGCGCTCGGGCTGCCGGAGGAGTCGATCCGGCCGGCCGCGGATCTCGACGGGGCTCCGCTGCCGTACCTCTCCACTCTCATCTCGCCCGCGCGGCGCGACGGCGGGCGGGGCGGCAAGCTGTGAGCCCTGTCCGGAAGGTGGGCTGGTCAGCCCGACAGTCCGACCACCACCCAGATGAACGCCACTCCCGCGACCGTGCACAGCAGGGTCGAGCGGGCCGGGTGTTCGTGGTGGGCCTCGGGGAGGATCTCGGCCGCCGCGAGGTAGAGCAGTGCTCCGCCGAAGAGGCCGAGATAGCCGCCGAGGAACCACGTCGGGATGGTGACGAAGGTGGTCGATGCGGCGCCCGCCACCGGGGCCAGCGCGTCCGCCACGAGCATGGCGACCGCCTTGCGGCGCGCGTTGCCGTACAGCCGGGTGACGGTGAACGTGTTGAAGCCGTCCGCGAAGTCGTGGGCGATGACCGCGAGCGCGACCGTGGCTCCCATGCCGCCGCCCACCTGGAAGGCCGCGCCCATCGCCACGCCGTCCATGGTGCTGTGGCCGACCATCGCGGCCGCCGCCGTCAGGCCCACCTCGGGCGTGCGGTGGTTGTGCTGCTCGTCGCCGCCGTGCGCGGCCTGCCGTGCGGCCAGCAGGCGCTCCACCAGGTGGGCCAGCAGGAAGCCGGCCATGAACAGCAGCAGGGCCGCCGGTACGCCGAACACCTCCCCGCCGGCCGCGTGCAGTGCCTCGGGGAGCAGGTCCAGACCGACCACGCCCAGCATCAGGCCGCCGGCCAGTCCGAGGACCAGATGGCGGCGGTCGGTCACCCGTTGTGCCGCCCAGCCGCCGGCCAGCGTCATCAGGAACGCGCCGAGCGCGACGTAGACCGCCATGTGCTCTTGCTATCGGATCAGCCCCCGGTCGCGCGCATCCGGCCACCGCTGCACCCCCAGACACCGTGATTTTTCGCACGAGAGGACCCGACCCATGGCCGATGCCCCCGCCGGCAAGGTGACCTTCGTCGGTGCCGGTCCCGGCGCCGCCGACCTGTTGACGTTCCGCGCCGCCCGCGCGATCGCCGAGGCCGATGTCGTGATCTGGGCGGCCAGTCTCGTACAGGCCGAAGTGCTCGAACACGCGCGCGAGGGCGCGGAGGTCCTGGACTCGGCGGCCCTGTCCCTGGAGGACGTCGTCGCCGTGTACGAGCGGGCGCACCGGGAGGGGCTGCGCGTGGCCCGTGTCCACTCCGGTGACCCTGCCCTGTGGGGCGGTACGCAGGAGCAGCTCGACCGGTGCGCGGAGATCGGGATCGCGACGGAGGTCGTGCCGGGTGTCTCCTCCTTCTCCGCCGTCGCCGCGCTCGCCCGGCGTGAGCTGACCATCCCGGAGGTCGCGCAGTCGGTGGTGCTCACCCGGCTCGGCGGCGGCAAGACGCCGATGCCGCCCGGTGAGGAGGTGCGCGAGTTCGCCCGGCACGGCACCACGATGGCCGTCTTCCTGTCGGCGGCCCGCAGCGGCCGGCTGGTGCGGGAGCTGCTGGAGGGCGGCTATCCGACGTCCACGCCGGTCGTGGTGGCGTACCAGGCGACCTGGCCGGAGGAGCTGGTCGTCAAGTGCACGGTGGGCACGCTGGAGGAGACGGTCAAGGAGCACAGGCTCTGGAAGCACACACTGTTCCTGGTCGGTCCGGCGCTGGACGCGCACGGCACCCGCTCGCACCTGTACCACCCCGGCCACTTCCACGGCTACCGCAAGGCCGACCCCGAGGCCCGCAAGGCCCTGCGCGCGCGGGGTGCGAGCACGTGATCACGGTCGTCGGTGCGGGGACGGGGGCGGCGTACGACACTCAGGTGCTCGCCGGTGCCGGGCTCGTCGTGGGAGGGCGGCGCCATCTGGACGCCGTACGGCTGCCGGAGGGCGCCGAGCGGGTCGTGCTCGGGCCGCTGGAGCCCGCGCTCGACGTGGTGGAGCGGTACGTCGACAAGGGGCGGCGTGTCGTCGTGCTGGCCTCGGGCGATCCGGGGTTCTTCGGGGTCGTGCGGGTGCTGGCCGAGCGGTTCGGGCCGGGGCGGCTGGACGTGCGGCCCGGGATGTCCTCCGTCGCCGTCGCCTTCGCGCGGCTCGGGCTGCCCTGGGACGACGCGGTGGTGGTCAGCGCGCACGGGCGGGACCTGCGGACGGCCGTCAACGTGTGCCGGGCGCGGCCGAAGGTCGCCGTGCTGACCGGGCCGGGGGCCGGGCCCGCCGAGCTGGGCGCCGCGCTGGCCCGCACGCCCTCCGGCGACCGGGTGCTGGTCGTGGCCTCCGCGCTGGGTGATCCGGCGCGCGAGCGCGTGGAGCGGGTCACGCCCGCCCAGGCCGCCGGCCGGGACTGGGGTACGGCGGTGAGCGTGGTGCTGTGCCTGGACGAGGCACGGGCGCTGGGACCCGTACGTACGGTCGCTGGGCAGCCGCCCGGCCCGTCCCGGTGGGCCCTGGAAGAGACCGGGTTCGCACACCGCGACTCGATGGTCACCAAGTTCGAGGTGCGGGCGCTGGCGCTGGCCCGGCTCGGGCCGCACCTGGGTGACCTGGTCTGGGACGTGGGGGCCGGGTCGGGGTCGGTGGCGGTGGAGTGCGCGCGGCTCGGGGCGGCCGTCGTCGCGGTGGAGAAGGCGGCGGACGGGGTGGAGCGGATCCGGGCCAACGCCGATGCCCATGGGGTCGATGTGGCGGTGGTGCACGGTACGGCGCCCGTCGTGCTGTCCGGGCTCGACGATCCCGACGCCGTGTTCGTGGGCGGCGGGGGGCGTGAGCTGCCGGACATCGTCGGCGCGTGCGCGCGGCGGGCCCGGCGGACCGTCGTGGTCTCCATGGCGGCGCTCGACCGGGTGCCGGCGGCGCGCGAGGCGCTCACGGTCGCCGGGTTCGCCTGCGACGGGGTGCTGCTGCAGTCGTCCCGGCTGGCGCCGCTGCCGGGGGACGTGACCCGGCTGGCGGCGGCCAATCCCGTGTTCCTGCTGTGGGGCGTGCGGCCCCCGGCGTCCAGTAAAGGAGTTTTCCAGTGATCGGCCTCATTTCCGCCACCGCGGCGGGCGCGGCTGCGCGGGACCGGTTGGCGGCCGCGTGGCCGGAGCGTACACGGGTGTACGAGGGGCACGTCGGGGACGCCGTACGGGCCGCGTTCGCCGAGTGCGAGCAGTTGGTGTGCTTTCTGGCGACGGGGGCGGTGGTCCGGCTGATCGCGCCGCTGCTGGGTGGGAAGGCGTCCGACCCGGGTGTGGTGTGCGTGGACGAGGCCGGGCGGTTCGCCGTGTCGCTGGTCGGCGGGCACGGCGGCGGGGCGAACGAACTCGCGGTGGCGGTGGGTGAGTTGCTGGGGGCCGAGCCCGTGGTGACGACTGCGACGGACGCCGTGGGACTGCCGGGGCTGGACACGCTGGGGCTGCCGGTGGAGGGGGACGTGGCCGGGGTGTCGCGGGCGCTGCTCGACGGAGAGCCCGTGGCTCTCGACCGTGAGGTGCCGTGGCCGTTGCCGCCGCTGCCGGTGGCGGCGCGGGGGCCGTACACCGTGCGGGTGACGGACCGGGCGGTCGAGCCGGGCGAGCGCGAGGTGGTCCTGCGGCCGCCGTCCCTCGTGGTCGGCGTCGGTGCCTCCGGGGGTGTTCCCGTGGAGGAGGTGCTGGGGCTGGTCGAGGGCGCGTTGCGGGACGCGGGGCTGTCCGTGCGGTCGGTCTCCTGCCTCGCCACCGTCGACGCCAAGGCCGGCGAGCCGGGTCTCGTCGCGGCGGCCGGGCGGCTGGGGGTGCCGCTGGTGACGTACTCCGCCGGGGAGTTGGCGGCGGTCGACGTGCCGAACCCGTCCGCCGCGCCGCTCGCCGCCGTCGGTACGCCGTCGGTCGCGGAGGCCGCCGCGCTGGTGGGCGGGGGTGAACTCCTGGTGCCCAAGAGGAAGTCGGAGCGGGCGGACGGGCAGCCGGCCATGGCCACGTGTGCGGTGGTACGGCGGCCGGGGCGCGGGCGGCTCGCGGTCGTCGGGCTCGGTCCGGGCGCCCGGGACCTGCTGACCCCGCGCGCGAAGGCGGAGCTGCGGCGGGCTTCCGTGCTGGTGGGGCTCGACCAGTACGTCGACCAGATCCGCGACCTGCTGCGGCCCGGCACCCGGATCCTTCAGTCGGGGCTCGGGGCGGAGGAGGAGCGGGCGCGGACGGCGGTCGCCGAGGCCCGGCGCGGGCACGCCGTGGCGCTGATCGGCAGCGGGGACGCCGGGGTGTACGCCATGGCCTCCCCCGCGCTCGCCGAGGCGTCGGACGACATCGACGTGGTCGGCGTGCCGGGGGTCACGGCGGCGCTCGCGGCCGGGGCGGTCCTCGGGGCGCCGCTCGGGCACGACCATGTGTCGATCAGCCTCTCCGACCTGCACACGCCGTGGGAGGTCATCGAGCGGCGGGTGCGGGCGGCGGCGGAGGCCGACCTGGTCGTGACCTTCTACAACCCGCGCTCCCGGGGCCGCGACTGGCAGCTGCCCGAGGCGCTGGCGATCCTCGCCGGGCACCGGGAGCCGACGACACCGGTCGGTGTCGTACGCAACGCCTCGCGGCCGGACGAGTCCAGCCGGCTGACGACGCTGGCCGGGCTGGACCCGGCGACGGTCGACATGATGACGGTCGTGACGGTCGGCAACACGGCGACCCGTGAGATCGCGGGGCGGATGGTCACGCCGCGGGGCTACCGCTGGCAGGAGACCCGGGAGGACCCGAAGTGAACCGCGTCGTCCACCCCATCGAGCAGGAGTCCTTCCGCCGGCTGCGCGCCCGCCTGGACACCTCGCACTTCCCGCCGCTGACGCGGGCGGTGGTGGAGCGGGTCATCCACTCCGCCGCCGACCTGGAGTACGCCTCCGACCTCGTCATGGACGAGGGTGAGCTGGTGCGGGCACACACGGCGCTGCACGCGGGGGCGCCCGTGGTCGTGGACGTGGAGATGGTGGCGGCCGGGATCACCCGGCGCGACACCGTCTGCCGTCTGAAGGACGCCGGGCCGGGTCCCGGGCTGACGCGTTCGGCGCACGCGGTCCGGCTGGCGTACGAGGACGTCGGCCCGGGCGCCCTGTGGGTGATCGGCTGCGCCCCGACCGCCCTGGAGGAGCTGCTGAGGCTGGACGCCTCCCCCGCACTCGTCATCGGTCTGCCCGTCGGTTTCGTCGGGGCGGCCGAGTCCAAGGCCGCGTTGCGCGGGAGCGGGCTGCCCGCGGTGAGCAACGTGTCCGAGAAGGGCGGTTCGGCGGTCGCCGCCGCCGCGCTCAACGCCCTGCTGTATCACCCCACTTCGCTTGAATCGTCTGAGGAGACCCTGTGACCACCCCGCCGCCTCCCGCCCTGCTCATCGCCGGTCACGGCACCCGGGACGAGGCCGGAGCCGAGGCGTTCCGTGACTTCGTGAGGGAGTTGGGCCGCCGCCACCCCGAACTGCCCGTCGCGGGCGGCTTCATCGAACTGTCCCCGCCGCCGCTGGGCGAGGCGGTCGCCGAGCTGGTGGGGCGGGGGGTGCGGCGGTTCGCCGCCGTACCCCTGATGCTGGTGTCCGCCGGGCACGCCAAGGGCGACATCCCGGCGGCGCTGGCCCGCGAGAAGCAACGGCACCCGGGGATCTCGTACACCTACGGCCGTCCGCTGGGCCCGCACCCCGCGCTGCTGAGCGTGCTGGAGCGGCGGCTGGACGAGGCGGTGGACCCCTCCTGGGACCGCTCCGAGGTGACGGTGCTGCTGGTGGGGCGCGGGTCGACGGACCCGGATGCCAACTCCGAGGTGTGCAAGGCGGCGCGGCTGCTGTGGGAGGGGCGCGGGTACGCGGGCGCGGAGACGGCGTTCGTGTCGCTGGCGGCGCCGGATGTGCCGAGCGGTCTCGAGCGGTGCGCGAAGCTGGGCGCGCGGCGGATCGTGGTCCTCCCCTACTTCCTGTTCACGGGCATCCTGCCGGAGCGGGTGCGGCGGCAGGCGGCGGACTGGGCGGCGGTCCACCCGGAGGTCGAGGTGCGCTCGGCGGACGTGATCGGGCCGGAGCCGGAGCTGCTGGACCTGGTGATGGAGCGGTACGAGGAGGCGGTGAAGGGCGATCTGCGGATGAACTGCGACTCGTGCGTGTACCGGATCGCGCTGCCGGGCTTCGAGGACAAGGTGGGGCTGCCGCAGCAGCCGCACTACCACCCGGACGACGACGGCCACCACCACGGGCACCACGAGCACCACCACGACGGACACGCGCACTCACATGCGCACTGAGAATCGGGCGCCGGGCCGCCACGACCTGCGGCACCACGGGGACGCGGAGGTGCGGGACGACGGCTCCGCGCTGGTGGACCTCGCCGTGAACGTGCGGGCGGACACTCCGCCGGCATGGCTGCGGGAGCGGATCACCGCCTCGCTCACCGGTCTCGCGGCCTATCCGGACGGGCGGGCCGCGCGGGCGGCGGTGGCGGCGCGGCACGGGCTGCCGGTGGAGCGGGTGCTGCTGACGGCGGGGGCGGCGGAGGCGTTCGTGCTGCTGGCGCGGGCGTTGAAGGTGCGCCGCCCGGTCGTCGTGCACCCGCAGTTCACGGAGCCGGAGGCGGCACTGCTGGACGCGGGGCACACGGTGGACCGGGTGCTGCTGCGGGAGGAGGACGGCTTCCGGATCGACCCGGCGGCCGTCCCCGAGGACGCGGACCTGGTGGTGGTCGGCAACCCGACGAACCCGACGTCGGTCCTGCACCCGGCCTCGACGCTCGCCGAACTGGCCCGACCTGGCCGGGTGTTGGTGGTCGACGAAGCCTTCATGGACGCGGTGTCGGGCGAACGGGAGGCGCTGGCGGGCCGGACCGACGTGCCCGGTCTGGTGGTGCTGCGCAGCCTGACGAAGACATGGGGGCTGGCGGGCCTGCGCATCGGCTACGTGCTGTCCGCCCCGGAGGTGATCGCGGAACTGGAGCGGGCCCAGCCCCTGTGGCCGGTGTCCACGCCGGCGCTGGCGGCGGCCGCGGCGTGCGTGGAGCCGCGGGCACTGGCGGAGGCGGAGGAGGCCGCCCGCCGTATCGCGGAGGACCGGGCCCGCCTGGTGGCGGGCCTGGCCTCCTTCGCGGGGGCGGGGGTGCGGGTGGTCTCGCCGGCCGAGGGTCCCTTCGTACTGGTCCGTATGCCGGGAGCTTCGGACGTACGGCAGCGGCTCCGCACCCTGGGCTACGCGGTGCGGCGCGGGGACACGTTCCCGGGGCTGGACGAGGAGTGGCTGCGCCTGGCGGTACGGGACCGGGAAACGACAGCCGGCTTCCTGGCGGCCCTGTCCACGGCCCTGGACGTACCGACGTAGGACTCCGCCCCAGCCCCCGCCCCTCCCCCTAACTCCTGCGCTTGCGGGTCAGCGCCACCACTCCTCCACCGAGTGCGAGCAGCACTGCCGAGCCTCCCGCCAGATAGGGGGTCAGGGAGTTGCTGCCCGTTTCCGCCAGGTCGGGCTCGGCCGCGGGGGCGCCTTGGGGGTTGGCGCCGGGGGCGCCCTGGGGTTCGGCGTCGGGGGCGCCCTGGGGCTTGACGTCGGGGGCGGGGGGTGCCGCGGACTCTTCGGGGGCCGTGGGAGCCTCGCAGGTCGCCCTGGCGAGGGTGATGGTTCCTTCCACCTCGGCGACGTTGAGCTTCAGCGGGTTGACGGAGACCTTGAGTTCCAGGGCCGTTGCCGCAGCCGTGCGGGAGGTGGTTTCGCGCTGGGACAGGTCCAGGCGGACCTCGCCGACGCCCGGCACGTGGACGTCGGTCGTGCCACCGGGGGTGACGGTCACCCGTTTACCGAGGACGGTGACCGGACCCAGGACGTTGGACGTGGCGACCGGGGGCCTGCCCGCCTCGCAGGTCGCCCTGGAGGTGACCTGGTCGACCTCGATGACGGACAGCCGGGGCAGGCCGGGGACGTGGAGCTTGGCGTGGGCCAATTCGACCGTGCCCTCGGCCTTGTCCTCCGAGACGGTCGCGTCGGCCTTCGCCACGTCCGCGCGGAGCACGCTGAAGGGTTTTCCGCCGTCGACGCCGTCGAGCCGGGCGGTCAGCGCGGTCTGCTGTGCGCTCTGCGGTGCCTGCACCTCGTTGAGGGAGACGGCGAGCGGGACGTTCACCGTCTTGTTGAGCAGGGACACGTCGAGGCCGGTGCGCAGCACGGAGGCGCCGGCGCGACCGTCCTGCGCGCCGGTCGCATGCGCGGCGCCCGCTCCGGCCAGCGCCACCGGGCCGGCTGCCAGGACGGTGGCGGCGGCGACGGTGACGCAACGGCGTGCGGGCATGCGAAAGGTGTGGCCGTTCAAGGTGTGGGACCCCCAGAAGAGAATGCTTGGGACCCGGTAAGAATTACGCACCGAGAGTGAACGGTCAGCGATCCTGGGTTACTTCACCCTTTCGTGGGGTTTCCGCCCATCTTTTCGATTCTTCTGGCACGGGTGTTCCCACCGGTCACCCCCGTGGCAGATGGCGGTCAACAGCCATCTGCGCCAGTGACCTTCGCACCGCACCGACCAGCGATGCCGTGCTCCGGGTCGGCGAAGCCGAGGGAGCCGCCCCGGCCGGTGTGGCCGAAGGCGTTCGGGCCGGTCATGGGGTTGGCCTCGGTGGGCAGCATGTAGCCGGTGCTGAAGCGGCTCGGTATCAGCATCACCCGGTCCTTCCCGCCGGCCTGCTCCCTGGTCGCCGACGCCAGGGTTCCCGGAGCGAGCAGGCGTCCGCCGTCCACCTCGCCGATCAGCGCGGCGTACATGCGCGCCAGTGCGCGTGCGGTGCCGATGCCGTTGGAGGCCGGGAGTTCCACGGCCTGCACCTCCGGTGAGCCGAAGTCGATCTCCGCCGGATCGGTGACCGCGAACGCCCTGTTGCTGAAGGAGTCCGGGTCGCGCCGGGCGGCGACCTGCTCGCGGAGTTCCCCGGGAAGCGACTCGGCGGGCACGGTGGTGAGGTCGACGTCCGGCCGCCTCCCCTGCGAGATCAAGGCCGGCTTCAGCTTCCGCTCGCCACCGCTCGCCTACGACCGCCGCGACGTCGCCGCCCAACAGGATGTCGTAGCACGGCACTTCGCCCACGTCGGCTGGGAGACTCCACGCCTGCTGCGGGCGATGCGCACCGCCCCGGACTTCCTCTTCGACTCCATGGGCCAGGTCCGCCTCGACAGCTGGTCGCGCGGCAGCGTGGCCCTGCTCGGCGACGCCGGATACTGCGCGACTCCGCTGACCGGCCTCGGGACCAGCCTTGCCCTGGTCGGCGCCTACGTCCTGGCCGGTGAACTCGCCGCCACCGAGGGCGACCACGGTGCCGCCTTCCGCCGCTACGACACAGTGATGCGCCCGTACGTGAGCCAGGCGCAGCAGCTGCCGCCCGGCGGAGCCGCCGGGTACGCTCCATCGGGCCGGCTCGGCATCCGGCTGCGCGATCTCTCGATGCGGTCGATGACCCGCTGGCCGATGCGGAACCTGCTCGCCGCGCAGTTCGCCAAGGCCGGGTGCATCGCACTGCCGGAGTACCGTCTCGCCACGGACATACGGGATCGGCCCCAGCCACGGGCCGGCGAACGTGTGGACAGGGTCGAGCGCACACCAGACGGCCTCGGCACGCCCCACCGGATGAGCGTCGGAACAGAGGACTGATCGAGCGGCCCGGTCCCGAAGCCGGCATCCCTCGCGACGCCGTCATTCCCCTCCCGGGGGTCGAGACCGTTCCTCTTCGGACCCAGCACGCGGTGACGCTCCAGACCGGGGAGGTCAGCGGTTACGAGTGGCGGTCGTTCGAGAACACAGCTTCGCCGACCGTGCGCGCCGAGCCGGCTCTCAGCCGACCACCCTCCCGTTCAGCACCACCCGCCGAGGTGCCGCCAGTGCGCGTACGTCCGCGCGTGGGTCCTCGTCGTAGACCACGAGGTCGGCGGGGGCGCCCTCGGTGAGGCCGGGGCGGCCGAGCCACTGGCGTGCGGCCCACGTCGTCGCCGACAGGGCCTCCAGGGGTGGGATGCCTGCCGTGACCAGTTCGGCGACCTCGGCCGCGACCAGGCCGTGGGGCAGGGAGCCGCCGGCGTCGGTGCCGACGTAGACCGGGATGCCGGCGTCGTAAGCGGCGCGGACGGTGTCGTAGCGGCGCTCGTGCAGGCGGCGCATGTGGGCCGACCAGCGGGGGTACTTGGCCTCGCCGCCGTCGGCCAGCTTGGGGAAGGTGGCGATGTTGACCAGGGTGGGGACGATCGCGACGCCGCGTTCGGCGAAGAGCGGGATCAGGTCCTCGGTCAGGCCCGTGGCGTGCTCGACGCAGTCGATGCCCGCCTCGACCAGGTCCTGGAGGGAGTCCTCCGAGAAGCAGTGCGCGGTCACGCGCGCGCCCAGGCGGTGGGCCTCCGCTATCGCCGCCTCGACGGCCTCGCGCGGCCAGCAGGCCGACAGGTCGCCCAGGTCGCGGTCGATCCAGTCGCCGACCAGCTTGACCCAGCCGTCGCCGCGCCGGGCCTCCTGGGCGACGTACGCGACCAGGTCCTCGGGTTCGATCTCCCACGCGTAGTTGCGGATGTAGCGGCGGGTGCGGGCGATGTGGCGGCCCGCACGGATGATCTTCGGCAGGTCCTCGCGGTCGTCGATCCAGCGGGTGTCCGAGGGCGAGCCCGCGTCCCGGAGGAGGAGGGTGCCGGCGTCGCGGTCGGTCAGGGCCTGCTTCTCGGAGACGTCCTCGGGGACCGGGCCGTGGGCGTCCAGGCCGACGTGACAGTGCGCGTCGACCAGGCCGGGCAGGGCCCAGCCCTCGACGGTACGGATGTCGCGGGCGCCGGCGGGGCGGTCGTACGTGACCCGGCCGCCGACCACCCACAGCTCGTCCCGGACCTGGTCGTCCTGCGGTCCGGCGAGCACTCGCCCCTTCACGTGCAGCACCGCGTGATCGCTCATGCATCGCACCTTAGTGAGCCACCGCTCGCCCTGTCCCACCCGGTCCGGTGCGGGACGGGGCGACTACTCTCGATGCGTCTGCCCACGCCCGCATGGAGAGAACACCACCGTGACCCATCCCTTCCTGGACCTCGCCCCGCTGGGCGCCGACCGCTTCGCCTCGATCGAGGACCGGGTGGCGCGGCTGCTGGCCACCGAGCAGGATGTCGTGATCATGCAGGGCGAGGCGCTGCTGCCGCTGGAGGGTGCGATCCGGGGAGCGGCCGGTCCCGGCACGACGGCGCTGAACGTGATCACGGGGCCGTACGGGCAGACGTTCGGCAACTGGCTGCGGGACTGCGGGGCGACGGTGTACGACCTGTCGGTCCCGTACCACACGGCGGTCACGGCGGACCAGGTCAAGGAGGCCTTCGCCGAGCATCCGGAGATCGACTTCGTGTCGCTGGTGCACGCGGAGGCGGCGACCGGCAACACCAATCCGGTGGCGGAGATCGGTGAGGTCGTACGGGAGCGGGGTGCCCTGTTCCACCTGGACGCCGTGGCGTCGGTCGGCGCCGAGCCGGTGCTGCCGGACGCGTGGGGCGTGGATCTGTGCGTGATCGGGGCGCAGAAGGCGATGGGCGGGCCGGCCGGGGTGTCGGCGGTGTCGGTCAGTGAGCGTGCCTGGGCCCGGATGGCGGCGAACCCGCGGGCGCCGCGCCGCTCCTATCTGTCCCTGCTGGACTGGAAGGAGCGCTGGATCGACGGCGGCCGCACCGCGCTGCTGCACGCGCCGGCGCAGTTGGAGATGCTGGCGCTGGAGGCCTGCCTGGAGCGCATCGAGGCGGTGGGGCCGGACGAGGTGATGGCCCGCCACCGCCGCGCCGCCGCGGCGACCCGTGCGGGCGCGTCGGCCCTGGGCGGTGGCCTGGAGCCGTACGTCCACGAGGCCTCCGAGGCGGCCCCGGTCGCCACGACCCTGCGCGCCCCGGCCGGCGTCGCGGCCTCCGACCTGGTGGCCCGGGCCCTGGAGACGGACCCGGCCCTCCCGCTGGCCGCGGGCGGCGGCCCGCTCGCCAAGGAGATGATCCGCGTCAACCACTACGGCGCGGACGCCACCCGGGAGGCCGTGGAGGCAAGCCTGACGGCCCTGGCCACCGCCCTGACCGACCACGGCACGGACGTGGACGTGGAGGCCGCCCGGCACGCGGTCGCGGGGACGTGGCGCCGGTAGCCGGCCGGGGGCAGGGCGGGCGGGGCTGAAAAGGCGGGGGCGCCGGGCACCCCGCCCGTGCCATGCTCGCCCCATGCCCGCTGACGCACCGCAGACCCTGCCCGACGGCCGCCCGGTTCCGCTGATGACCGGGCCCGAGCGGCCCATGCTGGAGAGCTGGCTGGACTTCCACCGGGCCACCCTGGAGCTGAAGTGCGCCGGGCTGGACGACGCGCAGGTGCGGACGGCATCGGCGGAGCCCTCGTCGCTGACGCTGCTCGGGCTCGTGCAGCACCTCGCGGAGGTGGAGCGGAACTGGTTCCAGCGGGTGGTGGGCGGGCTCGACGTGCCGCCGGTGTTCGGGGAGGAGACCGGGTACGCGCTCGATCCGGCGCGCGGGCTCGGGGAGGCGCTGGACGTGTGGCGGCGCGAGATCGCCCGCGGGCGGGAGGTGTGCGCGGGCAGGGGTCTGGACGACACCGGGCGGATCGCCGGCGGGGCGATGGCGGGGGTGGAGGTCAGTGTGCGGTGGGTGTTCGTCCACATGATTGAGGAGTACGCGCGCCACAACGGACATGCCGACATTCTCCGGGAGCGTATCGACGGGGTTAGCGGTGCTTGACAGCAGCTTTACATCAGGGCAATTCTTTAATTCAATTAGGAGTAGCCGCCCGTCTTCTTCTGCCCCGTTTTTCGCAACCTAAACGCAAAGGTTTTGCGAACATTCCGAGGTGCATTCCCAAGGGCTCCCGCAAGAGTTATCCAGCTGTGACGCGCTCCACAAGTGCGGCCCTTTTGCCCGGTAATGAACGGGCAAACCGGCACATCATGCAGGCTCCTCGCGTAGCCGTACGCCCGCGTGATAACACACAGGCGCGATTCATGTAAGCCCCAAGGGCGATGCATTTTTGAATTCCTCTCGGTAAGTTCATTTCGCATGACTGCCGCACAAGCAGACCTGCAAGCCTCTCATACCGAATTGCCGGAGACCCCACGCATCGAGCGTCCCACCGTCGCCGACGGCGCCGCGCTCTGGCGGCTCGCGAAGGACTCCGGGACGCTGGATGTGAACTCTTCGTACAGCTATCTGCTGTGGTGCCGCGACTTCGCCGCCACGTCCGCGGTGGCGCGCGGCGCGGACGGTGAACCGGTCGGTTTCGTCACCGGGTACGTGCGGCCCGACAGCCCGCACACCCTGCTGGTGTGGCAGGTGGCCGTCGACGCCGGCCACCGCGGCCGGGGCCTGGCCGCCCGGCTGCTGGACGGGCTCACCGCCCGGGTCACCGCCGAGCGCGGGCTCACCGCGGTCGAGACCACGATCACCCCGGGCAACACCGCCTCCGAGCGGCTGTTCACCTCCTACGCCGCCCGGCACGGCGCCACGGTCGAGCGCGAGGTCCTGTTCGACACCGGGCAGTTCCCGGACGGGCCGCACGACCCGGAGGTCCTCTACCGGATCGGTCCGCTGTCCTTCTGAGACCCGGCCGCTCCCCCGCCCGCCCCCTTCCAGACCCCATCTCTCCGACTCCCTCTCACTCCCCACACCGAGGAGCGATTCGCCGTGACCATCACCCAGCCCGACCTGAGCGTCTTCGAGACCCTGGAGTCCGAGGTGCGCAGCTACTGCCGTGGCTGGCCCACCGTCTTCGACCAGGCGCGCGGCAGCCGCATGTACAACGAGGACGGCCACGAGTACCTCGACTTCTTCGCGGGCGCCGGCTCGCTCAACTACGGCCACAACAACCCCGTACTGAAACGGGCGCTGCTCGACTACCTGGAGCGCGACGGCGTCACCCACGGGCTCGACATGTCGACCACCGCCAAACGCACGTTCCTGCGGACCTTCCAGGACCTGGTCCTGCTCCCCCGCGATCTGCCGTACAAGGTCATGTTCCCGGGCCCGACCGGCACCAACGCGGTCGAGTCGGCGCTGAAGCTGGCCCGGAAGGTGAAGGGCCGCGAGGCCATCGTGTCGTTCACCAACGCCTTCCACGGCATGTCGCTGGGTTCCCTCGCCGTCACCGGCAACGCCTTCAAGCGGGCCGGCGCCGGCATCCCGCTGGTGCACGGCACGCCGATGCCGTTCGACAACTACTTCGACGGCACGGTCCCCGACTTCCTGTGGTTCGAGCGGCTGTTGGAGGACCAGGGCTCCGGGCTCAACAAGCCGGCCGCCGTGATCGTCGAGACCGTGCAGGGCGAGGGCGGCATCAACGTCGCCCGGGCCGAGTGGCTGCGCGCTCTCAAGGAGCTGTGCGAGCGGCAGGACATGCTGCTGATCGTCGACGACATCCAGATGGGGTGCGGGCGCACCGGGGCCTTCTTCTCCTTCGAGGAGGCCGGGATCGTGCCGGACATCGTCACCGTGTCGAAGTCCATCAGCGGCTACGGTCTGCCGATGGCACTGTGCCTGTTCCGGCCCGAGCTGGACCTGTGGGAGCCGGGCGAGCACAACGGCACCTTCCGCGGCAACAACCCCGCCTTCGTCACGGCCACGGCCGCGCTGGAGGCGTACTGGACCGACGGCTCGGCGATGGAGAAGCAGACCCGCGCCCGCGGTGAGCAGGTCGAGCAGTGGCTGGTCTCGATCGCCGAGGAGAACCGCGCCGACGTCAGTGAGTTCCGGGGCCGGGGCCTGGTGTGGGGCCTGGAGTTCCACGACAAGGGCCGTGCCGAGCGGATCGCCCGGCGCGCCTTCGACCTCGGGCTGCTGGTGGAGACCTCCGGCCCGGAGGGCGAGGTCGTCAAGCTGCTGCCGGCCCTGACCATCACCCCCGAGGAGCTGGACGAGGGCATGCGTGTCCTCGCCCGCGCGGTCCGCGAGACCGCCTGAACACCCGACCGAGCAAAGAGCAACGAGCGACCCAGCCAGCTAGGAGGCACGTACCACCGTGATCGTCCGTTCGTTCAAGGACATCGAAGGCACCGACCGGCACGTCAAGTCGAAGTCCGGCACCTGGGAGAGCAAGCGCATCGTCCTCGCCAAGGAGAGGGTCGGCTTCTCCCTGCACGAGACGGTCCTGTACGCCGGCACGGAGACGTCGATGTGGTACGCCAACCACGTCGAGGCCGTCGTCTGCGTCGAGGGCGAGGCCGAGCTGACCGACCGCGAGACCGGGAAGACGTACACGATCACGCCCGGCACCATGTACCTCCTCGACGGGCACGAGCGGCACACGCTGCGCGTCAAGGAGGACTTCCGCTGCATCTGCGTGTTCAACCCGCCCGTGACCGGACGGGAGGACCACGACGAGAACGGCGTCTACCCCCTGCTCACCGAACCCGAGGAGGTGTGACCCCCATGACCGTCACCACGAACACCACGAACACCACCAACAGCACGAACAGCACCACGAACACGGTCACCGACCTCTACCCCACCCGCGGCGCCACCGAGGTGACCGTCCCCCGTCAGGACCCCGTCGTCTGGGGCGCTCCCGACACGCCCGGCCCGATCTCGGCGGCCGACCTCCAGGCGTACGAACGCGACGGTTTCCTCGCCATCGACCAGCTGATCACCGAGGAGGAGGTCGCCGTCTACCGGCGGGAGCTGGACCGGCTGGTGAGCGACCCGGCGATCCGGGCCGACGAGCGCTCGATCGTCGAGCCGAAGTCCCAGGAGATCCGCTCGGTCTTCGAAGTGCACCGGATCAGCGAGGTGTTCGCGCGGCTGGTGCGCGACGAGCGGGTGGTCGGCCGGGCGCGGCAGATCCTCGGCTCGGACGTGTACGTCCACCAGTCGCGGATCAACGTCAAGCCGGGCTTCGGAGCGAGTGGTTTCTACTGGCACTCGGACTTCGAGACCTGGCACGCCGAGGACGGCCTGCCGAACATGCGCACGGTCTCCGTCTCGATCGCACTGACCGAGAACTTCGACACCAACGGCGGCCTGATGATCATGCCGGGGTCGCACCGGACGTTCCTCGGCTGTGCGGGGGCCACGCCGGAGGACAACTACAAGAAGTCGCTGCAGATGCAGGACGCGGGCACCCCGTCCGACGAGGCGCTGACGAAGATGGCCTCGGAGCACGGCATCAGGCTGTTCACGGGCAGGGCCGGTTCCGCGACCTGGTTCGACTGCAACTGCATGCACGGCTCCGGCGACAACATCACGCCGTACCCGCGCAGCAACGTGTTCATCGTGTTCAACAGCGTGGAGAACACGGCGGTGGAGCCGTTCGCGGCGCCGGTGCGCAGGCCTGAGTTCATTGGGGCGCGGGACTTCACGCCCGTGAAGTGATCGCGCCGTGACTGCCGGGCAGTGGCCTCCTCCTGCGGGACGGGGGGCCACTGCCCGTTGTCGTCGTGGGTCCTCACCCGGCCAGTACGTCCAGCAGGCGGTCGACGTCCGCGGGCGTGTTGTAGAGGTGGAAGGCGGCCCGCAGATTGCCCGCGCGGGCGGAGAGCTCGATGCCGGCGCCGCTCAAGTCACCCTGCCGGCGACCGAGTCCGGGCACGGAGACGATCGGCGAGCCGGGTGCGGGAACGGGCTCGTGACCGAGGGAGTGCAGGCCGGTGCGGAACCGTTCGGCGAGGGCGAGGTCGTGGGCGCGTACGGCGGACACGCCGAGTTCCTCGACGAGTTCGAGGGAGCGGCGGGCGCCGGCGTAGCAGAAGAGTGCGGGACTCTCGTCGAACCGCCGTGCGGAGTGGGCGAGTTCGTCTACGGGACCGTAGCAGCTGTCCCAGGGTCGTTCCCCCGCCACCCAGCCGGCGAACAGCGGGCTGAGGCCGCCGAGGTCGTCGGGGACGACCAGGAAGGCCACGCCCCGCGGGCACAGGAGCCACTTGTAGGCGACGGCGGAGACGTAGTCGTGGGCGTCCGCGTCGAGGTCCAGCCAGCCGGCGGCCTGGGAGACGTCGACGTAGGTGCGCGCCCCGTGCTCGCGCGCGGCCTCACGGATCGCGGACAGGTCGGCGATCCGGCCGTCCGCCGACTGGGCGGCGCTGACCGCGACCAGTGCCGTGCCGGGCCGTACCGCCTCGGCGACCTGCTCCAGCGGGACGCTGCGCACCTTGAGGTCGCGGCGGATGTGGAAGGGGTTCACCAGCGAGCTGAAGTCTCCCTCCGCGGTGAGGACTTCGGCGCTCTCGGGCAGCGAGGCGGCGATCAGCCCGGTGTGGACGGCGACCGAGGCGCCGGCCGCCACGCGGTGGCCGGGGACCCCGGTCAGCCGGGCGAAGGAGGCGCGGGCGGCCTCGACGTCGGCGAACATGTCGGTGGGCTGCCCGGCGGCGGCCGCGTCCACGGCGGCGCGCAGGGCCGTCACCGCACGGGCCGGGAGCAGCCCGAGGGCCGCGGTGTTCAGGTAGGTGTTCTTCGGGGCGAACTCGGCACGGACGAGGCTCTCGAAGGTCTCCATGGCACCACTGTGCGGCCCGGCGCGGTCGCAGTCCATCGCGTATTCCTGCACGGCACACCCAAGCGCCGCTCATGTGTCCGCGCCGACCAGGGCAGGCGCGCCGGTCTCAGCTCTGCGACACCGCGCATCCGTCCGGTCCGCAGGCGTCCCCGCCGCCGTCCTGGAGGAGGGTGAGCGGCGAGCGCTCGCCCCAGGCCTGGGCGAGCGCCCGGGTGAAGACCTCGGCGGGCTGGGCTCCGGAGACGCCGTACTTGCGGTCGAGCACGAAGAACGGCACCCCGGTGGCGCCGAGCTGCGCGGCCTCCCGCTCGTCGGCGCGGACCTCGTCGGCGTAGGCGTCGGGGTCGGCGAGCACCTTGCGGGCCTCGTCGGCGTCGAGCCCGGCGGAGACGGCCAGTTCCACCAGCCGTTCGTCGCCCTCGGAGAAGACTGAGCGCTCCTCGGCGAAGTTCGCCCGGTACAGCGCGTCCAGCAGTTCGCTCTGCCTGCCGTGCTCCTTGGCCAGGTGCAGCAGGCGGTGCATGTCGAAGGTGTTGCCGTGGTCGCGGCCCCGGGTGCGGTAGGCGAGCCCCTCGGCGGCGGCCTGCTGCCCCAGGTTCTCCTCCCCTGCCTGTGCCTGCGCCTCGCTCATGCCGTACTTCTTGGTGAGCACGGTGAGGACCGGCTGGATGTCGTCCTTGGCCCGGTGCGGGTCCAGCTCGAAGGACCGGTGCACCACCTCGACCTGATCACGGTGCGGGAAGTCCGCGAGCGCCTTCTCGAAGCGCGCCTTTCCCACGTAGCACCAGGGACAGGCGATGTCCGACCAGACCTCGACGCGCATGCTCTCGGCTCTCTCCCGCTCGTACGGAAGCGGAGGGAGACCCCCTCCGCCATGTACGTGAACCTTCAAGCGGCCTGTTTCATTCCCCGGGCACCGCGTACCGCAGACGCAGGTGGTGGTCGCCTTCGGTGAGTGGGTGGTCCGGGTCCTGGGTCCAGCCCCGGCGGGTGTAGAAGTGCTGGGCGCGGTGGTTGTCCACGTGGACCTCCAGGACGGCGGTCCGCTTGCCGTCGGTCCGCCACTGCTCGACGCAGGCCGTGTGCAGGGCCGTGCCGATGCCGGAGCCCCAGCGGTCGGGATCGACGTGGAACTGGAACAGCGTGACCGTGTCCGCGGCGCTGTCCGGCGGGGTGCGGAAGGAGGCGAGACCGACGACGCGGCCCTGGTCGACGGCGCACAGGACGTGCCCGCCGGGCCGTTCGACGGCACCTCGCCAGACCGCGGCCCAGTCGGTGCCGTCGTCCGGGGTCCCTTCCGGGTAGTACGTCGCCCGGGCCCGCGCGTGCAGCGCGGCGATGGTCTCCGCCTCGGCGGGCACGGCTGTACGTATCACCGGGCGTCCGCGCCCGCTGTCATCGATCATGCGACGGAGGACGCGGACGCCACCGCTGTGGTTCCCCCCGGCGGGGTCAGCGCTCCAGGCGTCCGTTGAAGCGGCGGGGCAGGCCGAGGGGGTTGTCGTCGCGCAGCTCGGGCGGGAGGAGGGCTTCCGGGGCGTTCTGGTAGGCCACCGGACGCATCCAGCGTTCGATCGCCGTGCCGCCCACGGAGGTGGACGTGGACGTCGTCGCCGGGTAGGGGCCACCGTGGTGCTGGGCGGGGGCCACCGCGACGCCGGTCGGCCAGCCGTTGACGAGGACGCGTCCGGCGAGCGGGGTCAGCTCGGCCAGCAGTGCGGCGCCGCGCCCCTGGCCGGCCGCCTCCTCGGTGGACAGCTGCACGGTCGCGGTGAGGTTGCCGGGCAGGCGGGACAGGACGGCGGTGGCCTCGGCCTCGTCCTCGTAGCGGGCCACCACGGTGACCGGCCCGAAGCACTCCTCCAGGAGCACGTCGTACGCGCCCTCGCCGGTCAGCTTCCCGGCCGGGACCGTCAGGAAGCCCGCGCTGACCGTGTGCTCGCCGCCCGCGCCGGGGGTGACCGGGGAGTCGACGCCGGGCAGTCCGGTGCGCTCGGCGATGCCGGCGAGGAAGTTGTCGCGCATCCGGCGGTCGAGCAGGACGCCCGGGTCGGTGTCGCCGACGGCCTCGGTGAGCGACTTGACCAGGGCGTCGCCCGCCGCCCCGGACGGCACCAGCACCAGGCCCGGCTTGACGCAGAACTGTCCGACGCCCATCGTCATCGAGCCGGCCAGGCCGGCCCCGATGGCCTCCGCCCGCTCGGTCGCCGCCGCCTCGGTGACGAGCACCGGGTTCAGCGAGCCCAGCTCGCCGTGGAAGGGGATCGGCACCGGCCGCGCGGCGGCGGCGTCGAACAGGGCCCGGCCGCCGCGTACGGAGCCGGTGAAGCCGGCCGCGGCGACCAGCGGGTGCTTGACGAGCTCGACGCCCGCGTCGAAGCCGTGGACGAGACCGACCACGCCCTCGGGGACTCCGTGCTCGGCGGCGGCCCCGCGCAGCACCTTGGCGACCAGCTCGGACAGGGCCGGGTGGTCGGGGTGGGCCTTGACGACGACCGGGCAGCCCGCGCCGAACGCGCTCGCGGTGTCGCCGCCGGCGACGGAGAAGGCGAAGGGGAAGTTGGATGCGGCGTAGACGGCGACGACGCCGAGCGGCACCTTGTGGCGGCGCAGGTCCGGGATCGGCGGGGTCGCGGTGTCGTCGGGGTGGTTGATGATCACGTCGAGGAAGGCGCCCTCGTCGACGATGTCCGCGAAGGCCCGCAACTGGTAGCAGGTGCGGGCCAGTTCCCCGGTGAGCCGGACCGGGCCGAGCGCGGTCTCGGCGTCGGCGGCCTCGACGAGCTGGTCCCGGGCCGCCTGAAGCCGGTCGGCGGCGGTGCGCAGGAAGGCCGCGCGCACGGTCCGGTCGGCGAGCGCGCCGCGCGCCTCGTGGGCGGCGCGTACGGCGGTGTCCACCTCCTGGGCCGTGGCCTCCACCGCGACCTGTTCCCGCTGCTTTCCGGTACGGGGGTCGACACTCCAGACTGGTGCTGCCACCGCGGATCCCTCCACATGTCTTGCCGCAGTATCCGACCGGTCCCTACGGTCGGCCCGGTCGGCCGTATTCGGATCACCCACCAGGGCGTTCGATATACTGAACACTGTCTCTGATGATGAATACGGTGAGACTATAACTGCAGCTTCTCGTCGAACGAAGGGGTCAAGGGCGATGTCGGCAGGCGAGGCAGGCGGCGGGGCGCAGGTCAAGTCCGCGGTGCGGACCGTGGAGTTGCTCGAGTACTTCGCCGGCCGGCCCGGTATGCACTCCCTGGCCGAGGTCCAGGAAGCCGTCGGCTATCCCAAGTCCAGCCTGTACATGCTGCTGCGCACACTCGTCGAGCTGGGCTGGGTGGAGACCGACGCGACCGGCACGCGCTACGGCATCGGCGTGCGCGCGCTGCTCGTCGGCACCTCCTACCTCGACGGCGACGAGGTGGTCGCGGCGGCCCGCCCGACGCTGGACCGGCTGTCCGACGACACCACCGAGACCATCCACCTCGCCCGTCTGGACGGTACGAACGTCGTCTACCTGGCCACCCGCCAGTCGCAGCACTACCTGCGCCCCTTCGCCCGGGTCGGCCGCCGGCTGCCCGCCCACTCCACCGCGCTCGGCAAGGCGCTGCTGAGCACGTACTCGGACGAGCAGGTGCGCAAGCTGCTCCCGGAGACGCTGCCCTCGCTGACCGAGCACACCATCACCGACCGCGAGAAGCTCATCGAGGAACTGCACCGGATCCGTGAGCAGGGCTACGCCGTCGACCGTGAGGAGAACACCCTCGGCCTGCGCTGCTTCGGCGTGGCGATCCCGTACCGCACCCCGGCCCGGGACGCGGTCAGCTGCTCGATCCCCGTGGCACGCTTGACGCCCGCGCACGAACAGATGGTGAAGGACGCCCTGTTCGACGCCCGTGACCGTCTGCTGCTCGCCACCAGGAGGCTGTGAGCCATGAACGTCGCGCTCCGCGAAGTCCACGACAGCGATCTGCCGGTGTTCTTCCGGCAGATGAACGACCCGGAGTCCCTGCGGATGGCCGCCTTCACCCCGAAGGACCCGGCCGACCGCGACGCCTTCGACGCGCACTGGCGCAGGCTGCGCGCCTCGTCCGACACGCAGCGCACGATCCTGGCGGACGGTGACGTGGTCGGCAGCGCCGCCGTCTACGGCGAGCCGGGCGAGCGCGAGGTCACCTACTGGGTGGACCGCGCCTACTGGGGCCGGGGCATCGCGACGGCCGCACTGCGCGCCCTGCTGGCCGAGGTGCCCGAACGCCCGCTGTACGCACGCGCGGCGGCGGACAACGCGGGCTCGCTGCGGGTACTGCACAAGTGCGGCTTCCGGGAGTCCGCGCGGGCCAGAGGGTACGCGCAGGCGCGGGGCGAGGAGATCGACGAGGTGGTGCTGACGCTGCGGGACGCCAAGGAGCAGGAACCGACGGGGAGTTCGGCCCGTCATGCGACGTTCGAGGGTCCGGACGGGCGCTGATAAAGTCCCGGGACCCATACCCGGCGCACACCTGTTCGACGTCGGGGAGCCGTTGTGAGAGGGAGACCGTGGGGACAGTCGTCGACGACGCCGCCTCCGTGGAGTTCCACGCCTTCTTCGAACGCCACCACGCCGAACTGGCCCGGCTGGCCCATCTGCTGACGGGCGAGGCGGACGCGGCGGACGACCTGGCGGCCGACGCCCTGCTGGCGCTGTGGCACCGCTGGGACCGGGTGCGCGCGGCGGACCACCCGGTGGCGTACGCGCGCGGAGTGGTCGCGAACCTGGCCCGTACCCGGATCCGCGGCGCGGTGCGCGAACGGCGCCGGATCGCCCTGTTCTGGTCGCAGCGCGAGGAGCGGACCGAGAACCCGGACGTGGCGGGTGCCGTCGACGTCCAGGAGGCGCTGCGCCGGCTGCCGTTCCGCAAGCGGGCCTGTGTGGTGCTGCGGCACGCCTTCGACCTGTCCGAGAAGGACACCGCGCAGGCCCTGGGTGTGAGCGTGGGTACGGTGAAGAGCCAGACGTCGAAGGGGATGGCCGAGCTGCAGCGGCTGCTCGGCACGCGGGACGCTCCGCGCAGGGTGCACGCGGCGATGGCACGAACCGGGGACGCCGGAGGAAAGGACCGATGACCATGCGGCGGGACGTGCACGAGGAGCTGCGCGCCCGGCTGCACGAGGCGGCCGGGGCGCACGAGCCCGACCGCGCGCGCATCCTGGCGCGGATCGAGCGCGGCATGGCCGGACAGGTCCGCCCCGGCCGTCGGCTCGTGCGCCCGGCAGCGTGGGGCTGGCTGCGGGTGGCGGGCGCCACCGCCGCGGTCGCCGGGGTGCTGGCGGCCGGCGGCTACGCGGTGGCCTCCGCGGTGAAGGACGACCCCGTGCCGGAGCGGCGGACGGTGGCCTCCTCCGGCACGCCCGCGCCCACACCCACGCCGTCGCCGGACGCGACCAGCCGGACGCCCGCCCCGCCGGCCGGCCCCACGCCGGGCGCCG
>NZ_QFDQ01000126.1 GCF_003270085.1 Streptomyces triticisoli | reverse complement strand
CCCCGGCCAGGACCGCCGCGACGACCGCGAGCACCAGCGGCGCGGTCGTCGCGGCCGCCGGCCAGGGCACCCAGACCGTCACCGCGGCGCGCAGGTCCGACGGTGCCCCGGACCAGACCCGTCCCGTCCATCCGACCGGACCCAGCAGCGCCACGACGACCAGCGGCAGTGCCCACACCACCGCCAGGGTCTGGACGGCGGCCGACGTCCGGGCGACACCGCGCCGCACGGGTTCCGGGAGCGGAACGCGGACGGCCGACAGCAGCCCGACCCCGCAGGCCAGATAGCCGGGCACCGTCCACACCCCGGGCAGCGACGCGCGCGGGATGCCGCCGAGCGCCGCGACCAGGAGCAGCCCGCCGGTCACGGCGGCGCCGGTGGCGAGGCCCCGCCGCGGGGCGCGCCATGCGGCGTACAGCGCGATCGCCGCCGCAAGGGCGAGGAGCACCGCCGCACGGGCGGCGGCGCTCGGGCCGGCGGCCTGCCAGGAGAGCGCTCCGGCCGCGGCCACACCCCAGCCACCCGTCCCGTACGCGCCGACGGCGGCGGCGATGCGCAGGGACCTCGCGGACGTCCGGAGCGCGACGACCGTGTCGAACGCGGCCGTCAGCAACAGCGCGGCCGTGATCGCGTACGGACCCGCGTCGGCCGCCACCGCCCACAACAGCAGGGGGAGCTGGGCGGCGGCCAGGGCGGCGGGGAAGGGGATGCGCAGGGAACCGAGTCCCCTGCCGTACCCCCACCACCCCCCGGCCAGGAACGCCGCCGCGACGGCCGCGTACCCCGTGCCGTCGGTGGCCGTCAGCGCGACCTCGTGCAGCGCGTACGCGTCGAGCACCGTCAGCGCCAGGCCGAGACCCGCCAGCGCCTCCGCCGTCGAGCGCAGCCCGCGCTTCAGCAGGAGCACGGGAGCGCCGAGCGCCGCCACGGTCACCGTGGCGAGTACCGCGGACCGCCCGGCGATCCCCAGGTGCCCCCAGCCGACCAGGGTGAACGCGATCGCGGCGACGGTCAGCAGGACGCCGCCGAGGACGAGGAGCACGTTCTGCACACGGGGCGCGGTGGTCTCGGGCCGCCGCGGCACCGGCGGAGCGGGCGGGAAGGCCGGCTGGAGGAGACCGATCAGCTGGGCGCGGCGGGCCAGCAACTGAGCCCGTCGGGCGTCGAGTTGCCACAACTCCGCGTCGAGGACCCGCAACTCCTCGGCCGGTGGCAGTGGGTGAGTCATGCCGTGCAGTGTGGCGCGCGTCATGGCGCGGAGCATGAGTGCGTGTACTCAGGCCCGTACTCAGATCCCGCGCGGCGAAGGCCCCACCGGAAGACTCGGCGCATGGCCCGGGGCCACTGCCGCTTCCGCTTCCGCTTCCGCGGCGTGTGGGTGCCCCCCGTACCGTCCGCCCGCGCGTACGCCAGGCTGAAGCAGGCCGAAAACTCCTCCTGTTGCCGACCGCCTCCGCCCTTGCACAGCAGATGCCGGCAGTTCGAAACCGTTCGGCCCCACCAGCCGGAAGCACGGCGAAGGCCCGGGCCGCCGACGGCACGCCGGGCGCCCCAGCCTTCGTCGGTCGCCACGGCGCCCTCTGGTCTCAGATCTTCCCCGCGACCACTCGGACGCGGTGGCCCAGCACCCGTCCGAAGACGGCTGTGAAGTGAGGGTGAAGGGGCGGCCAGTCGACGAACTGGAAGCCCAAGTGGGCGAAGGCGAAGTAGTCGCTGGTCCACTCCCAGTCGGGAAGCGGCGTGCGGTGGGCGCAGGCCGGGCAGTCGAGATCGGCCGCGCCCGTGGCGTACCAGGTGTCGATGGCCGCGCCGGACCAGGCGGAGGTGGTGCTCCGGCAGTGGGGGCAGATCGCGGAAGGGGAGTCGCCCTGACCGGCGAAGAAGACCGTACGCCCCGTGACGACCCGCAGCTCGTCGCCGGGCTCCTCCTCCAACTCCTTGATCCGGGTACGCCAGTCCCAGGGAGCCAGGTCGACGGCCTCCCGCCAGAGCGGCCCGGCCAGGTACGCCACACCGTCCTGCCACGGCACCGGGCGGATGACCCCTTCCTCCTCCAACCAGTTCCTGCCACGCCGGCCCCAGGCAACCGCCTCCTCCGCTGAGGCGTCCAGGTCCACGACGGTCTGCCGGTAGGTGCCCACGGATTTCCCCCTCGCACGGTGCGGTCGACCTCACTGGCCCCAAACGTCAGGTGATCCGACGGTCACCTCGGACCGCCCGGTCGGGCGTGAGCCGGTGCACGGCGTGACAGCGTAAGTCTCCGCAGGGTGGAGACCTGGGCCTTGTTGACGGACAAGGTGTTCCCACCGGACGCGACGCGTGCGGAACGCGTCGCGTCCGGTGGGAGCGGTGGGAGCGGTGGTTCAGCGGAAGTTCACGTCGCTGCACAGGAAGTACGTCTGGTCCATGTGCGATGCCTGCCAGATCGTGTAGACGACGTGCCGGCCGCTCAGGCCCGACGTGTTCACGTTGATCGAGTAGTTCTGGCTGGGCGCGTACCGTCCGGTGCGGGCGACCAGTTGCAGGTCGCTCCACCGCAGTGGCTGGGTCGTGGGGTTGAAGCCCTGGCGGGTGACGTACACCAGGAAGTAGTCCGCGCCATGGCTGGCCTGGTCGTACAGCCGCACGGTGAAGTTGGCCGAGACGTCCGTGGTCTTCCAGGCGCCCACGGCGTCCATGGACCTGTAGCGGCCGCTCTCGGTCCGGCCTCCGCTGCACAGCTGGCCGTCGGGGATGACCGCCTGGAAGTTGCCCTTGGAGCCGTCGCGGTACAGGCCGTTCCAGTTCCACATGGCGTTGGGGTTGTCCTGCCACGCCTGCCAGCACATGGGGTCCTGCTGCGCCATGGCCGGGTTCTGGAAGTCGCTGCCCCAGCGCTCCCAGCAGCCGTAGTTGCGGGACGCCGGATCGACGACCGAACCGTGGGCCACGGCGGTGCCGCTCCCGGGGATCAGGCTGATCAGCAGTGCGGCGAGCACGCTCAGCAGGAGGGCCGGACGGAACCCGACCCTACGAACGCCATGATCATGACAAACTGCACGACGTAACACAGTCTCCCTCTTTCCGGTGGGGGGATGCGGACATGGGACTGCGAGGTGTGGGGAGTGCGAAAGCACTGGGAGCGCCAGGACCCCTGGGAGCGCTCCCACAGTGACAGGTTGCGCATTGCGGAGCATGGTCGCAACACCGGATCGCGCCACTTCCACACCCCCACTGGCGCGTTTGCGTGGGTCGAGCCGCCGAAGGCCGCGCGTGGTACCGGCCACCGGCGGCACTTCGACCGCCTGCTCGGTGTGCCATCCGGGCCCTGCCGCCGCACCTTCCGTGCGGCCTCACGGCCTCACGGCCTCGTGGTGCGGTGGCGGACGGTCACGCCCCGGGCCCGGGGGACGCAGGAGTTTTCGCACGGCGCAGTTCGTGGATGATGCGGGTCAGGTCGGCCGGGGCGGCCGCGAGGCGGACCGGCCTGCCCGCGTCGTCGAGTTCGGCGATGTGCCAGCTTCGCGAGACGGTGTCGCCGTCCTCGCCCCGGGCACGCCGCACTCCCGTGACGGTGAGCCGCTCCACCGGGATCCGTTTCGCCGCGAACCGGCCCGGGCCGGGCTGCGGGACCACCGCGGGCTCGCCGCCACCGAGGACGACGTGGGTGCCGAAGCCGTACGGGTTGTAGTCGGTGTCCTCCAGGAAACGGGCGGGCAGGAACACCTCCGTCCCCTCCGCGGTGGCGCCTCCGGGCGCTCCGGGTGCTCCGATCCCTCCGGACGCTCCGACTTCCCCGGGCGTACGGACGCGGGTGGCGTGCCAGGCCCAGACCATCAGGCCCAGCGTGACCGACGAGCCCGCGGCCGCCCAGGTGATCGCCGTGGGAGAGGTGAGCAGGGACGTGGGGTGGAGGTAGCAGAGCGGCAGCAGCCACAGGGCCGTACCGGCGAGCGCGGCCGCGAATGGAAGGGCCGACGGGAGGACCTCGTCGTCGGGCAGCCGGCGTCCGCGCAGGCGCAGCAGCGCCAGGGCGCCGGGATGACCCGCGGTGAGAGCGATCACGGCCGCGGCGACGGCCTGGGCCCCGGCGGTGCTGAAGTGCCTGCGCCACACGTAGCGGTCTCCGGCGACCTCCACCACCCCACCGCGCCAGAAGGTCAGTTCGACGCTGTCGCCGGGCTGGAACTCCAGGGCCACCTCTCGCGGAACCCCGACCCGCTCCAGCGGCCGGCTCTCGGTGAGGTACAGCCAGCTGTTCTGCTTGGACCTGTTGGCCTCGGTCCGCGCGATCACGGCCGGCAGGGTGCGCGCCCGTTCCTCCGACGCGGCGCTCGGCACACCCGCCGCGATCACGCCCGCGAACGCGAGCAGCAGCGCGCCCAGGGCCAGCGGCCCGGCCCAGCTCCCGTAGCCGGCGGTGCTGTTCGAGATGACGGGGAGGTGGCTCGACTCCGGGGCTCCGTGACGGCTGAGCAGCGCGCGGAGCGCGTCCAGCTTCGCGTTGAAGTCCTCGTCGTGGGACAAGTCGCCGTACAGCAGGGGCAGCAACTGCTTGCGTCCGTCGCGCAGCGCCACACTGACGCGAAGGGTCGTGCCGTATCTGTGGGCGTGCCGCCGTACGCGCAGATCGGCGACGGCACTCCACGGCACACTCCGGCGACGCAGCAGCGTCCGGTAGTGCAGGCCGTACGCGTCGCCTCTCACCCACGCGGTGACCCAGTGGAGCGAGGCGATGCCCACCAGCGCGAGCAGGAGGCCCACGATCAGCCACACGTCCAGCAGCCGGCCCCGGTACGCCAGGCGCGTCACGGCCACGCCCGCCCCGACCGCGCCGAGTCCGACGAAGAACCACAGGGAGCGCTTCCGGAACGGACCGCAGATCACTTCCTGGGCACTGGTCATGCACGGAATCGTGCCATCGGCCGGGCCGCGCCTTCTTCTGCGGTGCACGGCAGTCTTCCGGTCCGTACGCTGCCGACGTCTTGCAGCGAGAAGCGGAGCTTCACAGGAAGCATCGAACGGGTCGTCATTCACGTCCGCGTCCCGTGGTGCCACTCCTGGTAGGGAGCCGCGTGCCGACCGCGGCCCGGCGCATCGGGCTGGGGCGACTGACCCACCGCACCGCCTCGATGGGGGCGTTCGTCCTCATGGCGGCCGGCTGCGGCGCGATCGGCTTCCTGTTCAGTCCGCACACGCAGGGGGTGTCGGCCGTGGGTCCGGCGCTCGCGCCGGGGATCCTCCTCGTCGGGCTCGGCCGGGGCATGGCCACGACGACCACCGACCTCGTCCAGTCGGCGCCTCCGCCGGAGGAGGTGAGCGATGTGACGGGGCTGTCCCGCACGGCCGGCTATCTGGGAAGTGCGTTCGGGGTGGCACTCGCCGGTGCGCTGCTGACCACCTCGCTGCTGTACTCGTTCGAGGCCGGGGTGAACGGCAGCGGCGTTCTGTCCACCACTCAGAAGACGCTGGTGACGCGGACGCTGGAGCATCAGGTGCAGATCACCGCCGCGTCCGACGCCGCCCTGCGCGCGAAGGCGCTGTCACGAGGCATCACGGGCACCGCGGCCGACGAGCTGGTACGGATCAACGCGCTGGCCAGGGAGCGGGCGCTGACCGTCTCGGTCACCGGCATGGCCGCACTGGCCCTGGTCGCACTGCTGGTGGCCTGGCGGATTCCCGTCCCCACAAGGGCCGCGAAAGCCACCGGATCGGGACGTGAACCGCCGTCGGAGCGCCTGTAGGCCTCGACCGCACGTCTCGGATCGTGCTCGGGAGGATGCGGGCTTTCGGCCGCTCGGGCCGACGCTGCGCGCACTCGGCTCGGCGGCGCACCACCGACCGGAGCCACCGGTCCGCCCGCCGCGGGAAGCTCCGGCGGGAACGACTCGAATCCTGCTCCGCCCGTGTCGGCGCGTTGACCGACCACCGTCGTTGCCGGGGCGCCGTCACCGTGTGACGTCCAGTTCGCTGTACATGCCGGAGGCGTAGTGGCCCGGATAGTTGCACAACAGCTCGTAGCGGCCGGGCCGCAGCGTCACCGTGGTCCAACCGGTCGCACCGGAGGTGATGCCGTGCCCGGCACCCGCGCCGCAGTTGCGCGAGGCCTCACCGAGGCTGCCCGTCTCGGCGACCCGGCCGCCGGCGCCGACGGCACGTTCTCCTGCCGCCCGGCCCGTCGGCAGCGGCAGCACCACCACCTCGTGGGTGAGGGTTCCCGCGTTGAACACCCGTAGGGTGACCTTCCCGGCCTGGACCGTCGCCGGGTGGGACACCAGGCGCATCATGCCCATCCCGTGCCGACCCGGACGGCCGTCCGCCGGGGTCGGTCCGCCCGGACCGCCCCACATGTGTCCCATGTCGCCGACGGTCACGTCCACCACGTGGCCTGCGAGCGCGGGCGCACCGCACCGCGTGCCCTGTGCCCTGTGCCCGGGTGCGGGTGCCGTGCCGCGCAGGGCGCCGGTGGCGGCGAGGATCGCCGTCGTGGCGATGCCCAGCACCAGGGCGGCGGCTGCCACGGCTACGACCAGCCACGTCCCCGGGCGGCGGTTCGCGGTCACCGGTGGTGCTCCCGCAGCAGCGTGAGCCGGCGTTTGTACTCGTCGTCGTCGATCTCGCCGCGGGCGAACCGCTCGGCGAGCAGGTCCTCGGCTCGTCGGCTCTCCCGTCCGGGCTCGCCGGTGGCGGAAGGCGAGCCGGAGCGCTGGTGGCGCGGGGTACCGGTGAGGTAGCGCACGAGCGCGACGATTCCGGCGATCACCAGGGCCCAGAACACCACCATGAACACCGCCATGACGAACCAGCCACCCCAGCCCCATCCGCCGTCGTACCACATCATGCCGATCACTTCCCTCGACCGAGGTTGTCCGGCATTCCAGGATGGACCTGCGGGGGCTGCGGCGGACTGGGCCGTCGTTCCCCTTCTGGGTGGCCGAACGGCCCTCTTCGGGGTTCACGGCTTCCGCGCCGACGGCCGGCCCCCGACCAGGTGACCTGGTCGGGGGC
>NZ_QFDQ01000125.1 GCF_003270085.1 Streptomyces triticisoli | reverse complement strand
CGCGCGGCACCGACCGCGAGCGCCCGGCGCGTACGCTGCGGCGCCGACGCCGCACGCGCGGCGGTGCGCCGGTGGACTCGGCGCCGGCCGAAGGCGCCGCACCGGTCGAGCCCGCGGCCACGGAAGAGGCCACCGCCACCCGTACGCCACGCCGTCGGCGCCGCACACGCGGCGGCGCACCGACGCAGCCGGCGGAGTCCGCGGAAGCCGCGGTGACCACGGCCGAGGGGCCGGCCGTCGAGGCCACGGAACCCCCCACACAGCCGCGCCGCCGCACCCGCAAGTCGGCGGAGACCGAGCCCACGGCCGCCCCGGAAACACCGGAGCCGACCGAGGCAACCGCCGAGACAGCATCGACCACCACCGAGGCAACGACGGCCGAGCCGGAGCCGAAGCCGCGCCGCCGCACCCGCAGGACCGTCGAAGCAGCGGTTGGCGCGGAGGCCCCGGCGCAGGTCTCCGACGGCCCGGGCAGCACCGCTGCCACGGCCCTCGACACCACCGAAGGCGCGGAGAGCAAACCGCGCCGCCGCACCCGCAAGGTCACCGCGGAGGCCCCCGAGGCGCCGGCCACGGCCGAGGGCACGGAGAGCAAGCCCCGCCGCACCCGGAAGACGACCGTGGCCGCCGAAGGTGCCGAGGCCAGGCCCCGCCGCACCCGCAAGACGGTTGCCGTCGCCGAGGTTTCCGAGGTTTCCGAGGAGGCCGAGGTCAAGCCCCGGCGCCGTACCCGCAAGGTCGCCGCTGAGACCGTCACCGCCGGGATTCCCGCGCAGGCCAATGGTGCGCCGGAGGCCGAGCCCCGCCGCACCCGCAAGGTCGCCGCGGTGAAGGCCGCTGCCCTCGCGGAGTCCGCGGAGGCCTGATCCCAAGCAGTCCAGCGCGCGGAACCCGGCACCCGACGGCCCGGCCCACCCCACGGTGGGCCGGGCCGTCGGCGTACGCCTCCGGCCGACTCCCCCAACTGCCGTCCCAGGGCCCCTCATACGCCTCCTCCCCGGTAGCCTCGGCGCATGAGCAGGCCACCTACGTTCGTCCCGCCGCCCGGAGCGCGTGCGTACCGGTTGCGTACCGCGCGCGGTGAGTTCGCCGTGGTCGACGCGCCCGTCGCGGACGGTGTCGAGCCGCGGGGCACCGCCCTGCTGCTGCCGGGGTTCACCGGCAGCAAGGAGGACTTCAACCCGCTGCACGAGCCGCTCGCGGCGCGCGGGTACCGGACGGTGGCCGTGGACGGACGCGGGCAGTTCGAGACGGACGGGCCCCTGGACGACGAGTCCGCCTACGCCCAGGCGGAACTCGCCCGGGACGTCCTCGCGCTGGCGGAGGCGCTCGGCACCTCCCTGCATCTGCTCGGGCACTCCCTCGGCGGCCAGATCGCCCGCGCGGCCGTGCTGCTCGACCACTCCCCCTTCCTCTCGCTCACTCTGATGGCCTCCGGCCCGGCGCAGATCTCCGCCTCGCAGCAGCAGCGCGTCAAGCTGCTGCGGGACGCGCTCGGCGTGATGACGATGGCCGAGGTGTGGGAGGCCATCCGGGCCATGGAAGCGCCCGCGCTGGAAACGCCCGAGGAGACCGACACCGGCGCCGAACTCGACGAGGGCCTCGACGACCACGAGGATCTGCGCCGCCGCTGGCTGGCCAACAAGCCCGCCCAACTCCTCGCCACCGGCCACCAGTTGTGCACCGAGCCGGACCGCGTCGCCGAACTCGCCGCCGTACCGCTGCCGTTCCACGTGCTGTCGGGGGCGCTGGACGACACCTGGCCGCTGCCGCTCCTGGACGACATGGCCGTACGGCTCGCCGCCCGGCGCACGGTTGTCGAGGGCGCCGAGCACTCCCCCAACTGCGACCAGCCGCTCACCACGGCCCGCGCCCTCGCCGACTTCTGGGCCGCCACCCTCACCAGCACCGGGCGGTACGGCTAGAACTGCGTCTGCAGGTGGTCCCAGAAGCCGTCCCGCAGCGCGCGCCGCAGGTCCGCCTGGCCGCGCAGGGAGTACTGGAGGATGTTTTCGGCCTCGACCAGCAGGTCCTGGTCCACCGAGCCCGGCAGATACGGGTGTCCGGGCAGCAGTTCCCCCACGGTTTCGCGGCCGCGCGCCGCGAGCCACTTCGCGGCGATCTGGGCGCCCACGAAGCGCACGTTCTCGCGGGTCGGGCGGGCCGCCGTGGCGGTGGGGTCGTACTCGGGCGTGGTGCGCCGGGAGACGTACGGCTTGAAGAAGTCGAGGTCGAGCGTGCGCTGGCTGTCGACCTCCCAGAGCAGCGGCTCGGCCTGGTTGCGGCACTCGGGGGCCTCGACGCCCCACAGATGGACCCGGGCTCCGTAGCCCTGGGCCGCCTCCACCGCCGGCACCAGGTCCTCGTCTCCGCCGAGCAGGGCCGCGTCGCTGATGGCGCGGTGCCGGGCCAGTGACTCCAGGTCCGTCCGGATGAGGGAGTCCACGCCCTTCTGCTGGTTGTTGGCGTTGAGGTTGCCCAGGCGGACCTTGACGTCCGGGAGTTCGGCGATCGACTGCTGCTCGGCGGTGTGGATACGGCGCCTGGCGCCGTCGTACCAGTAGACGCGCAGCAGCCGGCTGTCGGCGAAGACGGTGCGGGCCCGGTCGATGAGCGCGTCGATCAGCCCCTCGGCGTCCAGGTCGAAGGCCCGGCGGTCCTCCGTCCCGGCCACCAGCCGCCCCGCCGCCGCGTAGAGGTACCCGGCATCGACGAAGATCGCATGGGTCGAGGGCGTCTTCGCCACCTCGGCGAGCATGCGCTCCAGCAGCTCGTTCGTGCGGTCGATGCGGGCGGACAGCGCCCCGAGGTCGTCGTTCATCGTCTCCATTCTCCCGGCGGTCACGCTGCGAACACAACTGCTCCCGTTCGGTCGACCCACGCTCCCTTACCGGTCAGTTATTAGCCATTCGAAAAATTTCTTTAGCGTAGGGAATGTTTGTAGCGGGCAGCTCGTTGTACCCGTACGGAACACGGAGCACCGCCGCCCGTGCACCCTCACCGAGCAATTCTCCTCAGGAGGATGACCAGACGAAGGGAGAAGCCCGTGCGCTTCGAGATCATGCGACTCGACGAGGTCGACGGCACCGCCGTGGACAGCACCGTCGTGGACGCCGCCTCCGTCAACGGGATCGTTCAGCAGGCCGCCGCGATCGGCCAGAGGCTGTGGATCCGCCCCGCCGAGACCCCGGTCTCATAACAGCGGGCCCGTTTTCAGGCCTCACAGCCCCTGTACCGCGCTATGAAGCGTGCCCGTACGGGGGCTTGTTGCGTACGGGGTCTCAGGCGCCCTGGATCACCTGGGTGACGCCGTTGATGATCTGCTGCACGGCGATCGCGGAGAGCATCATGCCCGCCAGCCGCGTCACCAGCACCACGCCGCCGTCCTTGATGACCCGGATGATCAGCAGCGAGTAGCGCATGACCAGCCACAGCACGACGTGGACGGCGAGTATGGCCGACCACACCGAGACCTGGGAGGCCACGCTGTCCGCCTTCTGCACGGCGAGGATGACCGACACGATCGCGCCCGGCCCGGCCAGCAGCGGCATGCCCAGCGGCACCAGCGCGACGTTGACGTCCTTGGTCTGCTCGGGCTCCTCCATCTTGCCGGTGAGCAGGTCGAGGGCGATCAGCAGCAGAAGCAGCCCGCCGGCGATCATCAGCGCCGGGACGGACACGTGCAGGTAGTTCAGGATCTCGTGGCCGAGCAGGCCGAACACGGCGATGACCCCGCCCGCCACGCACACGGCCTGGAAGGCCATCCGCTTCTGCACCTTGCCGGGCCGGCCGGCGGTCAGCGCGAGGAAGATCGGGATGATCCCCGGGGGATCCATGATGACGAAAAGGGTGAGGAAGAGGGAGCCGAAGACGGCAGCGTCGAACATTGGTGAACAGGCCTTGCGGAAGAACGGACTACGGGAACCACGGGAACTGCGGGAACCGGGAGCTGAAGGCAGTGAGGTCTCAGGCCCCGCCGGCCCCCGGCACCGGGAAGGCCCCGGTCGCCCGCCGCGTGATCTCCCCGTACACCTCCGGGTCCGTCGTGTACTCACCGAGCGAGACGGTCTTCCGGCTGCCGTGGTAGTCGCTGGATCCGGTCACCAGCAGCCCCAGCTCCCCGGCCAGGCCGCGCAGCCGCGCGCGGGTGTCGGGGTCGTGCTCCATGTGGTCGACCTCAAGACCGTCGAGCCCGGCGGCGGCCAGCTCGGTGATCGTGGACTCCGGCACCGTACGGCCCCGCTTGGCGGCGGCCGGATGGGCGAGGACGCAGACTCCGCCGGCGGCCTTGACCAGCCGGATCGCCTCGAACGGGTCCGTCTCGTGCTTCTCCACCCAGGCCCGGCCGCCGTCGGCCAGCCAGTCCTCGGTGAAGGCGTCGCTCACGGTCGGTACGACGCCGAGCCCGACCAGCGCCGAGGCGATGTGCGGCCGTCCGACCGAGCCGTCGCCCGCGATCCGCGTGACCTGTTCCCAGGTGACCGGCACGCCCAGCGCGTTCAGCTTGGCGATCATCGTCTTGGCCCGCGGCACCCGGTCGTCGCGGACCAGTTCCCGCTCGGCGAGCAGCGCGGGCTCCTCGGGGTCGAAGAGGTAGGCCAGCATGTGCATGCTGACGCCGTCGGCACGGCAGGAGAGCTCGGCTCCGGTGACGAGGGTCAGTCCCTCGGGCAGCGCGGCGATCGCCTCGGCGTGTCCGCGGGTGGTGTCGTGGTCGGTCAGCGCCACGACGTGCAGACCGGCCGCGGCGGCATTGCGTACCAGCTCGGCCGGGGTGTCCGTGCCGTCGGACGCGGTGGAGTGGGTGTGCAGATCGATGCGCACGACACGGACTCCAGACGTGGCGGGACGGAAGGGGACACCCAAGGATAACGGGAGCCCCGGGATGCCCTGTCACACCCGTACCGCCCCTGCGCCCCCTACGGCCCGACACCGCCCTCCGCGCCCCCTGCGCCCGCACGGCCCCACCCCCTGCAACCCCACGACAGCCGCGGCGACAGCACGCACGCCCTCTACCGGCCCGCGCTGCTCCGCGCGGGCTCTACGACCGCACCGCCTCCGCGCCCCTGCCGCATCCCTGCGACCGGCACCGCCCCGCGCCCTCCACGACCCGGCACCGCCCCCGCCCCTACGGCCGCAGCAGCCGCGGCGACAGTGCCCCGCACGGCACCAGCTGCAGCTCGGCGCCCGCGTCCCGCAGGTCGGCCAGCACCAGTTCCTCGTACATCAGCAGCCCGGACTGCTCGGGCCACACCACCGCCCACAGCCACAGCCCGCGCGCCTCGCCCGCGAAGACGGCACGGTCGTCCGGGACTCCGGAGACGTGCCACAACGGGGTGGGGCGGCCACCGGCCAGGACCTTGGCGTCGGGCGGCTTCTCGACGTCCAGGTACGCACCGGGATCCGGGCCGTCGATGCCGGCGTAGCGCGCCCCGAGGCCGACGCCGAGCTCCTCGGCCACCAGGATGAGTTCGCCCATGCCGCCGAGCGGCCCGGGACCGGAACAGGCCACGGCCGTGGCACGGCCGCCGCTGCGGTCGTCCCCGGCATAGGTCACGCCCGTGAACAGCCAGCCGACCGGCAGGGGCCACGGCATCCACACCGGCACCTGTGTGCGGCGCACCACGACCCCGAGGGCCTCGACGCTGGGCGGTATCACGGGCTGCAGCGGATAGACCGTCCCGTGCACATCGCACTGCCAGGAGTCGTTGAAGAGTCCGGGAGCCCT
The DNA here is from genome assembly GCF_003270085.1 of Streptomyces triticisoli. Classification (GTDB taxonomy): domain Bacteria; phylum Actinomycetota; class Actinomycetes; order Streptomycetales; family Streptomycetaceae; genus Streptomyces; species Streptomyces triticisoli. The sequence continues at coordinate 5,326 of NZ_QFDQ01000125.1, read as the reverse complement.
GACCCGGCCACCGCACTTCGGGCAACTGGGTTCGCCCCTCATAGGGCCCCACGGTCCTACCCCGGCCGCGCCGCGTCAAGGACGATCACCCGTCCGGCCGGAACACGGGGCCCGGCAAAGACCGGATGCACACTGCATCAATTAGCCGCCCCGACCCAGGGCCGCAAAGAGCACCGGTCCGGACGTGCGAAGGAGCACGTGCACGCGCAGCAGTAACAGCACAAGAGAGCGGGCGGCATCCCGCGGCAGCCGGTGTCGCGGTGTTCGCCGACCGACACCCCGGTACCCCGGCTGGTGAGATCGGTCACTCCAGCGGGACGGACCGGCGGGCGGGGTCCCGCAGGTCCGTCCCGTTCGTCAGCCAGCGCTCCTGCAGGGCCTGCGCGCCGTGCACCCGCTTCCAGGCGGCCTCGTTCGGCGTCATCGGCAACAGCGGCAGGAACCGTACGGGCTCCATCGGCTCGTCGAGCTCCAGGTCCTCCACCAGGCCGCCCGGCTCGGCCACCAGCACCGAGGTGAAGAGCCCGCCCGGCCACAGCGGCTCACCCACGTCCAGCGAGGCGCCCGGCGCCACCACCACACCCTCGACCTGCGGGGACGCGCCGAGCACGGCGAGCGGACGGAGCACCTTGTCGGTGTCGGCGAGGCCCGCCCGGACCGAGAGGACCAGCTCGGCGCGCGGCCCCTTGACCGGGTCGGCGAGCATCGCCGTGGGATCGGTCATGGGGTGGGCGGACATGCCGAGGGTCGCGTACCGGACGATGTCCCCCTCGCGAAAGCGCAGCACCTCGATGCGGTCCGTGCCGAGGAAGGTGACCGCGGCGCGCGCGTCCGGCTCGCCCAGCGCGGAGCGCAGCCGGGCCTCGACCAGAGGAAGAACATCAGCCATGCGGCGAGCATAGAACTCGTCAGCGCCGGGCAAAGCGACGCCTTGACACGCCGGGCTGCTGATACTCTTGATCGGTCACCCGGGGCAGCATGCAGAAGCATCGCGATCGAGCCCCGGCACCGAAGGAACTCCCTCACGAGGGACCGGCCGGAGGAGGTGGGGCTGTCATGGACCGAAGTCGACCGTGCAGTAGCACCCGCTCTTCCCGCCGCTGATGTAGTTGTCCTGGCTTCGGCCGGCTGCCACCTCTCGCTCTCGTGCCCTGGCGCGTGTCGCACGGAAGAGCGCTCGTTTCGTCTGCTTGATCCGCATCAGTTCCGAATCAGCAACGAAGCTCGTGCCACCGCGACGGTGCGGTGCTCCCCGCTTTGTGGACGTGCCAAACATCCCCAGGCAAGGACGTCCTCATTCCGGGCAGTTCCAACCGCTGTCGGCGGCCCCTCGTTGCTCGCTGCGAAGGAGCCCCGCCATGTCGATGATCCGTGACCTGCGTGCCGCGGTCCGCCCCTCCCGTACGGCCGCACGCAAGGGCGAGTGCACGTACGACACCACGCACATCCCCGTGACGCCCTCCGCCGTCGTCGACTGCGCCGTCTACCGCGACGGCGCCCGCGTCGAGACCGAGCGGCCGCTCACGCCGCAGGAGGCGATGCGCCTGGTGCGGCGCGACGGCGGCTTCGTGTGGATCGGCCTGCACGAGCCGACCGAGGCCGAATTCGCCGGTATCGCTGGGGAGTTCGGGCTGCACCCGCTGGCCGTGGAGGACGCGGTCACGGCCCACCAGCGGCCCAAGCTGGAGCGCTACGACGACACCCTCTTCACCGTCTTCAAGACCATCCACTACCTCGACCACGACAAGCTCACCGCCAACAGCGAGATCGTGGAGACCGGCGAGGTCATGTGCTTCACCGGCCGGGACTTCTTCATCACCGTCCGGCACGGTGGCAAGGGCTCGCTGCGCGCGCTGCGGCACCGGCTGCAGGAGGACCCCGAGCTGCTGGCCAAGGGCCCCTCGGCGGTGCTGCACGCCATCGCCGACCACGTCGTCGACGGCTACATCGCGGTCGCGGACGCCCTGCAGGGCGACATCGACGAGGTGGAGACGGAGGTGTTCTCGCCGGGCCGGGGCGGCACCGCGCGCGGCACCGACGCCGGCCGGATCTACCAACTCAAGCGCGAGGTACTGGCGTTCAAGCGGGCGGTGTCGCCGCTGCTGCGGCCCATGCAGCTGCTGAGCGAGCGGCCGATGAGACTGATCGACCCGGACATCCAGAAGTACTTCCGGGACGTGGCCGACCACGTGGCCCGGGTGCAGGAGCAGGTCACAGGCTTCGACGAGCTGCTCAACTCCATCCTCCAGGCCAACCTCGCGCAGGCCTCCGTCGCGCAGAACGAGGACATGCGGAAGATCACGTCCTGGGCCGCGATCATCGCCGTACCGACGATGGTGTGCGGGGTGTACGGCATGAACTTCGACCACATGCCCGAGCTGCACTGGAAGTACGGCTATCCGCTGATCCTGGCCGTCATGGCCGGGATCTGTCTGGGCATCCACCGCGCGCTGAAGCGCAACGGCTGGCTGTGAGCGGGCTCGTTACTCTTTCTGCCATGACAAGTGAGCTGCTCGACCGGGCCCTCGTCGAGGAGGCCACCAAGAAGTCCGGCCTCATCTGGGTCAGGGGCCCCGGTGTTCCGGCGCGCGCCCTGTGGCACGTGTGGCACGAGAGCGCGGCGTGCCTGGTCGGCGACGGGCCCGGCGAGCAGCCGCTGCCGGGGCTGGCCGACGGGGCCGAGGCCGAGGTGACGGTGCGCAGCAAGGACAAGGGCGGCCGTCTGGTCACCTGGGCCGCGAGGGTCGTGGAGCTCGCGCCGGACTCGGAGGGCTGGCAGGCGGCGGTGGCCGAGCTGAAGGGCAAGCGACTCAACGCGCCCGACAGCGAGGCCATGACACAGCGGTGGGCCCGCGAGTGCCGGGTGCTGCGCCTGGAGCCCACGGGGGCGACGACGCCGCTGCCGAAGGGTTCGCTGGCCGAGGCTCCACTGCCGACGCCGGCGACGACCCGGCGGCCGGTCCCGGCGGGGCTGCCACGGCTGTTGATGAAGAGGCGGCGGGGGAAGTAGCGGCCCGGTGGGAGAGGAGGACCGGTGGGAGAGGAGTCAGGACGTCGGCAGCTGCTTGCCGTAGTCGACCGTCTCGCTCTTCTCCGGCTGAGCCAGGAGGAAGTCCTTGCCCCACTCCGAGAAGGCCAGGGTCCCCGCGCCGCCCGCGCGCTCCAGGCGCAGGGGGTAGGGCTTGCCCTCCAGGGAGACGTCCAGGGTGCCGCCGGCGCCCTGGCCGCCGGTGATGCGGATCGTACGGACGCCGGACTGCTCGTGGTGGCCGTCCTTCGTCAGCGTTCCGTGCAGGGTCAGCAGACCGTCGAGGAGGACGTCCTTGTCCGTGAAGCCGCTGAACCGCTGGTACGCGGGGTCGCCCTGCGGCACCTTCACATACTTGCCGTCGAGCTTGTCGGCGGCCCCGGCGCCCTTGCCGCTGTCGTCGACCTGGCCCCAGAACCCGGCGTCCGCCTTCAGGAACAGCTGCTCCCCGACCCGCAGCAGCCCGAAGGTCACCCCCTCGGAGGTGACCGAGCCGGTGCCGCCGTCGGCCTTCAGCCGCATGTCGAGCCGGTACGTACGGCCGCCGCTGACCACGTTCCCGGACAGGTGCACGGTGTCCGCGGACTCGGCCGCCGTCCGCGTCCTGGCCTGGATCTGCTCGGCCGGCAGCTTGCCCACCCCGTTGGTGCCGGCGTCCGGGTCGGCCTCGGAACACCCCGTCAGGCCCGTGCCCACCACGACGACCACGGCGCACAGCGCGCTCGTCAGCGCGGCCCGGCGAGTACGGCCCTGGGGAATCGCAGTCACAGGCGGCGCTGCCTTTCCGAGAGGAATCCTGAGCGGCGTACGGCAGCGTACCGGTGCCGCGCGAGACGCACGGAACCAGACCGTCCACCTCCCTCACCAGCGCGTATCCCAGAGGGACGGGCTAGCCTGAAGCCCTCCTGAGCGGGCATTTGGGAAAAGAAACCCAGCACGCACGTCACGTATCACGCAGCACGGGGCCACGAGTTCACAGAGCCACGCAGAAGGAGGTGCGGCCATGGCAGCGGGCGCCCCCCGGATCTTCCTCTCGCACCTTTCCGGCGTCGCCGCCTTCGACCCGGCGGGCGACCAGGTCGGGCGCGTACGGGATCTCGTCGTCATGCTGCGCGTCGGGCGCCGGCCGCCCCGACTGCTCGGGCTGGTCGTCGAACTCCCCACCCGGCGCCGTATCTTCCTGCCCATGACCCGGGTGACGAGCATCGAGTCCGGTCAGGTCATCACCACCGGCGTGCTCAACGTCCGGCGCTTCGAGCAGCGGCCCACCGAACGGCTCGTCTTCGGCGAACTGCTCGACCGGCGGGTGACGCTCGTGGAGACGGGCGAGGAGGTCACCGTCCTGGACGTGTCGGTGCAGCAGCTGCCCGCCCGCCGGGACTGGGAGGTCGACCGGGTCTTCGTCCGCAAGGGGCGCAAGGGCGGCGCGTTCCGGCGCAACCGGGGAGAGACACTGACGGTGGAGTGGTCCGCGGTCACCGGTTTCTCGCTGGAGGAGCACGGGCAGGGCGCGGAGAGCCTGCTCGCCACCTTCGAGCAGCTGCACCCCGCCGACCTCGCCAACGTGCTGCACCATCTGTCGCCCAAACGTCGCGCGGAGGTCGCCGCCGCCCTGGACGACGACCGCCTCGCCGACGTCCTCGAGGAGCTCCCGGAGGACGACCAGATCGAGATCCTGGGCAAGCTGAAGGGCGAGCGCGCGGCCGACGTGCTGGAGGCGATGGACCCGGACGACGCCGCCGACCTGCTCGCCGAACTGCCCGAGGAGGAGCAGGAGCGGCTGCTGGACCTGATGCAGCCCGCCGACGCGGCCGACATGCGTCGGCTGATGTCGTACGAGGAGCGCACGGCGGGCGGTCTGATGAACCCCGAGCCGATCGTGCTGCGCCCGGACGCCACCGTCGCCGACGCCCTGGCCCGGGTCCGCAACCGCGACCTCTCCCCCGCGCTGGCCGCCCAGGTCTACGCCCTCGTCGGCTCGATGCTCGACGACGACCTGCTGCCCCTCGCCCCCGACGCCACGCTGCCGGTCGTCGCCGGGTTCTTCGCGACGTACGACATGGTGGCGGCACCCGTCGTCAACGAGGCCGGGTCACTGCTGGGCACGGTCACCGTGGACGACGTCCTGGACCACATGCTGCCGGAGGACTGGCGGGAGACGGAGTACCACCTGGACGAGGAGGAGGCGGCCACCGATGCCGGCTGAGCGCGAGAGCACCCGCGAGCGGCTCCCCGCGGGGGCCACCGCCGCCGGGCGGCCGCGGGCCGGCCGGCTGGACCAGCCGCGTCCGCCGCGGC
>NZ_QFDQ01000124.1 GCF_003270085.1 Streptomyces triticisoli | reverse complement strand
GGCGAGCATGGCCGCCTCCGCGGCGATCCGGGCCTCGTGCGCGGTGCGGCCCGAGCGCCGGGCGGCGGCCAGCGCGCGCTCGCGGACGCGGTCGTCGAAGTACGGGGCGAGGCCCAGCAGCGCGTCGTGGATGGACACCTCGCGCCACTGCAGGCGCGCCTGGGGCAGCCGCCACCAACAGCTCGGCGGCCTGGGCGCGGTGGACCCGAGCCGGACCCGCGTCCACAGCGGGCCCAGCCGCCGGTAGTCCCGCAGACTGCGCGCCTGCGCCAGCGCCGCCGGGAGCAGTCGGGGCAGCACGAAGCCGGCGGAGCACAGCAGCGCGCCGAGCGAGGCCATCGGCGGTGCGACCTTCGTGGACAGCACGTCCAGGTCGTGTCCCGCCCAACGCGCCACGACGGCCGTGTACTTGGTCAGCTGAAAGCCCACCACGTCCAGCAGCGACCCGGCCAGGATCAACCGCAGCCCGGCCCGCAGCAGCCCGGTGACCTCACGGCTCCACTTGACGCACAGCACGCACATCGTCAGCGTCGCCGCGCTGTGCCCGACCAGGTAGAGCAGGATCATCTCGCGCAGATACGGCGTGTTGGCGTAGTACGTGTCGAGGTCGGTGAGCCGCTCGGTGCGGGCGTCGCCCAGCGCGAACAGCCCGACGATCGCGACGACCAGCGGCCCGTACGCGGCGATGCTCCGCAGCACCAGCCGCCGCACCCGCTCCGGGGGCCCGCCCCTCCAGTGGATCAACAGGATCAGCAACGAGCAGCTGTACGCGGAGAGCATCCCGTACGTCAGCGGCGCCCCGAAGTTGGGAATCCCGGTGAGCCGGTTCACCGCCGCCAGCGTCAACGGCGCCGAACACACGAACACCAGCGAGCCGAGCACGATCGCCGCACACGTGGACACGGTCAGCGGATTCCGCACGGCGGTGCGCGGCCTGCGCAGCAGCACGGCGGCGGACATCCCGAAGATCCCGGCCGCCAGGTAGATGACGAGACTCACCCCGGCCACCTCCGCCCGGCCGTCCGGGGTAAGAGCCTCGAACAAAGTGGGCACCCGATCAGCTCGCGGCGTCTGGTGCGTGCGATCGCAAGGCGCCGGAAGGTCCTCGTAGCGGAGCTACTAGGGCCTTTCGGCAACGCGGCGAGCGTGCGTGCCTGGGGGCACCTCCCAGCCGCCAGGCTGGGGGAGCGTCGCGAGCCGGGCGCCCACTTTGTTCGAGGCTCTGAGGCGGGTGCAGGGCGGGCCGGGGGTGTTCCGGCCGGTGTGCGCTGCGGCGGGTGTGCCGCCGGTGAACCGTTCATGCTGCGCCCGTGGGGGTCGGGCCGGTGGGAATGCGGCGGAGCGGGGCGGGCGGGGGTGCGGTCAGGGCGTCGGCGATGCGGAGGAGGGCGGAGGGGTCCGGGGCCCGGGCGGCCAGACGGGCGGGGGTGCCGGACGGCGGGGCGCCGGGGTCGTCGCGTACCGCCGCGGCGATGACCGCCGCCCACGCGGCGGCCTCCGCGCGCTCCCTGTCGCCGGTCGCCTCCAGCACCGCTTCGTGGGTCCGCTCGTACAGGCAGCGGTCGAAGGACGCGTCCAGGTAGCTGAGCGCGTTGTGGATGCTGGTCTGCCGCCACATCAGCCGCGTGGTGGGGGAGGCCCAGCGCGGCCGGGGCAGCCGCAGGCAGCGGCGGGTGAGGACGCCGTCCAGCTCCCGCTCCAGCGGTTCCAGGCGCGCGTACGTCCGCCGGGCCCGCCGGCACTCCGTCAGCCGGGGCCCGGTCAGCGGCACCAGGATGCCCACCGACGTCAGCAGCGCACCCAGCCCGGCCGCGGCCGGCGAGACGTTCGTCCCGAGCCCCGACCAGTCCCGCCCGCACCAGCGGGCGACCACGGCGACGAGCTTGGTCACGCTGTACCCGGCGCCGCACAGCGAGCCCAGCCCCAGGACCAGCAGCCCCGCGCGCAGCCAGCCGTCCACCTCGCGCGCCCACCGCACCGAGGACACCGTGGTGACACTGACGGCGGCGAGGTGCCCCACCAGGTACAGCACGATCATCTCGGCGATGAACGGCGTCGTCGCGTAGTAGGTGTCCAGGTCGGTACGCCGCTCCACCGGCGCCTCGCCGAGCGTGAACATGAGGGCGATGCCGACCAGCACCAGCGCGTAGGCCACGATCCAGCGCCGCGCCACCCGGTGCACCCGCTCGCCGCCCCGCCAGTACACGATGAGGACCTGGGAGGCCGCGCTGTAGGCGGTGATCGACGCGTACGTCAGCGGCGCGGCGAGGTTCGGGACGCCGCTGAGCCGGTTGACCGCGCCCACCGTCGGAGGGGCCCCGAGGAGGAAGCAGGAGCCCGCCAGGCCCAGCACCGCGCAGATCGCCCGCAGATACGGGTCGCGCCGGTGACGGAGCAGGTCCGGGGCCTTCACCACCAGGCCCAGCCACAGCACACCACAGCTGGCGTAGTTGATCAGGCCGCTCATCTTCCCCGAGTCCCACGGTAGTTGAGCGCCGCCCCGATGCGTCCGGCCAGATCCTGCCCGCCGTCGGCGCCGGCGGCGGACACCGGGTCCGCCGGTGTCTCCAGCCAGGTCCGCAGCCGGCGGCCCATCAGCATGCCGAACCGGTCGGCCTCCTGCTCGTCGGCCAGGCTGAAGTCGGTGCGCGCCGCGACCGGCCGGGGCGGCCCCGCGACGGGCGCGTCGGCGGCCCGCCGGTTCATGTGCCACACCTCGTGACAGAAGATCACGATCTGGTGCCACACGGCGGCCCGCTGGTCCACGACGACCACGTCCTGCGTCTCGCCCTCCAGCCACAGCCCGCTGGCGGTGTGCGGCGGGAAGACCTCCCGGCGGACCACGACCCGGCGGCCCCGCCAGGCGCTGACGGAGTCGACGAGCGCCGCGAACAGCGCCTCGGGGTCGGCGGGAACCGGCACCCGGATGGGGTCGATGAGCGCGTCGGCCAGCCGCCGCATCTCCCTCTTCCTACGCACCGTCTTCCCCCGTGGATCTCTCACACCGGCCCCCATCATCCCCGGGCGACGGGCGAGAGGAAAAGGTCCTTGTACCGCGGTCACTCATGAGCGGGCACGCTCCCCGCCGGCGTCGCGGCCCGCTGCCGTACCGCCGCGACACGGTCGGGGCGGCGCAGCGCCCGGGAGACGGCGCCGATCTCCCGCAGCAGCTCCGTGGTGTCCCGGTCGCGGTCGCCGTCGTCCTCGGGCGCGTGCTCCCGCCGCTCCACGGCGTCCAGGATCGCCACCGCGGCGGCCAGCGCCCCGGCCTCCTCCGCCGTGAACTCCAGCTCCAGCGCGGCCCGGTGTGCCCGCCGGTGCAGCTCCTCGTCGGTACGGCGGGCCAGCGGCAGCAGCACGTCGCGGATGAACGTCTCCCGCCGGGTCAGCCTCAGTTCCGGACCGCCGCGCGGCAGCAGGGTCGGCCCGCGGCCGTTCACCGTCCTCATCAGCAGGTACAGCGGCCGCAGTTCGTGGTGGGCGAGCCGGACGCGCCAGCGGTCGTGCAGGTACTGGCCGGCGTGCGGAAGGATGAAGCCCACCGCGATCAGGATGGCCGACACACAGGCGACGGGCGGCGCCACGTCCGTGCTCAGCCAGTCCAGGTCGTGCCCGGTCCAACGGGCCACCAGCGCGGTGAGTTTGGAGGCGTCGAACAGCAGGTTGAGGCCGTAGCCGACGCCGAGCGACTTCAGCCCGCCGCGCAGCCAGACGTCCAGCCCGTCGGTGCGCACCCAGTTCCATATCACCCGCGAGGTGATGAGCACGGCCACGGAGTGCGCGAGCAGGTAGAGCAGGATCTCCTCGCGCATGAACGGGGTGGTGGCGTAGTACGTGTCCAGGTCCCGCAGCCGTTCCACGGGCACGTCGGCGAGCGCGAACAGCACCCACAGCGCGACGATCACCCCCGAGTAGACCGAGATCACCCAGCGCATGGCACGCCGGGTCGCGGCCGAACGGTCGGACAGCCCGTTCCGCCAGGCGATGATCAGCAGCAGACAGGACCCGCAGAACGCGGTGAGCAGCGAGTACACCCAGGGCGCCGAGATGTTCGGCACGCCCGTGACCCGGTTGGTCCAGCGGATCGTCGACGGCGCCACGAACACGAACACCGCGCAGGCGAGCAGCAGCAGCCCGCCGACCGCGCGCAGCATCGGGTCCTGCCACAGCCGGATGATCGTGGGCACCTTGATCAGCAGCGCGGCGGTGAGCACCGCGGCCGGGATCCAGAAGGAGAGGGAGGACTGACCGGCCAGCACGGCAGGATCCAGGGCGAGCCGGACGGGCCCGGCGGCCGACCCGGCCAAGTCCATCGCCACACCCCTTCCGGCCGCCCCCCGTCGGGCAGACCGTCCGAGCCTACGCGGCCGGAGTTGCCCGCGTCATGCGATCCGGCGACCGCCGCCCGAGCGGAAACGACCGTTGCCTGTCGCATGGTGCACGCACCGCTGCTTCCGCTCAGCGCCCCGGCGAGTCCACCGGCGTCACCGGCACCCCACCCGCCGCCGCGCCCAGCAGCGTCAGCCGTGCCCGCCCCGGCCCCGACAGCGTGGTGAGCTCCGAAAGGACCGCGAGGGCCAGGGTGTTGGCGCCCCGGGTGCGCAGGACGCCGTTCGGCAGGACGAAGGTGTGCTGCGGGCCCACGTCGTTGACGTACTGGCCCAGGTTCCAGCCGTTGAGGAAGATCTGCGCACGGTAGGAGCGGTGCCGGTCGTCCTCCAGGGTCAGCCCGACCGAGGCGTCGACGCCGGGGTCCACGGCCAGGTCGAAGGTGGTCCGGTACCAGGTCACGCCCTGCCGTCGCACCGCCCGGGGGAAGCTCACCCGCTCCCAGTCGCGGTCCGGGAAGCCGGGCAGGTGCCAGCCCTCCCGCTCCCCGTACAGCCCGCCGTTGTTCAGCGGCCCGCGCACCGGGTCGGGCGCCGCCGCGCCCTGGATCCGCCACCGCACCTTCGGCGTCCCCCCGCCGAAGGTGACCGCCGTCAGCCCGCGCGCCGCCTTGTGGGTGTCCCGCGCCCCGCCGTCCTGGTCGTGCTGCATCCGCCGCACCAGCACCGACAGCACGTGCCGGCCGGACGTGCGCAGCGCCGGAGCCACCGGGAGGACCGCCGTGTCCGCCCAACTCCCCTTCCGGGCCGTGCTCCTGTCCGGCACGGGCATCCGGTGCGCGCCCAGCGGGTGCCCGTCCAGCCAGGCCATGAGCAGTCCCTGCGTGCCCGTGCTGTACGCGAGCGAGACCGACTCGACGCCGGTGGCGTCCGTGAACGTGCCCCGGTACCAGACGTCCCCGTAGTGGAAGCCGTAGTCGTCCGCGAACAGTACCGGCTGCCCCTTCGGCACGGGCGTCGTACTGTGCGAGGACGTCCGGTCGGCGACCTGCCAGCCCGAGTCGTCGAAGCCCGGCCCGGCCTCGGGGTTCTCCGTACGCGTCCGCCAGCCGTCGAGCGCGGGCAGCCTCACCTCGGGCACGCCGGGCAGCGGCGCGTGGGCGCGCACGCTCGCCGAACCGGTGACCGACGCCGGCACCGCGCGGCCGTTCCACGTCAGAGCGCCGATGCCGCGCGGCCCCCACACCTCCAGCCCGCTCTCCTCGACCGTGTCACCGGTGAGGTGCACGGTGGAGCCGCGCACGGTGGCGGTGCGCAGCAGCGCGGGGCCGTGGACCAGCAGGGAGCCCGACGGGGTGTCGTACGGCCACAGGCGCACCGAGGTCGCCTCGTCGGCGAAGAGCAGCATCAGCGGCCGCTCGTTTCCGTCGCCCTCCACGCGGACACCGATCAGCCCGCCGGCGCCGAGCGGAACGGTGATCCGCAGCAGGCCCTGGTCGTAGACGTACGCGGCCTGCTCGCTCAGCCGGGTGACCAGCGGCTCCTCCGCGCACTCCAGCACCACCCGCGCCATCTCGCCCTGCCGCCCGCAGAACACCGCGACGTCCTGGCGCCCGGCGGTCAGGAGCATCATCGGCTGCGCGGTGGAGTACCGCACCCTGCGCCGCCCCAGCGTCAGACCGGTCACCATCAGCCGGGCGTCCCGGGCCGGCACGGTCACCGGCAGGTCGGCGCCGGCCGCGCGCAGCGTCGAGGAGACCTCCTTGCCGCTGTCGTTGCGCAGCACGTACACATGGGCGCCGGTGTCCGGGTTCCGCAGGTGGTACGCCCTGAGCCCGGGCACCTTCACCTCGCCTGCCCGGTCCAGCTTGGCGAAGTCCGGGACGCGCTGCAGCATGTGCCCGATCTGGTGCATCGGCACCAGCTTCTCCGTGGGCCGGCGGCCCTCGTCGAGGGCGGCCCCGTAGTCGTACGACGTGTAGACGACCGGCGCGGGCAGCCAGCCCCAGGAGGTGCCGCCGAAGGCCATGTAGACGTTGTGGACCGTGATGCCGTTGGCGAGGTGGGTCAGGTAGAAGCGCCTCTCGTACGCCGCGTCCCGGGTGCGCCGCACCTCGGCGTACCCCTTGCCCTGGAACGGGGCCCCGCCCCACGCGTCGAACCAGCCGCCCCCGGACTCCGGCATGAACCCGGGCGTACGCGGACTGGCACTCGCCCCGCCGGTCCTCCCGCCCGTCCCGAAGTACCCCCAGTCGGGCGGGGTCCGGTCCGGCGAGGGGTACCCGTCGAAGCCGTACAGCCAACGGCCTTTCTCACCACCGGTGTCGAAGGACCCGGGCGTCCAGTGGCCGTTCCTGCCCTTGTCGTTGTGGAAGAGGAGCACGTCGATGCCGTCGGCGCGCACCTTCTTGTAGAGGTGGCTCATGTAGGCGCGCCCGGCCGGCTCGTCCACGTGGGCGTCGTACTCGTTCTCGATCTGGTACAGCAGCACCGTGCCCGTGCCCCGGGTGAACAGGTGCCGGGCGGCGATGGCGTTGACGTGGCCCAGCCACTCGTCGACGTGCTCGAGGTACACGGGGTCGGCGGTCCGGGCGCTGCCCCCGGTGGCCGTCAGCCAGCCGGGGAAACCGCCCCCGTCGACCTCGGCGTTGATGTACGGACCGGGTCGCAGGACGACGTAGAGGCCGGTCTCGGCGGCCGTCCGCAGGAACAGGTCCAGGTCCCGTACGCCGGTGAAGTCGTACCGGCCCGGGGCGGGCGAATGGTAGTTCCAGGCCACGTAGACGCTGACGGCGTTGTGGCCGTACGCGCGCAACTTCTGCAGCACGTCCCGCCACAGGGAGGGGCTGGGCAGCCGGAAGGGGTGCATCTCGCCGGACCACAGCACCAGCCGCCTGCCGTCGACCAGCAGCGAGTAGCGGTCGAAACCGACGGTGTGCCGCCGCCCGTCGGCACTCGGCGGCTGCGGCGGCGGGCCCGTGGGCACCGAGCGTGCGGCGTAGGCCGAGGGCGCCCCGGTCCCGGCACTGCCGCCGCCCAGGGCGAGTCCGAGCGCGGCGGTGCCCGCGAGGGCGCTGAAAGAACGTCTGCTGAGCGCCAAAGGTGTGCCTCCCGGGCGGCGATCATACGGGGCGCGGGCACCGCCATTCTCCCCGGTTCCGGACCCCACCACGGACGCACGAGGGCCCCGACGCGGGCGGATTGCTCGGTACGGGCGGTTCTGATACCGGCCGTTCGGCAGGGGGACGGCCGGTACCAGAAGCCCTGACGCGAGGCCTCGCCCCGCCCCGGCTACCCCACCTGGCCCATCCCCGCCGCGTTCGGCCAGTTCTGCGGGCTGGGCCAGCCCGTGGCCGGGGCCGGGGTCAGGCCGGGGTTGTTCGAGGGCGGGGCGGTCATGCCGCGGACCTGGGCGGCCGTGAGGCCGCCGCGGGCGGGGACGCCCGGCGGGGTGGGACCGTCCGCGGCGGGCGCCGGGGCCGGAACGGGCATGGGGGTCGGAGCTGGAGCCGGAACGGGTGCCGGGACCGGCACCGGCACCGGCATCTGCTGGGCCGCCGGGGCCAGGGGCTGCATCGGGGCCGGAGCCGGAGCCGGAGCCGGTGCGGGCGTGGGCGCGAGGGGCTGGGCCGCCGCAGGCAGGGGCATCCCGGCGGCGGCCG
>NZ_QFDQ01000123.1 GCF_003270085.1 Streptomyces triticisoli | reverse complement strand
CCGCTTTCGTCGCCGGTGCCGCGGCGGCGCGGGCGGCCGGGGGGCGGGCCGACCGCGGGCATGGTCCCCCGGCCGCCCGGAGGGCGTTACGGGCCATGTGACGTCCGGTCACTTAACGTGGGGCGCGTGATCGAATTCATCACCTATGAGGTGACTGTCCGTAATGTCCCCGAGGAGAGGGTTCCTCATCGTGCGTGCCAAGTCGCTGACCCTCGTCGCGGCGAGCAGCGTCCTGCTCGCTCCGACGACACTGCCCGCCCCCGCCCCCACCGAGCCTCCCCGCCCCCGTCAGGCGCCGGCGCCGGTGACCCGAGGCGCCGATGCCGGCCCTGTCCGTGCCGCCGACCTGCTGGCCATGGTGCGGCACTGCAGACCGGTCTCCCGCGGCCGTTACCGGCTCGACGCCGGCACACCCGCCACCGTTCCGGTCTGCGGGCTGCGCGGCGCGGTCTTCTGGAAGGCAGACATGGACATCGACTGCGACGGACGTCCCACCGCCCGCTGCAACCACCGCACCGACCCGCACTTCTCCCCGGGTGCGGCTTATACGCAGTCCAACGGCCACCGCCTCAACGCCGAGCGGCTGCCGTACATCGTCCTGCCCGCCGCGAGCCGCATCTGGGACCACCGCGCCCACGGCGTGGGCGGGGGGTCGGTCGCGGCCGTCGTCTACCGGGGCCGCGTGCAGTACGCGGTCGTGGGCGACATCGGGCCGCGCGGCATCATCGGCGAGGCCTCGTACGCCACCGCCCGGCGCCTGGGCATTCCCGCCGACCCCAGCACCGGCGGCGTGGGCTCGGGCGTGACCTACATCGTCTTCAAGCACTCCCGGATCGACGCCATCGAGGACCACGCGGCGGCCGTGGCGACCGGCGAACGGCTGGCGCGCCGTCTGCTCGACGGCCGGACGGCCCAGGAGAGCGGTGAGACGGCCCGGGAGAGCGGTGAGACGGCCCGGGAGAGCGAAGGGACGGCCCAGGGAAGCGGTGCGGCGGCCCGGGAGAGCGACGGGACGGCCCAGGGGAGCGGCGAGACGGCGCGGGAGCGATGACCCGTGTCGCCGTCATACGCCTCGTACGCCCCCGGCCGCCGCTCACACCTTCCGGTAGCCGTACGCCTCCGTCGCCGCCGCCTCCACCGCGTCGAGGTCGGCTCCCGCCGCCGCCGTGACCACCGCGGCCACCGCGCCCTCCACGAACGGGGCGTCCAGCAGGCGGGTGTTGCCCGGCAGCTCGTCGCCCTCGGCGAGCAGCGTCTTCACGGTGAGCACCGCACTGCCGAGGTCGGTGAGGACGGCCACCCCGGCACCCCGGTCCACGGACGCGGCCGCCGCGGAGACCAGCTCGGCGCTGGTGCCCAGCCCGCCGCCCTCCCGGCCGCCGGCCGGAGCCACCAGCACCCCCGCGGCCCCGCCGGCCAGCCCCTTCGCCAGCTCGGCCACCGACGCCGCCACCTCGGCGCTGTGCGAGACCAGCACGATCCCGACGATCTTGTCGTCACTCGCCCTGCCGTCACTCATGTCGGGCCTCCACCGCGGCGGCTTCGCCGAGTGCCGCGATCAGCAGGGCGGACGACGTGGCACCCGGGTCCTGGTGCCCGATGCTGCGCTCGCCCAGGTAACTCGCCCGGCCCTTGCGGGCCAGCAGGGGCGTGGTCGCCTCGGCACCCTCCTCGGCGGCGGCGCGCGCCGCCGCGAAGCCGTCACCGAGCGCGTCCACGGCCGGCACCAGCGCGTCCACCATCGTCTTGTCGCCCGGCGCGGCCCCGCCCAGCGTCATGACCCCGTCCACACCGGCCCTGAGCGCCTCGGCCAGCTGCTCCTCGCTCACCTCGGCGGCGTCCCCGAGCGCCTTGCCGGTACGGCGCAGCAGCGTCCCGTACAGCGGCCCCGACGCACCGCCGACCGTCGAGATCAGCCGGCGCCCGGCGAGGACCAGGATCGCGCCGGGCGTGTCCGGGGCCTCCTTCTCCAGCGTGGCCCGCACGGCCGTGAACCCGCGCTGCATGTTGGTGCCGTGGTCGGCGTCCCCGATGGGCGAGTCGAGGGCGGTGAGCCGTTCCGCCTCGCGGTCCACGGACGCGGCGGTCGCCGTCATCCAACGGCGGAAGAAGTCGGCGTCGAGCACTGGATCTCCCTGGCGTGGTAGGTCGGGTGGAGACGGTCTCCAGGGCTCACATGCCCCAGCGCAGGCCCGGCGTACTCACCGGCGCGTCCCACAGGCGCAGCAGCTCCTCGTCGACCTGGCAGAGGGTGACCGAGGCACCCGCCATGTCCAGCGAAGTGACGTAGTCGCCGACCAGCGTGCGGGCGACGGCCACACCCCGCTCGGCGAGCACCCGGTGCACCTCGGCGTTGAAGCCGTACAGTTCGAGCAGCGGGGTCGCGCCCATGCCGTTGACCAGCAACAGCACGGGGTTGCTCGGGTGCAGGTCCTCCAGGATCGCGTGCACCGCGAAGTCGGCGATCTCGCCCGAGGTCATCATCGGCCGCCGCTCCCGGCCCGGCTCCCCGTGGATGCCGATGCCCAGCTCCAGCTCGCCGGCCGGAAGGTCGAAGGTGGGGGTGCCCTTGGCCGGTGTGGTGACCGCGCTCAGCGCGACGCCGAAGCTGCGGGAGCTGTCGTTGACCTGCCGGCCGATCGCCTCCACCCGCTCCAGCGGCTGCCCCTCGTCGGCCGCCGCACCCGCGATCTTCTCCACGAACAGCGTCGCGCCGGTGCCGCGCCGCCCCGCCGTGTACAGGCTGTCGGTCACCGCCACGTCATCGTTGACCAGGACTTTCGCGACCTGGATGCCCTCGTCCTCGGCGAGCTCGGCCGCCATGTCGAAGTTGAGCACGTCCCCGGTGTAGTTCTTCACCACGAACAGCACACCTGCCCCGCTGTCCACGGCCGCCGCGGCCCGCAGCATCTGGTCGGGCACCGGCGAGGTGAAGACCTCCCCCGGGCAGGCCGCCGAGAGCATTCCGGGTCCCACGAATCCGCCGTGCAGCGGTTCGTGCCCCGACCCGCCGCCGGAGACGAGGGCGACCTTCCCGGCCACGGGCGCGTCCCGCCGTACCACCACCCGGTTCTCCACGTCGACCGTCAACTCGGGATGGGCGGCTGCCATACCTCGCAGTGCGTCCGCGACCACGGTCTCGGCGACGTTGATGAGCATCTTCATGGATACCTCCCAGTGATCTTAGCGAATGTGGCCGCGACCTGCATTTCTGCTGGTCAGGGAACATAAGGGCTGTCGTTGATCTTGGCGGTCCATGGCGGTCGAAAGCGGTGTCCGGCGGTACTGATGCTGACCTAATGCTGACTTTACTGACGGGCCATCAGGAAACTCGGGCGGGCGGGCACGGGGAGGCCGGAGCGCTCCTACCGGCAGTATCGACCCTGCGGCAGCGAAGGTCACCTGCGGCGACTGCACGGGCGAACGAGGGAACGGGCGTCCACGGGCTTACCGGCCCGCTTGGTCGAGTGGTGAATCCCGGTGCGGCGGAGGGGCTCATCCGCCGGATGGCGGCCGAATCGTGGCCTCTCGTCTGCTGGGGACGGACTGGCCTGCGAGGTGCCGGCCGCGATGATCTACGCCGCTGCCTCCGGCCGCACCTGGGGATCACTGCCGCGGGTGTCGGAGCCGCCTCGCCGGGCTGTCTACAGCGCTTCGCCCTTGCCAGGACAGGGATGAGAGCGACCTGGCTTCACGGCGTTTTCCCCGACGAACCTGGTAGCCGCAAGCTTCGACGTGCCTTCCGCTCCAAGCGTGCGTTGATGGACCGACGCATAGATTCTTTGTCCGCTGATGGCGCACGAGTGTGATACCCGCTGACGCGCAGGAACGGAGGTGGGTCGCGGAGTCAGTCCCATCGAGTACTCGTCGGGCCGTCGGACCTCGCGTCGGCTCAACCATGGCGGCGACCGGCAGGCGAACGCGGCCCTGCACCGCATCGTGTTCACCTGCCTGCGCCACGACCCGCGCACCCAGGCGTACTACGAACGCTGCACCCAGGAGGGCAAGACCCGACATGAGATCATCCGTTGCCTGAAACGATATGCCGCCCGCGAGGTCTTCAACCTGGTCAGAATGGTACCCAGCACCCCCTCGTTATAGGGGCGTCCGTTACTCCTCGTGCGGCATGGGCGCCGGTTCGGCCTCCTCCATGCGGCGGTCGGTCCAGTACTCCTCCACGTCGCGCTGGTCGTGCTGAACCTCGGAGGTCGATGTGTCGCCCCCGGGCTCAGGCGGAGAGGCGGGGGACTCGGACGTGTCCTGACGGAGTGCGACGACGGTGGCCACAGCCGCAGCGACGCCTGCGGTGACGACGAGGGCGCGGATGCCGGAGCGCTTCATGGGCGACCTCCTTGGCGAGTGGGGAGCCGTACGGGAACGGCGCTCACCCCGCCACGCTACTGGCTGTGCGGCGGGGTGAACACCGATCCGCTGGATGTCAGGTGACGGAGCCCTGGTCGTCGAACATCTGCTTGACGCTGTCGCCGAAGTAGGAACTCCGGTTCACGCCGGCGGAGTCGACGGTGCTCGTGACCCCGTTGGTCTGGCCCAGCCCCGAGGACTGGTTGAACACGCGCATCCACGGGCCGCCGCTGGAGCCGCCGCCGAAGTTGCAGCCAAGCGCCAGCTTGCCGCCGGAGTCCGAGGTCCGGCCCTCGCAGTACCACTGGACCTCGCCGTTGTCCTTGTTGCCCGGGTAGCCGTTGATCGTGATGTCCTGCTCCCGCGAGTAGTTCCAGCTCAGCCCGTTGCCGCCGGTGCGGTTGACAAGCTTGTCGCTGCCCTGTGGCCAGGTCGTCACCATGGCGACGTCCCAGTTGAGGTTGCCGTCGTTGATCCAGCCGTTGAAGGTACGCATCTGCTTGGCGACGAAGGTGCCATAGGGTCTGTCGCCGTTGCGGTACTGGGGGACATACATCCAGTTCTTCATCCAGTTACCGCCGTTTCCCTCGTGCACGCAATGGCCCGCGGTGATCGCCATCTGCTTCGAGTTGCTGTTGAGGGCGCTCGCGGAGCAGACGTAGTTCTTGCCGTCACTCGGCTTGGTGAAGAAGACTTTGCCGGCGACGGAGGTCTCGACGATCTTCGTGCGTATCTCGCCTGAGGGGGCCGCGGCCGGGGTGGACCCGGGCGGGCCACTGGGCTGCTCCGCGGTGCCCGACGATCTCTTGGCGCCAGTGTCCTCCGGAGTCAACGGGATGGCGTTCCGCATGCGTTCGGGCGTCCAGTACTCCTCCACGTCCTCGGCGGCGCGTAAGGTGTCGATCCGGGCGCCGTCGACCGTGAAGGCCGAGGAGGCGGTGGTCGAGCCGGCGTCCTGCGCCGGCTCCGGCTGGGCGGAGGCGGGCGCGACGGTCGCGAGGACGACCACGGCGGCTGCAGGCAGGGAGAGCAAAACGTGCCGAAATAGGCGCACTTGCGTTCACCTTTCGAAGTCAGAGTCACTCTGCGGCGCGCAACACGCTAAGTCCGCGGGACCGCTCGCGGAAGAGCGCCCGGTCTGAACACGAGGCAACTACCCCTGTGTAAAGAGCGGTTGGGGTGCCATGTGCACCGGGAACGGCCGCCGGGCGGTCGCGGTGAGACGTAGGGCACGGGCGACGAGTTGCCTCCTCCGTGCACGACTGCATCGCAACTAAACGGACAACCGACAACCGCTCCTGCCTGCCCTGGAAACTGGGCGAGATGATCACAGGCGAGCTGACCGGTGCACCCGTGGGCTGGAGCATGAACGGCCTTGTGCAACACACGACTTCTGCGCCGGCCTTCACGACAACCCGCTGAGGGGAAGGCGGGAGGTTCCACCCCACCGCCGCCCCGGTGACCCTGGCAACGGCTTCAAGAAGGCGGTCGAGTAGGAACCAGGCAGAGAACGCAGTTTGGTGTCACATCATGTGACACCCGAACCACTGCGCTGCCGTGGTGACCGCCTGGGTGCCGATCGAATGGCATCTGGGGGCGGAATTGGTCGTTTCCGCCCCCCTGGGCCGCTCCAACGCGGCAAGGACGGCAAAAGGGTGTAAATCTTGCATTCCGGGGCCCTGATCCAATGGATTCCAATCCGCACTTGCGCCTCCCCGTTCCGCCTCCCTGTGGCGTTTCTTGATCGTGACGTCGACCGGCGGGAGGCCGGAAACCGTGACTGACCGCCTGTACCTGCGGCACTCCACCGACAAGCAGACAAACGCCCGCCAGCGGCACGCGCTCGGCAAGCTCATCGAGGGCGGCGTCCCCGTGTACGAGGATCCGGCGACCTCCAGCCGGGTGCTCTCCCTGTACCGGCCCGGCTTCAAGCAGCTGCTCGGCGAGGCGGCCGTCGGCTGCATGATTCGGATCGTCGACGCCACCCGGCTGTTCCGGTCCATCGCCGACGTCTTGGCCCTGCGGTCCATCGCCGACGTCCTGGCCCTGCGATCCGTCCCCATCCGGCGAGGCCTGCACCTCCGGCTCGGCGCCGGTCAGTTCCTCGTACAGGTCGGCCGGTTGTTCCTGCACTACGGCGTGGCGGTGCCAAGGCGGGTGGCGCGGTCGGCGATGTCGAGGAGCTGTCGCTCGTCGTGGCGGCGGGTCACGAGCTGGAGGCCGACCGGTGCTCCCTGGAGAGTGGTTCCTGCCGGGAGGCTGAGGGCCGGATGCCCGCTGATGTTGAACGACCAGGTCAGGGCGACGCTCATCCGTCGCCCCGGGCCGTGGTGGCCGTGCGGGGGGTGGGGGGTGGTGGGCGTGAGGAGGAGGTCGGCTCGCTGGAAGCAGTCGCGCAGCCGCTCTTCGTTGGTGGTCACGGCCCTGCCGGCGTCGGGGGAGGACGGCGATCCTGTGCGCAGGGCCGTCCAGGCGGGGGCGGGGTCGGCGAGCGTCGGGTCGGGGCCTTCGGCCAGGGTGAGCAGTCCGGCCTCGGCGAGGCGTTCGGCCGCGCGACGGGCGACGGCGGCGATGGCGGGATCGGTGTCCGCGTATCCCAGAGTGGCCGACCAGATCGCGGTGAGCGGGTACGCGGGACGGGGGGCCGTCACCGGCGGCTCGTCGACCGCGTCGAGGTAGGCGAGGGCGTCCGGTGGGGTGCGGACGAGGACGCCGGGGGTGTTCAGGCCCGCTCGGTCGCGCGCGGGGAGCCGGCCGTTGGTGGGTTTGAATCCGACGGTGCCGCACCAGGCGGCGGGGATGCGCACGGATCCGGCACCGTCGGATCCGCTGGCGAGGGGGACCAGGCCGGCGGCGACCGCGGCCGCCGACCCCGCGGAGGAGCCGCCGGGTGACCACGCCGGGTCGAGCGGGTTGCGGGTGGGGCCCCGGTCGGTGTGCCCGTACGTCTGCCAGCCGCGGCCGGTGCGCGGCACCGAGGTGGCGCCGACCGGCACGCATCCGGCGGCCGCCAGCCGGGTGTTCTGATAGGAGCCGGGGCCTTCGCTCGCCTTGACGCCGATCGGCACGCCCGCCAGCGGCAGCCGGGCGCCGCGGGCGAGCCGCGCGTCGACGCCGGCGGCGCGGGTGAGGGCCTGCTCGGCCCAGACCTCGGTGAACGCGCGCAGGTCATCGTCGCGTTCGCTGATGCGGGCCAGGGCGGCGGTGACGACGTCGACGGCCGTCAGCTCGCCGTGCCGCACGTGATGGGCGATGTCCAGGGCGGACAGGGCCGCGTACTCGCTGGTGGTGATCATCGTCGTCCTCCTTCGGCCTCAGCGCGCCGGCCCACCGCGCCGCTTGCTGTCGCTTGGGGTCCGGGCGTGGACCGGGCTGGGGGCGGAGGCGGCATCGGCGCCCTGCCCGCCCGGCGGCGGCGTGGGAATTCCGCCCCCAGACCCCGCTTACGGCTGGAAGTACTCCGACATCAGGCGGCTGACCCATTCCGGCTGCTCGACGTTCACCGGGCAAAACTCCGCCAAGGCCGGCTTCAGGTCGATGACCGGGGTGCCGGAGACCGCGTCGAGGCCCACCACCGTCAGTTCGCGGCCGTGGACGGACTCGATGGCGCAGCACGTCGACCCGATGCGGTTCGGTCTGCGGGGGCCGCGGCCGGCGAAGACGCCGACGGGCGGGAGATCGGAGCGTCCGCGGTAGGGACGGGGTTCACGGTAGTCGTCGAGTTCCGGGAACTGGTCGAAGACGAAGAGGACTTCCACGTGGGAGAAACCCTCCAGGCCCTGGAGGCACGCCTCGCCGAAGCGCTCGTCGATGGTGATCGTGCTGCGGACGGCACCCCAGTTGTCCGTGTGCTGGACGTCCGTCCGGTCGTTCCGGACCGTACCTATCGGTGTGATCTCGAAGCTCGGCATGGCCAGAGGCTATCCCCACCGCGCCCATGCCGGCGTCGAGGCGATCGGCACCGCCATGGACCAGTCCCTGACCCGCCGACGAACCCGCATCCAACGATCAGCAGCAAACTTCACCCGTACCGCTCAGGCCGTGTTGCGAAAGTACGTGCGGCGGCGGACCCCAACGGCCGTGTGGTCAATGTTCTGAGCCACCGCTGACGCTTCCGGTGCCACGAGGACGGTGCCGGCTCACAGCCACTCGTTGAGGACCTCGACCAGCACTTTCACAACAGACCCCAGGCGCGTATCGAGTCGTGAGCAATCTGCGGGATTCGCCCTCGCGGCGGGGTCCGGAGCGGGAGACCTTCTTGCATGCCGTGAGTGCAACCGGTGGAGGAATCCGGAGGGGTTCGAAGCCTGCGCGGCCGGGCATCTGGCGCTTGAGCATCTTGATGCGGTTTGACATGGGCCTTCCACGACACCGGAGTTCCCGGGCAGGGTCAGGCCCGCGGCGACGGCGGCAAGGTCGCGTTCGAGGTGTTGGGCGGACCGGCTGGGACGGGGCGGGCCGGTAGCGGTCGGTCGCCTCGGGATCGCTCCACGGCCGCAGCTCAGCGCCGACCGGCGCCCGGGCCCGCTGCGGGTTCCGGTACATCGCCACGCCGTGCTGTTCGGCCAGCCGGGCGGCGAACAGCCGCTGCAACTGCGGCCGCATGACGGTGCGGAGGCGCGCTCCGCTGTCGTCCGCGAGGGCATCGGCCACGATGCGCTGCCACCCGCCGGGCGCCGGGGTCCGGCTGCCCAGCGGGCGCACCGGCCTGCGGTGTCCGCCGTCCTGGGCGGCACCGCCCGCGGCATAGCGCCCCAGGGCCAGCGCAACAGCGGTGATGAGAGCGAGGCCGGTGGCGGCCGCGGCGGCACCGTCGGCCAGGGCGAGCAGGGGGATGGGGGGGGGGGGGGGGGGGGGGGGGGGGGGGGGGGGGGGGGGGGGGGGGGGGGGGGGGGGGGGGGGGGGAGCCGGAAGGACCCGTGGCCGTCACCGTGGCTGCTGCCGGACGGACCGAACTGGTGCAGGACCGGCATGAGCAGCGGGAGGACCAGCGGTGCGGCCAGCAGGACGCGGTCCACGCTGTCCACCAACCGCTGTTCCACCGGGTTGAGTTCCTTGCAGGCGCTGACCTGCTCCAGGTGCTTCCCGCGCAGTGCGATGCCGCCGAGGAGTGACAGCAGGGCGAGGCCGAGCACGAGGGCGGGGTTGCCGCCGAGCGGCCCGCGGCCCTTGACGAACAGACCCGTTCCGGGGTGCAGCAGCAGTGCTCCCAGGGCCGTTCCGCCTCTGCCGGGTTCGCGGCTCGTGGCCGGGGAACCCCGGAGAGGGCCGTACCGACCGGCGCATCCGGAAGAACGCCATGGCGGCCGGCGCAGAGAGGGCGGAACACGTATGACTGTGAGGCAGCCCCGTGAGAACCACGGAGAGAGCCGGGACCTGGAGGTCAACCCGATCTTCAGCCGGGAGCCCGTCCGGGTGCCGCGGTACGCGATGCCGGACGGGGAGATGGAGCCGGACACCGCCTACCAGGTGGTGCACGACGAGCTGATGCTCGACGGCAACGCCCGGCAGAACCTGGCGACGTTCGTCTCCACCTGGGCCGAACCGCAGGCCCGGCGGCTGATGGACGAGTGCGCCGAGAAGAACATGATCGACAAGGACGAGTATCCGCAGACCGCGGAGCTCGAGACCCGGTGCGTCCACATGCTCGCCCGGCTGTGGCACGCCGAGGATCCGCGCCACGCGACGGGGTGCTCGACGACCGGGTCGAGCGAGGCGGCGATGCTGGGCGGGCTGGCTCTCAAACGGCGCTGGCAGCACAGGCGTCGCGCGGAGAGCAGGCCGGCCGACCGGCCCAACCTTGTCATGGGCATCAACGTCCAGATCTGCTGGGACAAGTTCGCCGACTACTTCGAGGTCGAGCCCCGCTACGTGCCGATGGAGGGGGACCGCTACCACCTCACCCCCGAGAAGGCGGTCGAACTGTGCGACGAGAACACCATCGGGGTCGTCGCCGTGCTCGGTTCCACCTTCGACGGCAGCTACGAGCCCGTCGCCGGCATCGCCGCCGCCCTGGACGACCTCCAGTCCCGCACCGGACTGGACATCCCCGTCCACGTCGACGGCGCGTCCGGAGGGATGGTCGCCCCGTTCCTCGACCCGGACCTGAAGTGGGACTTCCGCCTGCCGCGGGTCGCCTCCATCAACACCTCCGGCCACAAGTACGGCCTGGTCATGCCGGGGGTCGGCTGGGCAGTGTGGCGCAACAAGGACGCCCTCCCCGACGACCTGGTCTTCCACGTCAACTACCTCGGCGGCGACATGCCGACCTTCGCCCTGAACTTCTCCCGGCCCGGCGCCCAGGTCGTCGCCCAGTACTACAACTTCCTGCGGCTGGGCTTCGACGGCTACCGGCGGGTTCAGCAGACCTGCCGCGACGTCGCCACCCGGCTGGCCGCCGAGATCGCCGAGCTCGGCCCGTTCGAACTGATCACCGACGGCAGCGCGATCCCGGTCTTCGCCTTCCGGGTGCGCGAGGGCATCGATCACTTCAGCGTCTTCGACGTCTCCGCCGCGCTGCGCGAACGCGGCTGGCTGGTGCCCGCGTACACCTTCCCCAAGGACCGGACCGACCTGGCCGTCCTGCGCATCGTGGTCCGCAACGGCTTCAGCCACGATCTGGCCGACCTGCTCCTCCAGGACCTGCGTCGCGCCCTGCCCCGGCTGGACGAACAGCGCGAGCCGCACCGCGACGCCGACGACGCCGGCGGCTTCGCCCACGGCGCGGAGACCAAGGATCCGCGCCACCCCGGCCGCCACTGACTTCAGGCCGCCACCGCCCCGCCGACCCGCGCCCGCCGACACCCGCGACGGGCCGGCTGTCCGGCGAGGCCGAGCAGGAAACCCATGTGCCGCCCGTTCGGCCTCAGCGGCGTGGCCGCCACCCCGCCGTCCACCTCGCTCACCCCGACGCACTGCCCCAGGGCGGCGGGCGGCGGGAGCGGATCGTGCCGGCGGCCAAGGCGTACCAGCAGACCCAGCAGACCGACCACATCGGCACATCCCTCGCTGGTGACGCGCTGCCCGCGTGGAAGGCCGGTCACCTGCCCGGAACCGTGATTGCGGAGAGTATCCCGACATGCGCACCAGGTGTCCCTGGTGTTTCCTGGAACGGTCCCCGGCCGCGCGATACGCGACATGCGGATCGGCGGGCCTGCCGGGCCCCCTGAAGGAGTCACCTGTCATGACCGAATACTCGGGAGAGCGACCGCCGTCCGGATCACCGGCTGTGCCGGGGCGGGGAGGAGCGTCCCGGTCGCCGTCCGAGCCGTCGGTCGACGGGGCGGAGAGCTACGAGGCGTGGCTCGGCCGCAGCCGTATGGTGCTCACCCCGATCGCCGCACCGTCGATCCTGGGGTTGTTCGGCTTCGCCTCCTCGACGTTCATGGTGGCGTCCAACCTGGCCGGGTGGTGGGGCAACACCCTCGTGTCGCCGGTCATCCTCGCCCCGCTGGTCATCTTCTTCGGCGGCCTGGCCCAGCTGGCGGCCGGCATGTGGGCCTACCGGGCACGCGACGCCGTGGCCACGGCCATGCACGGCACCTGGGGAGCGTTCTGGCTCGCCTGGGGCATGACGCAGCTGATGGTGGCCAACGGCCTGCTGCCCCTGGACACCACGCTCAGCCAGGCGTTCGGCTTCTGGTGGATCGTCCTCGCCGTGACCACCATCTTCGGCGCGCTCGCCTCGTTCGGGCGGAATCTGGGCATGTTCCTGGTCCTCGGCCTGCTCGCCGCGGGCTCGGCGCTGCTCGCGGCCGGCATCCTCGGCGCGGTCCGCGGCCTGGTGCAGACCGGGGGCTGGGTGCTGATCGCCTCCTCGGCCGCGGCCTGGTACACGGCGGGCGCGATGATGCTGGAGGAGTCCTACGGGGGCCGGGTCATCCTGCCGCTGGGCCGGTGGAGCCTGCGCGGGAACCTGCCCGGCCACAAGGAGACCCGGCCGATCGAGTACGCCGGAGGCATGCCCGGCGCCAAGGTCGGCCAGTGACCCGGCTCCGGTGTGCCCGAGCCGGGCGCCCGCCTGCCCTCGCTCCCGCTGTGTCTGTGGATGTGCCCGCGGAACCGTTCATTCCTCGGTGGTGGGCCGGCCCGGGGCGGCCCTGTCACGCGGGCGGTGGGCGAACCCGGACACCGCCTGCCCGAGCCTGCCGGGCACCACATGGCCGGGACCGGCGTCGAAACCCGACTCGCCGAGCATGTCCTTGACCACCTGCAGGGCTGTGCGGTTGCGGTGGGGGAGTGCCTTCCCGCAGGGCGGTCATCCACTTGGTGACCTGGTCCTTCTTGACCTTCGACGGCAGCGGCGGCTCATACGGGCCCACGACGCGTTCCACGATGACCGGGCCGGCACCGGCGCACCATGGCGCCGGCACACATCCAGCGCCGCCGGCACGTCCTCCGTGTGCCGCGGGACGACGACCCCGATCGGTACCTGCCGGAACACCGGTGCGTCGCAGGCGTGGAGCGCGCGGCTCCCCGGGGTGAAGCGCACCTCCCCGTCGACCGCGCGACGCAGCTCACGGGCCGGCGGCAGTGTGTCCGGCCGGGGAGGGCCCGCGTCCTGGTCCGCGGCCGGCCCCGGACGGGAGCGGACTGCTGAACGGGCCTTGGCAACAAGGACGTTCGGCCCTGAGAGTGGGGCCGCGCAGCCCCTGCGGGCCCGGCCGTGACCGCGGGACATTGGTAGCGCACCGAGAACGACCGATATCCCGTGACCGTCCCGCGGACACCCGGCGGGACTCCCTTGGAGGGGATGGACATCATGGCCGTGCACAGCCACTCGCACCACCACACCGGCTCGCGCCTTTCGTTCCTGCGCAAGCCCCGTACGGCTTCCGCGCCCGACACGGCGGCGCCCAAGGCCACTGCGGCGCCCGAGGCCGGCGCGACGACCGCGTTCGGCGCCCACGCCCTGGCGGGGCTGCGGGTGCTGCTCGGGTTCGTCTTCCTGTGGGCGTTCCTCGACAAGACGTTCGGCCTCGGCTACGCGACCCCGTCCGGCAAGGGCTGGATCGACGGCGGCTCGCCGACCAAGGGCTTCCTCAGCTCGGTCGCCGTCGGGCCCATGGAGTCCACCTTCCACTCCTGGGCCGGCGCGACGTGGGCCAACTGGCTGTTCATGCTCGGCCTGCTCGGCATAGGCGTCGCGCTGATCGCGGGGATCGGGCTGCGGTTCGCCGCGGTGGCCGGCACCGCGATGATGGCGCTGATGTGGATGGCCGAATGGCCACCCGCCCAGCACCTGTCCGACGGCTCGCCGAGCATGTCGACGAACCCGTTCGCCGACTACCACCTCCTCTACGCCGTCGCCCTGATCGTCCTCGCGGCAACGGGCGCCGGCGCCACCTGGGGGCTCGGCCGGCTGTGGGCGCGCCTGCCCTTCGTCAGCCGGAACCGCTGGCTGCTGTGACAGCCACCTCACCCGGACCCGGGGCCCCACCGCCACCCGCGGTGGGGCCCCGGCCGTATGCCGCCGGGCCGGTTCACCGGTCAGCCGGACGGCGGGCCCCCGCCCTGGGACGCGCGCAGGTCGGCCAGCATCTCCGCCTGGCCCGCCAGGACTCCGGACAGGATCGTCCGCGCCACCCGCAGCAGTTCGGCCACGTGAGGATCGGTCAGCGAGTAGTGGACGGTCGAGCCCTGCTTGCGGGAGACGACCAGGCCGGCCCGGCGCAGCACGGCCAGCTGCTGGGAGAGGGCGGCGGGTTCGATGCCCACCTCGGGCAGCATCTCGGCCACCGCGTGCTCGCGCTCGCTGAGCAGCTCCAGGACGCGGATGCGTGCGGGATGGCCGAGCGTCTTGAAGAACTCGGCCTTGAGTTGGTAAAGCGGCGTGGTCACCATTGCTTCGTCCTGGCTCTGCTGTGCGTCGCGACAGGCGGTAACAACATCAAGAATTGCGCAGCTGTGCAATTCCGCGGGCGGGCTGGGGAGCGTCCGACGGCCGCAGCACGCCGGCCGTCTCCAGATGCTCGCGCGCGGCCCGGATCGCCTCGGGTGTGGTGGCGTACTCCCCGCCCTTGCGGTGCAGCAGCTCCAGCGCGCCGACGGAGTCGAGGACCTGACGCTGGCCGGGGCGTATGCCGGAGGCCAGGACGACGATGCCGCGCCGGTTCAGTTTCTCCACGGCGTCCTTGAGCACCAGGGCACCGGTGGCGTCCATGGTGGAGATGCGGGACATCCGCAGGATCACCACGCGCACGTCGGCCACCTCGCTCAGCTCCAGCAGGAAGCGGTGGGCGCCGGCGAAGAACAGCGGCCCGTCGATGCGGTAGGCCACGATGTGCTCGGCGAGCAGGGCGTGCTCCTCACCGCTGTGGTCGCCGCGGTCCAGCGGCATCTGGTCGAGGCGGGCCTGACGGGCCACGGCGCGCAGCGCGAGGGCGCCGGCCACGAGGAGGCCGATGACGACGGCCTGGACCAGGTCCAGGACCAGCGTGGCCAGAGCGGTCAGCACGAGGATCGCCGCGTCCGAGCGGGTCGCCTTCGCCATGGCCCGCAGCGAGCCGACCTCGACCATGCGGACCGCGGTCGCCAGCAGTACGCCCGCCAGGGCGGCCAGCGGGATCCGGGACACCAGCGGGGCGGCGGCGAAGACGATCACCGCGAGGACGGCGGCGTGGCTGAGGGAGGAGAGCCGCGAGCCGGCGCCGGTGCGGACGTTGACGGCGGTCCGGGCGATCGCGCCGGTCGCCGGCACCCCGCCGAAGAGCGGGGAGGCGATGTTGGCCAGCCCCTGCCCGAACAGCTCCCGGTCCGGGTCGTGCCGGCGGCCCACCGTCATGCCGTCGGCGACCGAGGCCGACAGCAGGGACTCCAGCGCGGCCAGCGCGGCGACCGCCACCGCCGGGGCGAGCAGCGAACCGAGCGCGCCGGGGTCGAGGAAGGCCAACGACGGCGCGGGCAGCCCGGAGGGCAGGTCACCGATCGGCCGCGCCCCGTCCAGACCGGCCACCTGAACGGCGACGGTCGCCGCGATCACGGCGAGGATGGAGAACGGCACGGTCGGCCGCCACCGCGCCCCCACGAGCATGACCGCGGCGACCGCGGCGGCGCAGCCGAGCGCCGTCCAGTTCGGGTGCCGTACGAACTCCTCCAGCGCCCGCCAGGCGACGACGAGCACCCGGTCGCCCTCGGGCTGGGCCACCCCGAGCGCGTTCGGGATCTGCTGCAGACCGATCACGCAGGCGATGCCCAGGGTGAAGCCCTCCACCACGGGAGCGGGCACGTACCGCATGTACTTCCCGGCCCGCAGCACGGCCAGGGCGACCAGCATCACCCCGGCCATCAGCCCGACCGTGAGCACCCCGGGGGCGCCGTACCGGGCGACGATCGGCACCAGCACCACCGTCATGGCGCCGGTGGGCCCGGACACCTGGAAGTCGGAACCGCCGAACAGAGCGGCGAGCGCGCCCGCGACCACCGCGGTGGCCAGCCCCGCCTCGGCGCCGAGCCCGGAGGAGACGCCGAAGCCGAGGGCGAGCGGCAGGGCGACGATCGCCACGGTCAGACCGGCGAGCAGGTCGCGGCGAGGGCTGCGGCCCATACCGGCCAGATCGGCCCGCGACGGCAGCAGGGACACGATCCGGGACCGGCCCCGGCTGAGTACGGACGTCATCAAGCGGCGACCTCGGCTTTCTCTCTACGGCTCTGCCCACGACTCCACGGGCAGGGGGAAACGGCTCCACGGACAAGGGAACTATCCTATGATCTACGAAATTGCAGAAATTTGCAATTGCGCGAATCGTTCGGGTCATGTCGATCGCCGTGATGATCCCGTGTCCTGCCCGTGTCGCAGCCGCTACTGTGTCAGGTGAGCGGAACGGGATGCGTCACTTCGTGGGGGCTTGGAGGATCACCGGTGGGAAGCTCCGAGGAGTCCGGGGAGGCCCGTGTGCGGCTGCCGCAGCTGCGGCTGGACGAGCTGTTGGAGGAGTTGCAGGCACGCCTGGACGCCGCCCGCGGAACCCGGGACCGGGTGCACAGCCTGCTGGAGGCGGTGCTCTCCGTCGGCCGGGAGCTGGACCTGGAGCAGGCGCTGTACAGCATCGTGGACGCGGCGGCGACACTCGTCGACGCGGAGTACGCGGCGCTGGGCGTGATCGGTCCGGAC
The DNA here is from genome assembly GCF_003270085.1 of Streptomyces triticisoli. Taxonomy (GTDB): domain Bacteria; phylum Actinomycetota; class Actinomycetes; order Streptomycetales; family Streptomycetaceae; genus Streptomyces; species Streptomyces triticisoli. Next base: position 888 of record NZ_QFDQ01000123.1, on the reverse strand, counting down.
GGCAGACGGCTGTCGGCGTTCCACACCGTCGGGGTCGGCGAGGAGGTCATCGCCAAGATCGGCCCGTACCCGGAGGGGCACGGCATCCTCGGTGAGCTGATCCGCCATCCGGAACCGCTGCGGCTGCCGAAGCTGTCGGAGCACCCCTCGTCGTACGGCTTCCCGGCCCACCACCCGCCGATGAACAGCTTCCTCGGCGTCCCGATCCGGGTGCGGAACCAGGTCTTCGGCAACCTGTACCTGACCGAGAAACGGGGTGGGCTGGAGTTCGACGAGGAGGACGAGTCGGTCCTGTCCACGCTCGCGGTGGCGGCGGGTGTCGCCATCGACAACGCGCGGCTGTACGAGGAGTCCCGGCTGAGGGAGCGCTGGCTGCGGGCGAACGCGGAGATCACCCACAGCCTGATGTCGGGCGCCGCCCAGGCGGACGTGCTCAAACTGATCGCCGAGCGTGCGCGTGAGATCACGGGCGCGGCGCTGGCGGTGATGTCGACACCGGTGAAGGGCACCGACACGCTCACGGTGGAACTGGCCATCGGCCCGCAGGCGGAGGCGCACCGCGGTCTGGTCCTGCCCGTGGAGGGCACCCTCACCGGGGAGGCGTTCGCCGGCGGCGCGCCGGTGAGCAGCCGGGACGTCGCCCACGATCCGCGGGTCTCGGCCGGCCCGCCGCGGTTCGCCGGGCTGGGCCCGGCCGTCGCCGTGCCCATCGGGGCCTCGGGCGACCATGTCCAAGGGGTGGTCCTGCTGGCCCGGGAGGCCGGTGCGGGCGACTTCTCGGAGAAGGAACTGGAGCCGCTGCGGGGCTTCGCCGCGCAGGCCGCCCTCGCCATGGAGCTGGCCGAGCGCCGCCAGGACGCCGAGCAGATCGCCCTGCTGGAGGACCGC
>NZ_QFDQ01000122.1 GCF_003270085.1 Streptomyces triticisoli | reverse complement strand
GTGCTCCTGTCCCGACGCGGAAACGCCGGCGGGGTGACGCGACGTCCATGACCGCGCCGTGCCCCACCGCCGATCCGTGATCCGGGGGTGCCTCTGTGTCTTTCCTCAAGCCCCGTCCATGACACCACGGAAATATCCCCGCAGTGAGGTACATGATCTTGTGGGTGGCCTGGCATTCCGGTTCCCGGGCGCGTTTCGTGACGTTCGTGGCTGAGCTCTGAGTCGTGCGCGCGCCGGCGGCGGCGCTGCTGCACCCCGGACCTCGCCGGTCCGCTCGGCCAAGGGCCGGCAGTTCTTGTGGGGCGGGTCGGGCAGCAGACCAAGGGCGAACTCCCGAGCCCGGTGCCGTGGTTCGACCCGCGCGAAGCGTCCCGCGATTCGGCCATGAGGGCCTCAGATCCTTCTCGCCGACCGGCAGGGTCTTACGCCGCGCCCCGCGGCTACCGCCCGAACTTCGTTTGCCCACACACCAATCAATGGTCATCGGTGGCCGCGGCCGTCTCCGCGCCGTCCCCACCAGCAAGATCACCTCTCGCAGCAGACTTCAGCCAAAGAGCACTTCCGACGAAAACACCTTTGGGCGGAATCAGGACGGCTACCCTCTCACTCATGAACGACCATATGTATGTCCATGTCCCCACGGATTTCTGGGAATTACTGGAGAAAGCGGACTACGACGAGATCGAGACCGGCACCCGCTCCGCAGACCAGTGGTCGTCGGTGGCTCAGGCTGTGTTGTCCGTCGGCAACGAGGGACTGGCGGTCTCGGCGAACCTGGTGGGCATCTATCTCGCTCGCGAGCAGATCGCCGACTTCGCCCGGCGCACCGCCGCCTGGTTCGGCTTCCGTGTCCCTGAGCCCGGGACCGAGGCCGGCGGGGTCGGCGCGGGCACGCCACCGCTCGTGTTCACGATCACCACGGGGCCGCCCGGCAGCGAGGTCCGTATCGAGATCAGGTCGACGCCGGGCCCCGACGGTACTCCTGCCCTGGACACAACCGCTCTCACCGGTGCCCTCGTGTCCGCGATCGACACGCCGTCCCCGCCAGCCGTGCCCCGTACCACCGATTCGCCCGCGGCCGACTGATGGGACTCTTCGCCGCCCACCGCATGGCGGAGTACGAGAAGGTCGAGCGGGCCATCAAGGAGCTGCAGCAGCTGGGGCGGCGGGAGGGTACCGCAGCCGCGGCCGACGGTTCCTGGACGCTCATGCGCCGCTGCTTCGACAAGATGGCCCGGGGCAGGGCGTGGTATGCCCCACTGACCCTCAAAGCCTCCAGGGTCTCGTTCGGCATGCACGCCGAGCTGGGCCAGTGGTTCTTCGCGGCCTGCAGCAGCCTGTCCTACAGCTCGGCGGTCGCCATGATGGACGCGGAGTGCAGCAAGCGAGGGGCGCCGTTCCCCGAGGCATTCTTCCCCGACATGCAGATGATGGCGGAGATGTCGGTGGATGTGGCTCACCGGGCAGGGGTCCCCCTCGTCGGCTGTCTCGTCGCGGAAGCTCTGACCGGCCTGCAGATGGGTGACCGCACCATCGCCCGTGAGACGTCCGACTTTCTCGACGGCGAGGACGTCGTGCAGCGCCTGCGTGCGCTCCGGCGCAGTGTGGGGGAGGCCGTCCAGCAGGCGCGAAGCGCCTCGAAGGCCACAGGCGTCGACACCGTCGCGGCGCTGCGGGTGATGGCCGACGAGATGCTGGTCCGCGACCTGGACACGACGCTCGACGAGTTCTCGAAGGGGCACATCCTCTCCGGCTCCAACACCGTGTCCGCCGTCCTCGCGGCGAGCAAGACGTCCCGCTCGGTCGTCTACGTGGCGCCGGGAACGACCTCCGGCGCGGCAATCCGCATGGACGCGCCGGAGACGGGCCGCGAGCTGTGCGAGAGCGTCGCGCTGCCCGGTCTGCGGGTCGAGGCCGTACGGGACCACCTCGAGAAGATGCACGCGGTTCTGTCGTCGGGCGAACCGCGGAAAAAGGTCCGCGACCGGGCGGTCCGGGACGCGCACGCCGCCGTGGGCGATGCCGTCTGGAAGCCGCTGCTCACTGCCTGGCCGGACCTCATGGGGACGCGCGTCGCCCTGGTCCCCCTGGGCGAGAGCGCACGGCTCCCCCTCTACACGGCGCCGGCGGACGACACCGGCACCCCGGCCTGCGGCCTCATGGATCTCACCGTGGCGCCCTCGGGCAACGCCCTGATGTTCGCGGGTGCCTGGCCCCGACCGTCTCAGATCGATCCCTTGGTCGTGGCCGATCCCTGGTGCGACGACGGCGCGGGCGCCGGGCCGATCCCCTTCACCGTGCCGGAGGCCCGGGATGTGGCAGCCGTGTACGGGGTGAAGCCCATCATTTTCCGGGAAGAGACGAAGGCCACCGCCGCCGAGGACGGCGGGGACCGCTTGCGCGGCCTCACCAGGTCCCCCGGTTCCGCTGCCCTTTCGGGAGCCGCCCCGCAGGAACTGTCGGACCTGATGGCGTCCGCCAATCTCATCCACCTCGCCGGCCACGGCTTCCTCGACCCGCAGAATCCGCTGGACTCCGCCGTACTGCTGGGTCGACCCCTGTCTCTGTCAGCACTTCTCGGACACGACCTGCGACGCGGGACGACGGTCGTCCTCTCCGCCTGCCATTTGGCCGGCATCGGCACCCGTCTGCCCGGCGAACAGCTCGGCTTTCCCGCGGCGCTGCTCGCCATGGGAGCGAGTTCCGTGGTTGCCGCGCTGTGGGCCGTCCCTGATACCGAGGAGACCATCAGGTTGATGTCCACGTTCCACGGGGAACTCGCGCGCGGGACCTCCCCGTCGGCCGCGCTCGGCCAGGCCGTGACTCGCGCCGCCGCCGACGACGCCCGTCCGACGATGTGGGGTCCCTTCACCCACTTCGGCGCCTGAGATCCGTTGCGAGAGTTGATCCTGCTCGTTGCTGAAACGTCCCTCAACTGACGTGGTACGGACCTGTGCAAGTCGCGGCGCGACCCTACCGGCGCCAGGGAAACCGGCGCGGATGCCGTGCCGCTGCCCGGCCCCCTGCCACGGAAGGCTGGGAACCAGCCTCGGTGGCTGCACGGAAACGATCAACACCGCATGCGGTATTCGGCCACACCGATGCCCGTCGGCGGTCCGGCAGGACACCCTTCCCCACGGCCCACAGCCGCTGCGGGTACCTCAGGATTCCGGGATGTCGAACAGCGACTCCTGCGAGGCCGTCAGGGAGTATGAGTTCACCTTCGGCCTCTTCTTCGTGCTGCGGTTGCGGACGCGGGTGGTGCGGTCGCGTGGTGTTTCCCTGCTCGTTTCGAAGCCGATGACGACGCTGTACCCCTCTTGAGCGTGCTGCAGCCCTAGGTCCCGCAACTGCTCGATGCTGGTTCCCACGGTCCCGACAAGGCCGTGCTTCACCAAGTCCGTGAACTGCGAGCTGACGAGGTAGCCGCCCTGTCCCGCCAGTGGGCGAACTTCAGTTTCTGGCGGAACCGTTCCTTCCCTGTACTCGATGGGTAACAGAACCACCCAATACGCGTATTGAGGGCGATTCCCGGTAAAGGCTCTGCTGGCAATCGAGAGTCGAGAGCGGCCGGGTACGGCCGGCCACGGGGGAACACCATGAATACTCTTGTCTGCTTCAGGATCTGGAAGTCCTAGAAGGAGCCCGCGGACAGCAAGGAGGCCAGGCACCTCCTCATCACCGTCCAGAACGCCGGCGACGAGAAGTGCGACCTCTACCGCTACCCCCACCTACGGCTCGGCGCCGACGCCCAAACCACGGTCCCCGTGATCGAGGACAGCGACCCGGACCCGGGGGCGCCCGTCGCCATCGCTCCGGGGGAGGAGGCCTACGCCGCTCTGCTCGTCAGCGGCGGCGCCAGGGACGAGTACGAGGCGAACGTCGCCCTGGACTTCATCATGTCCAAGTGACGGACCCCGACCGGGCCCCCTTCCCCGCGGCCGACCAGACCGCTCGAACGGCCAGGAGACCGCGCTTCCCACAGCAAACCGCCCTGGCCGAACGCCTCGGGCATCAGCGACGCGGCGGCCCGCGGTGACCTGCTCGTCGTCCGGAGGCGGCCGCGCCTCCGGGATTCAAGGAACTCGCCCTGGAAGGGCGTCCCCGTCATGGCCGGCACCGGGTGGCGAGAGCAGACGGCTACACGCCGTCCGGCCGTCGAGCAGGGCCTCGACGACGCACACGACGGCAGGTGGCCTTCGCCACAATTTGCACATTTCAGGACGGATGAATGCGTATAAGTGGTTCTGGAGCTGATTGCACTCCTTGGGCAATCAGCTCCAGAGATTCAGAGATCAGTGGCATGGGAGAAGCGTTTGATCACGGCACGTGAACGACGTACCAGGCTGGTGGCTGCGGCCGGCGTACTCGGCGGCGTACTCGCAGTCACGGCCCTCGGTGGTACCAGCAACGCTGCCACCGGCGGCAACGATGCCGGGAACCACCCGAAATCGCAGGCACGGGTGGATCAGGCGGCCGCCCAGGACGCTTCCGACGCCCAGATAAAGATCACGCCCAGGCAAGGCGCCCGCAACGTCGGGATCAACGACCCCGTCAAGGTCGCCGTCAGCAACGGCAAGATCACCAAGGTGACCATGATCGCCGTCGCGACCGGTACCGAGATTCCGGGCACCCTGTCCGAGGACGGCACGTCCTGGAAGCCGAACGGTCGGCTGGAACGGGCCACCCAGTACCAGGTCGCCGCAGACGCCGAGGACGCCAAGGGCCGCTCCGTCACCGGGAACGCCACGATCACCACGGTCTCTCCGGCCGGCGACTTCCTCGGGCGCGTCTCACCCCAGGACGGCTCGACCGTCGGCGTGGGCATGCCGGTGACGGTCAACTTCGCCAAGGCGATCAGCGACAAGGCTGCCATGGAGTCGAAGATCCAGGTCAGCTCCAGCAGCGGCCAGCGGGTCGTCGGCCACTGGTTCAACGACGACCGCCTGGACTTCCGCCCCGAGAACTACTGGAAGCCCGGCTCCACCGTCACCGTCAAGCTCAACGCCCACGGCGTCCAGAAGACGGTCACGTTCAAGATCGGCCGGAGCCAGATCAGCACGGTCGACGCCAGGACGAAGCAGATGACCGTCGTACGGGACGGCAAGACGATCAGGACCATCCCGATCTCGTCCGGCAGCCCCGAGCACCCGACGTACAACGGCCGGATGGTCATCTCCGAGAAGTTCGGGCAGATCCGCATGAACGGTGCGACCGTCGGTCTCACGAAGAAGGACGGCAAGCCCGCGTACGACATCGCGGACGTACCGCACGCCATGCGCCTGTCCGACTCGGGCACGTTCATCCACGGCAACTACTGGAGTGCCGACTCGGTCTTCGGCAAGGTCAACACCAGCCACGGCTGCGTGGGCCTGAAGGACGTCAAGGGCGGCGGCGACGGCAGGCAGCCCGCCGCGTGGTTCTTCGACCACTCGATGATCGGTGACGTCGTGATCGTCAAGAACTCCGACGACAAGACCAAGCTGGCCCCGGACAACGGTCTCAGCGACTGGAACATGCCGTGGAGCGAGTGGGTCGCGGGCAGCGCGACCGGCTGACGCCAGGTCACGTTCCGCGCAGAGGCCCAGCGGGTCGGCCGGGTCGGCGTCCCGCTCGACCTCCTGTGACGTCTGCCAGGTGCGCACCTGCTCGTAGGTGAGGAGCCGGGCGAGCCGGGCACCCCGGCGCGTGGACGACAACTGCTGCGTGAAGGTTCGTACGGCCGCGGGGAGCTGGGGCGTTGCTGCGTTCATGGGGGCACGGTGACGGGCGTGAGGCGCCGGGTGCCAGCAGCTCGCCGCGTACGGGGAGTCACCGTACGGAGGTGCTTGGTGGAGAGTGCGGTGTCGGGTACGAACCCGCGCTGTACCAGTGGACCGGTAGCTCGGTCGGGCCGCCCACGCGGAAAGGGGGCGTGGGCGGCCGCTGTGGCTGCGCAGAGGAGCCGGAGCCCGGAGTGTCGAACTGCTGAGCTTTCGCGATCTTCGGTGGCGCGGGACGGCGTCAGACTCGGCTGCAGTGGTCTCGAAGCTCGGAGATGACGGCTTTCTCACGCGCGTTGACGTCACCGTCCACGGTGGCCACCTGCTCGGCCGCGTCGAGGATGTCGCTCAGATCCCCTGACTCGGCGTCTATGCGACGCCACACCTCGGCGGGGTCGATGCCGACAAGGTGAGCGAGCTGTTCGTCGACCACCTGATGCTGCTCCCGAACCACCCTCGCCAGGTGCCGCATCAACAGCGTCTCATCGTCGGCCATCTTGCGGTTCGCCCTGATGACGAGCCATGCGACCCACAGCATCAGCTGCGGGTGCCGGCTGCTCTTGCTCAGATTCTCGGCGAGTTCGATCACCCGCGCCTCGTTCCGGAAGACGGCCTGCGCGTGCCTCCCTGCGACCAGCGTCGTATAGCGGTTCAACACCACCGCGAGGGGAACGCCGACCACGGGGATTCCGATCTTGATGACGTTGCGCTGCAGGAGATACTTCCCGACGATGGGGAACCCCTTCGCGGCGCTGAGTACCGCTTTGGAGTAGAAGCGCTTGATCACCGGCCGGACCATGACCGGGACCGCCTTGACCACGCCTTCCCGGACCACTTCCCCGCTCTTGATCGTGAAGGCCACGCGAATGAGCTTCCACATGTCATCGGGATCGGACAGGTCGAGCGGGACCCGATAGAGGACTGAGAGGGCGTTAAGTCCGTTTCTTGTAGCGGCCTCGTCCGGGTTGGGTGAGGAAGCCTTGGCGGGTGAGGCGTCCGAGGCG
>NZ_QFDQ01000121.1 GCF_003270085.1 Streptomyces triticisoli | reverse complement strand
CGCCACCCCGGCCCCGCCCCTTCCCCCGTGCCCCCCCCGTGTGGCGCCCCCGTCCCCGGACCAACGCTCAGGAGGCGCCGCCGTCACGCGGTCAGGCGCGCAGCTTGGCCCAGGTCTTCGGACCGACCTGGCCGTCCCACTCGGCGGGCTTGTTCGGGAAGGCCTTCTTCTGGAAGGCCAGCACCTTGCTGTAGGTGATGTCGCCGAACTTGCCGTCCCGGGCCAGGTCGTAGCCGTGGAACCACAGCAGGCACTGCACCTCGATGACGCGGTTGCCGCTGTCGCCGTACTTGGTCAGCGCGGTACCGGAGTACCAGACCTTGCCGCAGCTGTAGTTGGTGGCCGCCACCGACGCCGCCGGCTGGGCCAGGGCCGCCGGAGCGGCGGCCAGGGTGCCGCCGGCCAGGGCGGCGGACAGGACCGCGGTGGTGATCGTCTTGCCGATACGCATGATCGTCTCCTCTTCCGGCCCCGGACCGGGTTCCCCCGTTGGGTTCCACATCGGCCCGGACGCCGCACGCCGGTGCCGGGTGGAACCGGTCCGCCGTGCCGGGAAAGACGCTACGGACGGCGTGGCCGGGGGTCGTCGCACGACGGGTTGAACTTGCCCGACACCATGGGCGGTACCCGCCGCCGGCCTCCAACCCGACGTGTACACCACTGGGTTGACGTACGACGCCGTACCCGTGGTTAAGCTGCGGCGATGCGCATACCCCAGCCGGCCGTCGACGCCGGGATCGCGGTGTCCCAGGTCGTCGTGGCCGTCCTGCTCGGCCACGAGTCGCGGCAGGCGGGGTGGCCGGCCGTCGACGCGGCGGGGTACGTCCTCATCGCCCTGGTCAACCTGCCGACGGTGCTCCGCAGCCGGGCGCCGCTGGTGGTCTGCCTGGTCGTCCACGTCTGGTGGACGCTGTTCATCGTCGCGGGCTACTGGCCGGTGCTGAACTCCCTGGCGCCGATGCTGGCCGTCTACACGGTCACCGCACTGCGGCCTGCCCGCATCTCCGTGCCCTGCGCCGGGCTGATGGGCGCCGTCTGGATCCTGTCGGGCGTCCTCCACGAGGGGGCGTACCTCCCCGCGGTGGTGGCACAGGCGATCGTCTTCCCCGCCATCCTGTGGCGTTTCGGCCGGATCGCCCGCCGCTCCGCGAAGCTGACCGCGCAACTGCGCGCGGAGCAGGCCGAACGGGCCCGGCGCGAGGTGGCCGAGGAGCGCGTCCGGATCGCCCGCGAACTGCACGACGTGGTCGCCCACCACATGTCGGTGATCTCGGTCCAGGCGGGGCTGGCCGCGTTCGTTTTCGGCTCCGACCCGGCGACCGCCCGCGGCGCCCTCGCGACCATCGGGGCCACCAGCACCGAGGCGCTCGAAGAGCTGCGGCGCATGCTGCGGATGCTGCGGACCGAGGGCGACGACAACGCGCTCGACGCCCCCATGCCCGGCCTCGGCCGGCTGCCGGACATGACCGACCGGGTCCGGGCGGGCGGGGTGCGGGTCGTGCTGCGCGTCGAGGGGACCCCGAGGCCGCTGCCGCCCGGCATCGAGCTGTGCGCGTACCGGGTGGTGCAGGAGTCCCTGACCAATGTGCTCAAGCACGCGCCCGGCGCCGAGGCTGTGGTCGAACTGCGCTACGAGCCGGGTGGGTTGCTCGTTACGGTCACCGACGACGGGGGCGGCGCCGGACGCGCGGGGGAGGTGATTTCGGACAGAAACCCGCCGCGCGGCGGGCACGGCTTGATGGGCATGCACGAACGAGCCAAGCTTTACGGCGGGTCGCTCACGGTCGGCCCACGGGGTCGGGGCGGATTCGCGGTGCGGTTGTCCCTGCCGACCTCCACACGCCCTGGGGAACGCCCCCGGGGCCAGGGGCAGGGAGACGACGTTCCGGCATGACCACGATGGTCCGGGTCCTCGTTGTCGACGACCAGTTCCTCATCCGCGCGGGCCTGGTCGGCCTGCTGGAGGCCGCGCCCGGCATCGAGGTCGTCGGGGAGGCGGGCGACGGGGCCGAGGCCGTGGACCGGGCCGCCGAGACCCGGCCCGACGTGATCCTCATGGACATCAGGATGCCCGGCATGAGCGGCATCACGGCGACTCGCAGGATCCTCGCCCAGGCGGCGGATCCGCCGCCCCGCGTCCTCATCCTCACCACCTTCGACCTGGACGAGTACGTCTACCAGGCCCTCCAGGCCGGTGCCTCCGGCTTCCTGCTCAAGGACTGCGGGCCCGACCGCCTGCTCGCCGCGGTGGCCGCAGTCGGTGGCGGCGACATGCTGTTCTCGCCGAGCGTCACGCGCCGGCTCATCGAGGCGTTCACCCGGCAGGTCGGTCCGGACGCCGAGTCCCCGGCCCGGGAACTCAAGACCCTGACCTCGCGCGAGACGCAGGTGCTCCAGCTCATCGGCCGCGGCCTGTCGAACGACGAGATCGCCGGCCGCCTGCACATCAGCGCCGCGACGGTGAAGACCCACGTCAATCGCACGATGAGCAAACTGAACCTGGCCAGCCGCGCGCAGGCCGTCGTCACCGCGTACGAGACGGGGCTGGTGCTGCCGGGCGGGTGAGCTCGCTCGCGCGGCCGGCCCGCCGACGGGGAGAGGCGCCCCTCGGGCGCACGGGGTGGCTCCGAGAGGCGGAGCCGGTGGCCGCTTGACCGGGTCCGCCTCATCCAGCAGCTGTATGCCGCCGGCCTGTCCGGCAAGGCAGTCGCCGAGCTCACACCGTGCGTCGTGGACCGCGCCACCCGGGCGGCCTTGAAGAGCCGCGAACACGACGCCACTGCCGCGTCGACCGCGACCGGAACACGGGGAACACCAGGTGCTGTGGGCACCGGTTCCACGCGGCCCGGTTGCCCACCGGACGCGCCGTCGCCGTGATCTTCGGCGGCAGCCTCGACCGGCTATGCGGCGAGTGTCGCCAGCGTCTGCTCGGGTGCGGTGAGGATCGAGAAGTGGCCTTGGCCGGGATGGATGTGAAGGCGTGCGCCCGGTATCGCCGCGGCGAAGCGGCGGGCGTGCTGGAGCGGGACGGTGGTGTCGGCGTCCCCCTGGTGGATCGACGTGGGCACCCTGATCGACTCGAGGTCGAAACCCCAGGGTCGGGTCAGTACGCGCAGATCCTGCCCGACTCCCCGGCTGCCACGGTGGAACGCTTGCAGGTAGTTGGTCAGGAAGGCCGCGCGCGCGTCCGGCCGGGCGAGGGCACGCCGGTCGCCGGCGGGCATCCCGCTGGTCGCCAGGCGGAGGAACAGCCCCGGTGCCCGGCGCGCCGGCGTGGCCAGGCGGCCCAGGAACCAGCCACCGAAGGCCGGAGCGTGCCGGGCGATCTGCAAGGACGCGCGCTGCCCGGCTGCCATCCCGCGGGTGGGCCAGGCGGGCGGGCCGAGGGGCGCGATGAGCAGCAGGCCGCGGACGCGGTCAGGCAGCTCGGACGCGCATGCGGCCGCGAACGCTCCGCCGCCCGAGACGCCGAGCAGCGCCACCGGGCCGACGTCCAACGCGTCCAGGACCAGGGTGGCTTCCGCAGCCCAGTCCACGACCCGCGCAAGGCGGCGGGCGTCGGTGCCGCCGATGCCGGGGCGGTCCGGGGCGATGAGGCGCAGGCCGAGCGTGTGGGCCGCGCCCGCGAAGTCGTACGCGGCCAACCGGGAGTCGGCCAACCCGTGGCAGAACAGCACCGCAGGCGCGTCCGGTTCCCCCACCACCTCGACCGCGATCACCCCGCCGTCGGCTCGACGCAGCTCCATCCTCATACCGTCCACCCTCATATCGTCTCCCATGACCTTGATCTGAGAGCTGCCTGAGCGGCTTTCCAGAGGTTCGGCCGGTAGCCGGCCGGGAGCCACAAGGGCCGGCCAGGGTCAGTTGCGTGAGGTGGTTTCCCGGACCCAGGGCAGCGCGAACCGCTCCATCAGCACCAACGCGAAGTAGAGCAGTATGCTCATCAGCCCGATCAGGATGATCGCCACCCAGGCAGTGGCGACGTCGCCGACCCCGCCGGCCTGCACGATCAGATAGCCCAGTCCGCTCTCACCCGCCAGGAACTCGCCGATGACCGCGCCGATCGCGGCGAGCGGCATGGCCACCTTCAGCCCGACGAAGATCTGCGGCAGCGCGGCGGGCAGCCGTACCTTCCGGAACGCCTGCCAGCGCGAGGCGTCCAGCGAGCGAGCCAGCTCGGCCAGGTCCGCCGGGGTCGACGTGAGGCCGGTCGCGGTGGAGAGCACGATCGGGAAGAAGCAGAGCAGGAAGACCATGGTCAGGACCGGCTTCTGCCCCCAGCCGAGCGCCCCCACGAGCAGCGGCCCGAGCGCGATCTTCGGAACCGCGTTGACGGCGACCAGCAGCGGCGTGAACATCCGCTCCAGCAACGGCGAGCCGGCCAGCGAAAGCCCGATCAGGACTCCGCAGGCGGCGGAGAGCGCGAAGCCTGCGAGCGTCTCCACCGTGGTGTCGCCGGTGTGCTCCAGGAACCGGGCCGGGGCTGCTGTGAACGCCGAGAGCACGGCACCGGGCGGAGGCAGCACCACCGGGTGGACCACCTTCAGCACTGACGTGAGCAGCCACCACACGCCGAGGGCGACCAGCAGCCCGGCCGAGGGCAGCAGCACGGCGCCGGTGCCCGTCCCGCGCCGTAGGCCGGATCGCGGCACCGGCACCGGCACCGGCGCTGGCGCTGGCTCCGGGCCCGTCGCTGAGGTCTGCTGCGGCGGCGAGAGTTCGGTCATCCCATCCTCCTCGGACCACCCGGCACTTCCCTTCACCCGGACCGCTCAGCGCGGAGTCGGGGCGGCAGTGCCGATGCTCCCCGCCGGTCGCCGACGGGGAGCACACGTTCGGGCAACCCGTGTGATCAGGCTTTCGGTACGAGGTCGAAGTCGATGATCTGCTCGGGGGTCATGCCCTGCGGCAGCGCACCCGCGTCCTGCAGGATCGCGATGCTTTTCGCGACCCGCCCGGAGTCCAGCGTCCCGATCGCGGAGCCGGAAGAGCCGGAACCGCCAGGCGCGACGTACGCGGCCATCAGGTCCAACTCGGCTGCCGCAGCGGCCGGGTTCGTGACGTCCACGTTCCGCTTCAGGATCTCGGCGGCCTCCTCCGGGTGGGCCAGGCTGTACTCCAGGCCCTTGAGCAGCGCGGCGGTGAACCGCTTCACCATCTCCGGCTTCTGCTCGGCGGTCTTCGTCGAGGTGATCAGTACGTTTCCGTAGAGATCGGGCATCACGTCGCTGTACGGCAGGAGGACGGCCTTCTTCTTGGTCACCGCCTCGACGGTCGGCTTGCCCACCACGAACTGGCCGATGCCGTCCACCGATCCGCCGGCGAGCGTGCCCATCAGGGTCTGCGCGTCGCCGTTGACCCAGGTCACCTTGGCGGCGTCCACCCCGGCCAGCCGGGCGTACGCCGGGAAGAGGTTGCGTACGACGGAGCCGGGTGTGTCGGCGAGACGCTTGCCCTCGAGGTCCTTCGGGGCGGCGATGCCCTTGCCCTCGGTGGTGGCGATCGCGGCCATGGTGCGCTGCTGGACGGCGGCCACCGCGACGAAGTCCTTCGCCTGGCCGCTGCCCATCTGCAGCAGACCGCCCGTCAGGTCGATCGGACCGAACTGCGCCTGACCGCTCACGACGGCCGAGATCACGCCGCCGGTGCCCTGGCCCGGCTTGATCTCCACGTCGAAGCCGGCCTCCTTGAAGAACCCCTTGTCCTTCGCGACCCAGGCGTACGCGTCCCGGCCGAAGTTGCCGAACGAGGTCAGGTAGGTCACCTTCTCCAACGCCGTGCCGTCCGCACCGGCAGCCGTGCCGGAGTCGGATTTGCCGCACCCCGACACCAGCGCCAGCACCGCGGCCAGGGCCATCGCGGCGACCGTGCGGACGAGTCTGTTCATGCGCACCGTGTTGTCCTTTCCGACCGCCGGCCTGCGCCGGCGGAGGGGGTCGTCGAGACAGAACGGCGTAACGGAACCGCCGGGTACATGACACCTCACATGAGTGACAGCGTACGAGAGCCCGTTTGTGTGACACCAGGTGCGAAGAAAACGCTGATGGGACGACAGGTACCGCTGAGCCGCCTGGTCCGGCTAACCTGACCGGGGGTTACAGACCGGTCGGCATTGTTCATTGCCAGTGGATGGGGGAGACCGCCGGATGATCAGACTCACCGGTGTATCCCGGACCTTCACCAGCCGGTCCGGTTCCACGGTGGCGCTCCAGGGCGTCGACCTCCACATCGCCGAGGGCGAGTTCGTGGCGGTGGTGGGCCGGTCCGGGTGCGGCAAGTCCACACTGCTCCGGCTGATCGCCGGACTGCTGCCGGCCTCCGAGGGTGAGATCACCATCGGCGGCGAACGGGTCACCGGAGCCCGGCGGGACGTCGCCATGCTGTTCCAGCGGCCGGCCCTGCTGCCCTGGCGGTCCGTCCTCGACAACGTCCTGCTGCCCGTGGAGATCTTCGGCTGGCGCAAGGACGAGCACCGGGTCCGGGCGCACCGGCTGCTGGAGACGGCCGGCCTGGGCGGCTTCGAGGAGCACCGGCCGCACGAGCTCTCCGGCGGTATGCAGCAGCGTGTCTCACTGTGCCGGTCGCTGATCGGCGAGCCCCGCGTGCTGCTCATGGACGAGCCGTTCTCCGCGCTCGACGCGCTCACCCGCGCGGAACTCGCGGCGGAGCTGCAGCGGGTCCACATGGAGAACTCCGCCACCGTCGTCTTCGTCACCCACTCGATAGACGAGGCCGTGCTGCTCGCCGACCGTGTGGTGGTGCTCAGCCCGCGTCCGGGCCGGATCCGCGAGGTGGTCGACATCGACATCCCCCGGCCGAGGACGCTGGGCCGTACCGCGCATCTCGACGAAGTGGCCCGGTGCAGCGCCGACCTGCACGAACTGCTGATGGAACGGGACCTGTCGGCACCGGCCGGAGCGGAAGGGCGATGACCGTGCGGATCTGCGTCTTCACCGAGCCGCACCGCGGCGCCGACTACGACGATCAGCTGCGCTTCGTACGACTCGCCGAGGACGGCGGGTTCGAGGGCTTCTTCCGGGCCGACCACTACCAGGCGATGGGCGCCGACCCCGGGCTGCCCGGCCCCACCGACGCGTGGCTGACGCTGGCCGCGCTCGCCCGGGAGACCTCCCGGATCCGGCTGGGCACCCTGGTCACCTCCGCAACCTTCCGGCTGCCCGGCCCGCTGGCCGTGATGGTGGCACAGGTCGACCGGATGAGCGGCGGGCGGGTGGAGCTGGGCATCGGCGCCGGCTGGTACGAACGGGAGCACACCTCGTACGGCATTCCGTTCCCGGCCGTCGGGGAGCGCTTCGACCGGCTGGAGGAGCAGCTGGCCGTGATCACCGGCCTGTGGCGGACACCGGCCGGCGAGAGCTTCAGCCACCACGGCGACCACTACCGGCTGGTCGACGCGCCCGCCCTGCCGAAACCGGTGCAGGTGCCGGGGCCGCCGATCATCGTCGGGGGCCGGGGCCCCAAGCGCACCCCGGAGCTGGCCGCCCGGTACGCCGACGAGTTCAACATGCCCTTCAAGTCGGTGGCGGAGACGGCGCGGGCGTACCGGCGGGTGGCCGAGGCATGCGACCGGACCGGCCGGGCCGACACCGGCCGGCCACCGCTGGTGCTCTCGGCCGGTGTCGTGGCCGCGATCGGCCGCACCGACGCGGAGGCGCGGCGGCGGGCCGCCCCGCTGCACGTCAAGAGCGCGCTGCCGCCGGAGGACCCGGTGGTCGGATCCCCGGCCCGACTCGTCGAGCGGCTGGGCGAGTTCGCCGCGATCGGCGCGAGCCGGATCCATCTGCGACTGACCGACCTCACCGACCTCGACCACCTGGAACTCATCGCGAGTGAGGTGCTCCCGCAGCTGGAGGACGTGAAGCCCGGGGCGCCCTGCGCAGCGTTCTCAGCGCCTCAGCCAGGTCCGCGGTCCATGGCAGGAACGCCGACACCGCCTCCGTGAATGCTTCCGGCGCGGCATGGTGGACCAGGTGTCCGACCGGGATGGTGTCCACGATCAAGGGGAAGCCTCAGCCGCACCACCCGCCACCGGAACGACCACCGCTGCCAGGTGATCGCCACCACCGACCCACTCGGCCACACCACCCGCTACACCTACGACACCCGCGGCAACCTGCTCACCCGCACCGATCCCCCGTCGGCGTTGAAGCGGGGAACCTCCTACGGCCGCGCACGTCGCGGGAGTCAGGCCGGCGTCCTCCGTCAGGGCACCTCGGGACGTATGAGTGCCCTGGCGAAGGGCTCACCGGTGCGACGGGCGTAGGCCATCCGCTCGCGCACCTTCCGCAGGGTGCGAGGGCGGTAGCCGGGACCGCCGCAGCAGCTCTTGTGGAAGCGGATGCCCGCGTGCAGCAGGACGGACAGGGTCCGCCAGGCCGCGACGTCCCGTCGGGGCGGCGCGGCGAAGGCCGAGCCGACGTGGATCAGCGGCTCCGCGCAGCGGGGGCAGATCCGCTGTCTGCCCTTGTCGTACGACTGCTTGTACGAGGCCCGGCAGGGCAGGCAGACGTAGGCGGTCTTCGCGTAGGCCATGCCATCAGAGTAGGGAGCCGTCGGACCGAACTCGACGGAATTGCGGGGCCGGTGAGCTCACGGAACCGGCCCGGACCCTCCGGTGTGGGTGCAGGCAGGGTGCATGCTTCATAGGATCACCAGGCTGGTCGACGCCCGCCGGCTCCCGTTCCGTCTCACCCGGCAGGCACCTGCGCCCTGGCCCCGACCTGCAGGAATTCCGGTGCAGCGGTAAGATCGCCGTATGGGAAGTGCCCTGGCATGTGCCCGTTGCGGGGCAACGCTGGCGCCGGGCGACCAGGTGTGTGGACGCTGCGGCCAGAGGGCCCTCACGGCGCCACCCCCGCCGGGGGCACCCCCCTCCTTCCCGCAGTGGCCCGGGACGGTGCCCCAAGGGCAGGAGTCCCGGTCTTCGGAGGGTTCCCTGGGTGGCACCGGACCGCCCGAGCCGCTCCCGGATGAGAGTGGCCGTCCTGGGGGTGGTGCCTGGCGGCCCCCCGTGCGCGGCGGCGGAGCGAGCGGCGCGCCGCCGGCGGGTGCAGGCGACCACGCCCGCCTGCAGCGTTCCATCGGTCCGGCAGCCGTCGCGGACGGTACGACCATCGCCGAGGGGCAGGTCCGCTCGGTGCAGGTACGGTCGGAGCACGGTGGCAAGGACCAGTCCGAAGAGGTCTGGACCTTCCGCATCGAGCGGTACGACAACGCGGGCGACCGGATCCTGCTCATACCGGTGGAGATGCGGGGCCGCACCTTCGAGGGGTCCATCAGCGACGGTGACTGGGTGCGGGCCCGGGGCCGGATGCGGTCGGGCACGCTGCGCGTCACCCGGCTGGAGAACCTGACCACCGGCGCGTTCGTGCGTGCCAGGGGCGTGCCGAAGGCCGCTGTGATCGTCGGATGCGTGTTCTTCCTTGCGATCCTGGCCTGGATCGCCTTCGTCGCCTACGAGGGCGTCGCCGACTCCGGCCCCCCGCCCGGGTTCCCGGGGGCCTGAGAGGACGGTCGCCATGGCGATCGAAGGTCTGACCGTCGGGAACCTGGACTATCTGCAACGCGCCGGCTTCGACCCACCGCCGCTGACCGCCTCCACGGCGTACACCGAGGCTCCGCCGGGGCTGCGGACCCTGGTGCGGGTCGAGGGCATCGGACTGTTCGACAAGGGCCGCCGCCCCGGCGGGGAGGACGCAGCCGACCCGCCCACCAGGGATCTGCTCGTGGGGCTGCACCAGTACAAGGTGCCCGTGGCGTTCCTGGCCGGCGGCGAGCCCGGGCGGGTGAGTCTTCGGATCGGGACCTGGCTGCCCGCCGGCGGACAGGTGCCCTCGGCGCACCGCAACGGCAGGCTGCTGGCGTCCGCGCTGAGGGCTCTGTACCCGGCCGTCGACCTCGCCCCGGAAGAGCCGGACACCGGCAGTTGGCCCCTGGGCGGTCTCGTGCTCGGTGTGCCGACGCGGAAACCGCCCGCACAGACGGACGGGCTCGGGCAGCTCGACCGACTCCTGCAGGGCCTGGGGAGCGCCCGCTGGACCGCTCTGGTTCTCGCCCAGCCCGTGGACGAGGAGCCGGTGCGTGAGCTGCGGATGAGCCTCATCAACGAGATGCGGTCGGTACAGACGGGCGTGAAGATGAACGGCGCACCGAGTCCTCTGGCCGACCACTACCTCGAACTGCTCACCGGGCAACTGCGTTGCCTCACCGACGCACAGGGCAACGGGGCGTGGCGTACCGCCGTGTACCTGCTCTCCGACAACGAAGGTCTCGCCGAGACCAGCAGTCTGTGGCGGGGGGTGTTCTCCGGCCGGGACTCGCTGCCCGAACCCGTACGGGTATGGGAACGTGAGGACGTTCCGGCGCTGGCGGCGGCCTGGGCACTGCCCGACCCGGCCGACGGCGGACCCGCACCGGGGCTGTACCGCCAGTCGTTCCAGCACCAGACACTGCTGACGTCCTCCCAACTGGCCGCATACGTGTGCTTCCCCGGAACGGAGACGCACGGGTTCTCCGTCACCGAGGTCCCCGACTTCGACACCGTCCCTCCGCCGCTCGGCGCGGACGCCGTGATGCTCGGCCCGGTCGTAGAGCGCTCCCATGTCACGACGACCGGGTACGGGATCCGCCCGGCGAAGCTGACCCGGCACGCCTTCGTCACCGGCGTCACCGGCTCCGGCAAGACGAACACGGTGTTCCACCTGCTCCGGCAGACGGCGGAGCAGGGTGTTCCGTTCCTCGTCCTGGAGCCCGCGAAGACCGAGTACCGCGCACTGCTGCGCGACCCGGTCCTGGGCCCCTCCCTGCGGATCCTCACCCTCGGCAATGAGAACGTCTCGCCCTTCCGCCTCAACCCGCTCGAGGTGCCCGAGGGCATTCCCGTCGCCGTCCATCTCGACCTGCTGCGCTCGGTGTTCAACGTCAGCTTCGGGATGTGGACGCCGTTGCCCCAGATCCTGGAGACGAGCCTGCACGCCGTCTACACCGACCGCGGCTGGGACATCACCACCGGTGCCAACCGCCGTCTTGACACCGGGGCCGACCGCGCCGACGCCTGCCCCAGTCTCGGAGAACTGGTCCGCAAGGTGGAGGAGATCGTGCCGCGGCTCGGCTACGAGGAGAAGGTCACCGGTGACATGCGTGCGGCGCTGTGCACACGGCTGAACAGCCTGCGCACGGGGGGCAAGGGACGCATGCTCGACACCCGCCGCTCGCAGCCGGTGTCCACGCTGCTGGAGCAGCCGACCGTGCTGGAACTCGAGGGCATGGGCGATGACGACGACAAGGCCTTCATGATGGGTTTGCTGATGATCCGGCTGGTGGAACAGCGCCGCACCGAGGGTGACACGGAAGGACTGCGCCATCTCCTCGTCGTGGAAGAGGCCCACCGGCTGCTGGCCGACACCGGCTCCGGTGGGGCCCGTTCGGAGGCGGAGGCGGATGTCAGGGGCAAGGCGGTGGAGACGTTCACCGGCCTTCTGTCGGAGATCCGCGCCTACGGGCAGGGCGTGGTCGTGGTCGACCAGATCCCCACCAAGGTCGCGCGGGACGTGCTGAAGAACACCAACCTGAAGGTGGCCCACCGCGTGGTCGCCGGAGACGACCGCCAGGTGCTCGGTGACGCGATGGTGATGACGTCGCGTCAGGATGTGGCGATGGCGAGCCTGCCCATGGGCCGCGCGGCGGTGTTCGCGGACGGCGAGGACGCTCCGCTGCTGGTGCAGGTGCCGCAGGTCAAGGGTGGCTCCGGCAGTTGGCCCACCGACGCCGAAGTGCGCGATCACATGCACCGCCGGGGCATGGACGGTCCGGTCGCGGCGTCGAGCGACTGCGACGACGGGTGCGTGGCCGATCCGGCGGCGTGCGAGGCGGCCCGCACCCTCGTCGACGACCCGGGCGTGCTGAGGACGTTCGCACGGACCGTCCTGTCCGCGGTCCAGACCCGGGGCGGTCTGGCCCGCACCTGGCCGGACGTGATCGCGGTGGTCTCGCCCCGGCTGCCGCAGGGGGCGGACGTGCCGGCCGTGCTGCGCAGGTTCGCGCGGCACGCCTCCCGGCGGTTCGCCGACATCCGCGGGGCGCGGGCGGCTTGGAGCTACGGCGAAACGGCAGCGGTCGCCGACCTCATCGGTCGGGCCGTCGGCGCGCACCTCCACGGCGAACCGGCCGAGGAGGCCGAGGAGGCCGTGGCGGGACTGCGCCGGACGCTGCTCACCCTGCAGGGCGGGTACGGCCCCTTCCAGGACTGCGCCCGCATCTGGGCGGACCGGCCGGGACCGTGCCTGTGCCGTGTGCCGGTGGCGGAACTCGTGGATTCCGCCGGGTTCGCGGACCTGTGGCGGGAGGCACGCGAAGCCGACCGGGCCTCCGGCGGAACCGGCAGAGCCGCAGTGTGGGACGCGTGCCAGGACGCCGCCTACCAGCTCATCGAATACCCGGACGCGGACCAGGAGCCGGAACTGAGGGACCACCTGAGGGACATGGCCTGCCGCACCGCCCTGTGCTTCGCCCAGCAGATGCTGGCCGCCGAGGCATGGGCCCACCCGGCGACCGCACGCCGGGCCATGACCGGCCTGCTCGGCGAAGCCTGCCGCGCACGCTCGCACGAGGCCGGAGCCGAAAAGGAGAGCGACGGAGAGCGGGAGACCGATGCGTGAGCCCAGAGAGATCAGGCGCGACCCCGACGAGCACCGAACCGACTCACCCCGTGCCGGCCCCGCCGACCGCGGCGACGCGGGCCGGAAACAGGACGAAGCGGATCGGCAGCCATCGCCCGGTCACCCCCTCGAGCTGCACACCGGGCGTTACGACGAGCACGGCAACAAGACCGGAACGACCGACAGCAAATATGAGGTGTTCCCGGACGGCAGGACCAAGGAAACGTTCATCGACAAGGACACTCGGGGTCATGAGCTCTCGAGTCGGACGGAATGGAAGACCGCTGACGGGCAGTCCGAGTATTACAAAGCCCACGAAGAGCAGAAGGGGGGCGGGACGTCCGACTACACCGAGGAGAACAGGCGGATCGGTGGCCACACCGACAAGACCGTGTATCAGGAGACCAGGAACAGCAGCGGACACCTCACCAGCTCCCGTGAGGAGAAGTGGTGGACGGACGCCGACGGGAATCGGAGGCATGACGCCACGTATGACAACAACGATGCCAAGAAGGGCGATGTGTCCCACCGTGAGACTCACGAGGTGACCTACGGCAAGGACTCGGCCGACGGGCAGCACAAGGCGGGCGACCGGGAATCGAGCACCTTGGAGATCGTCAAACACTGACCTGACGGATCAGCTCAGCGTTGCCGGCCGGGAACTGCCCCTGTCCGACACGGGCGGCAGCCACCCGTGAGGCCGATCGGAGGGATGAGGACTCGCGCCGACGGGGGCCGCGGGGGGCCGTGTCGGCCCGTGCGCGTGGTTCGGCCGAGGACGACTCCGGCCGGGACGAGTGCCGGCCCGCACAGCTGCTGGTCCGTCAGCACCTCAGCGTGGTGAGATGCCGAGGTGGCGGAGTGCGGAGGCCGCTGCTCCGGCGCCGCACATTCCGTGCGCTCCGGGACCTGGTGGGGTGGCGGCGGAGCAGCAGAAGACGCCCGGCAGGGCGGTGGAGTAGGGGTTGAGGGCGGGGCGTGCTCCAAGGACGAGTTGAGGGATGCTCTTGGCTCCGGTGAGGATGTCGCCGCCGGCGAAGTTGGCATTGGCGGCGGCGAAGTCGGCGGGCGAGGTGGGCCGCAGGCCGACGATGCGGTCCCGGGTGCCGGGGGCGAAGCGTTCGAGCTGGTCGATGATGGCTTCGGTGGCGTTGCCGTCGTATCCGTGGGGGACGTGGGCGTAGGCCCAGACGGGGTGGACATCGCCGACGGACCGTGTCGGGTCGGCCAGGTACTGCTGGCCGACGAGGACGAAGGGCCGTTCGGGCATACGCCCGAGGTTGATGTCTCTTTCCGCCTGTGCGACCTCGGCGAGAGTGCCGCCGAGGTGCACGGTGCCGGCCCGCCGGGCGTGTTCGTTCGTCCACGGCACGCCCTGCTCGACGGCCAGGTCGACCTTGAAGGCGGCGGGGCCGCGGCGGAAGCGCTGGTAGGCGCTGCGCACGCGGCTGGGCAGCCGGTCGTGGTAGATGCGGGCGATCTGGGCGGGGTCGAGGTCGAGCAGGGTGACGTCGGCGGGCGGGATCTGTGAGTGGTGGGTGATGCGGACGCCGGTGTGTATCCGGCCGCCGTGTGTGCGGAGTGCGCGTTCGAGGCTGTGGGCGATGGTGTGTGAGCCGCCTTCGGCCACGGCCCATCCGGCGGCGTGGCCGGCGGTGAGGATGCCCAGTCCGATGGCGGAGCTGAGCGGGTGGGACAGTGGCCGGAAGGAGTGCGCCGCGACGCCGGCCCACAGGGCTCGGGCCCGGGGGGTGGAGAAGATGCGGGCGAGGAGGGCGGCGGGCAGGGCGGCGGGCAGGCCGAAGCGCGCGAGGAGCAGCGGGTGGGAGGGGACGCGCAGCAGGGGGCCCATCACGTCGTGGCTCAGTGCGTCCCACCGGTGCACCGAGGACTGCATCAGACGCCGGTAGCGGGCGCCGTCGGGGCCGAGCATGCGGGCGGTGTCCTGGACGGAGCGCAGGAGTACTCCCGCTGTGCCGTCGTCCAGGGGGTGGACGCAGTCGATGTCCGGGAGCCGCCAGCGCAGTCCGTGACGTTCGAGGTCCAGCGCCTTGAGCGCCGGTGAGGTGACGGCCATGGGGTGGACGGCCGAGCAGTGGTCGTGCAGCAGGCCGGGCAGGATCGCTTCGTGACTGCGGGTGCCGCCGCCGACTTCGTCGGCGGCCTCCAGGAGGGTGACGTCCAGGCCTGCTTTGGCGAGGAGGGCGGCTGCGGCGAGCCCGTTGGGCCCGCCGCCGACGACGATCGCGGTGGTCATGAGGTGGCGTCCTGGGCCGGCGGGGTCGTGGCGTCCGGTGTGGAGGACGGCGTGGCGTCCGGTGTGGCGTCCGGTGTGGAGGCCGGCGTGGAGGCCGGCACGGCCTGCCGGGGTGCCGGCTGCAACGGCTGGAGGCGCTCCACGCCGTGGACGGGGTAGTCGGGGCCGTCGGTGGGCCAGGGCTGCCGGGTCAGCATGTCGTGCACCTTGACGTGCCCGCGTTCGAGGAGGCCGAGGGCGGCGTCGTGGACTTCGTAGGCCTGTGTCTGGCGCTGGATGGGCTGGCCTTCCAGACAGATCACGCGCACCTCGCCGGGAGCGAAGCCGCAGCGCTCCTGGACGGCGCGCAGCAACTGGTCGTTGTGGAGGTGGCCTTCGCCGAAGTTCCATCCGAGGGCGAAGCCGGCAATCAGCTCGCCGTCCACCACCACGATGTCGTCCTGGCCGTCGGTGACGCGGTCGACCAGGCCGTTGTGCGCGCGGCCGTGGGAGTGCATCGACCTCCAGCTCTGCACCTTCTGGGACATCAGCAGGGCCGTTTCCGTGTCGTAGAGGCTTTCCAACTGCCGGGTGGCAAGCCGGCTCGTGGTGGTCAGGCCGGCTTCCAGGCGTGCCAGGGCGTCGCTGGTGAACAACCAGGCGCTGGTGGCCCAGTTTCCCGCGTAGTAGCGCATGGCGGGGAGGAACGACACCAGGTCGGGGCGGAGGTTGCCCAGCAGGGGCAGCAGGAGAAGGCTCGGCAGGAGCACGACGAGCAGCCAGGGGGAGTGCAGGTCCCAGACGCTGATGTCGCCGTGGGCGCCGAAGAGGTAGAACAGCGAGAAGACGAAGAAGATGTTCCACTCCAGCGGCACGCCCATCGGGACGGTGGAGAGGATGTGGAGGTGGAACACGGCCATGTAGAGCAGTGCCGCCCAGGTCCAGAAGCCTCCGTTCCCGACGAAGACCAGGTACAGCGGGACGGCGTACTCCGTCGCGGTGCCGATGTGGGCGAGGAAGAACGGCAGCCGGGACGGGCGCAGGTCGCGCGGGTGGTCCCGGTAGAACAGGCGCTTGAGCCGGCGGCTCAGCACCAGCGGGGCGTTGCTCATCATCGTCGCCACCACGAAGGGGAAGTGGTGGTTGAGCTTGGAGGTCGCCGCACCCCACCACAGGGCCAGCATGACCAGCTTGAAGCCGATGAACATGTCCGAGTAGGGGAAGAAGAACAGCAGCAGCGACAGCCAGTACTGCTCTCCGCGGGCGGCCAGGAAGACGGTCTTGTCCCGCAGGCCCAGTACGGCGAGGCTGACGATGAGCGGGAGTGCCGCGCGCGCGTCGAGCAGGCCGACGTCGCCGGATCCCGGCGCGTGGCCGCCGTCCCCCGGTTGGGCGAGCAGCCACACGGCGGAGGCGAGTACGGCGGCGTACAGGGCGACGTCGACCGCGGTGCGGCGGCTGCCCCGCGTCAGCGGCACCCGTGCGGGCCACGGGGGGAGCCGGATGGTGCCAGGCCGCAGCCAGTACAGCACCGACCCGATGACGGGGTTGAAGCGGGAGGACAGCGGGCCGGACCCGCAGCCCAGCCCCAGCACCTCCCACAGCAGTGTGAAGACGATCAGCTTCTGGTACACGATGGGCTGCGACCACCACGACGCGGCCTCGGTGACCGTTCCCAGGCCGGGCGTCAGCGCGATCACGAACGCGGCCCCGCCGATGTAGAGCAGGCACTTGACGAGGTAGAACAGGTGCACCGCGGAGGGGGTGCCGAAGCCGTACTCGACCCAGTGCCGCGTGAGGAGCTTCAGACGCTCACCGCGCGGCAGCGCAGCGAAGGTCTTGGCGTCGACAGGCGGCAGTTGAGGTCTGATGAAGCCCATGAGGGTCACACCTTTGTGTCTCGTAGGGGCGGTGGAAAGCTCAGCGGGAGGGCGCGAGCGCCTGCCGGCGCAGCGTGGGCTTGTCGATCTTGCCGACGGGGTTCTTCGGGACCTCGGGAACGAGGTGGACGGCCACGGGGCACTTGTACGCGGCGAGACGCCCGGCGAGGAACGCGTTGATCTCACCGGCGGTGACGTCCACGCCGTCGCGCAGGGAGACGAAGGCGACCGGGACCTCGCCCAGGACGTCGTCGGGACGGCCCACGACAGCGGCTTCGAGGACCGCGGGATGGTCGTGCAGAACGGTCTCGATCTCCTTGGGATAGATGTTCTCCCCACCCCGGATGATCATGTCCTTGACGCGGTCGACGAGGATCAGGTAACCGTCCTGGTCGAGGCGGCCGACGTCGCCGGTGTGCAGCCAACCGTCCCGGACGGCCTTGGCGGTCTCCTCCGGCCGGCCCAGGTAGCCGCGCATGACGGTCGGGCCGCTGATGACGACTTCCCCGACGCTGCCGTCGGTGATCAGCCGGCCCTCCTCATCCATGATCGCGACCGTCTGGCGGGGCAGCGGCAGCCCGACGGTGCCGGGCTTGCGGATGCCGTCCAGCGGGTTGGACGTCGAGGCGCAGGTCGCCTCCGACAAGCCGTATCCCTCGATCAGCTGGAGACCGAAACGTTTCTCGACGGCACCGATGAGCTGCGGGGGCATGGGGGCGGCACCGCAGACGGCGAAGCGGAGGCAGGAGGTGTCCGGGCGCACCTCGGGCGGGAGGTTCGCCAGCATGGCGTAGATCGCCGGGACGCCGGAGAAGAAGGTGGGGCGCGCACGCTCCAGAGCGGTGAAGAAGCCCTGGGCGCTGAAGCGTCCGACGATGGTGGCCTGCCCGCCGGCCCGCAGTGGCGAGAGGATGCTGACGACGATGCCGTTGACGTGGAACAGCGGCAGGACCAGCAGGCTGTGATCGGCCTCGGTCAGCTTCATCGCCTCGATCATCGCCGCGGTCATCGCGTCGATGTTGCGGTGCAGCAGCTCGACGCCCTTGGGGCGCCCCGTGGTGCCACTGGTGTAGATGACCAGCGCCAGGTCGTCGCCGCCGGCGTCGGGATCCGCGGGCCACTCGGGCAGGGCCACCGCCTCCGGTGCCGGTTCGGCCAGCTCTCCCACCGTCAGGACGGTGACGGACGCGGGCAGGCCGTCCGACGGGGACTCGACCGGGGTCTCGGCCGGAGTCTCGACCGGGTTCTCGACGACGACGGCCTTGGCACGGCAGTCCGCGAGCTGGTAGCGGGTCTCCGCCGCGGTCAGCGCCGGGTTGACCGGGGTGAGGGCAGCCCCCAGCCGCCAGGCGGCGAAGAGAGCCGCCACCAGCTCGATGCGGTTGGTGAGCTTGACCGCCACGATGTCACCGGCGCGTACCTCCCGGTGAGCGAAGTGACGGGCATACCGGTCGACAAGATCGGAAAAAGCGGCGTTCGACAGGACGCCGTGGGCGTCGTCGGCGATGGCCGGCGCGTCCGGGTCTTGTTCGCGGCGCACAGCGGGCAGGCGGCTCAAATTCATGCTGGATCGCACCTCGGAGTCGGGTGGCTGGTGAATTCAGGAGAATGTAGAGCCCGTAGCCCCCGGGCGGCCACGGACGCGGGGCATAAGGTCCTCGACCGCTTTCATGCTCACGGCACAAAACCCGGAACGAGCGCTGTCGTAGAGTGCGGCCATGCAGTCCCAGCAGGCGCTGATCCTCAAGATCGCCGACCGGATCCAGCAGACCCGGGAGGATCTCATCGCGGATCTCGTGGAGGTCACCCGCGCGCAGATCACCGCGCTCGACCATGACGCCGCTTCGCGCTCCCTGCTCGAAGCGAGCATCACCGAGAACATCGTGACGGCGATCAACTTCCTCAGACAGGAGATCGACGCCGACCTCCTGGAGGCCCCGACGGCCGCTTTGGCCTACGCCCGCGTACTCGCCCAGCGCGATGTCCCCCTGTCGGCGCTCATCCGCGCCTACCGCATCGGCCACGCCCGCTTCCTCGACCGCGCCTTCACCCTTCTCGACGACCTGCCGGCCGATGACCAGGTGCCGTTCGTCGTCGAACTGGTGCGCCGCTCGGGGCGGTTCATCGACCAGATCTGCGAACAGGTCGGACGCACCTATGAACGAGAACGCGACCGGTGGGTGGCCAGCCAGAGCGGGGTCCGTCAGCAGTGGGTGAACGAACTCCTCGCCGGGGGCCCGGTCGACCACTCCGCCGCCGAGCGGGCGCTGCGCTATCCGCTCGACGCCCCGCACGTCGCGTGCACCCTGTGGCCGGCCGGCCCCATGACCTCCTTCGACATGGTCACCGCCGTGGACGACATCCGCGCCCATGCCGTGTCGGTCCTGAAGGCCCGCGCAGCGCTGGTGGTACCGACCGACGAACACGAGGCGCGCCTGTGGCTCGCACTGCCGACCCCGGCCGACGACCGACTGGAGCAGCTCACCCCGCCGCAGGGAAGCCCCCTGCACGCCGCCATAGGTCAACCGGGAACCGGTCTGACCGGCTTCCGCACGTCAGCGCGCCAGGCCGCCCGAGTCAAGGAAATCCTCGCCACCCGGCTCGGCAGCGCCAATGAGAAGCAGGCCGGCCCTTCCCGTCCGCAGTGGGTGCGCTACGCCCAGGTGGCCCCCGTCGCGCTCATGGCCACGGACCTGGCGGCCGTCCGCGACTTCGTGACCGCGACGCTGGGCGACCTGGGGAGGACCAGCACCCGCAGCGGCGTCCTGCGCGAAACACTGCAGACCTTCCTCACCCACCACCGCAGCCACGCGGCCGCGGCACAGACGATGAACCTGCACCGCAACTCGATCCAGTACCGGGTGCAACAAGCGACCGCCCTGCTGCCGGGCGGTGCCCACGACCTGGACGACGACTTCAACGTCCGTACCGCGCTCCTTGCCGCACACTGGCTGGGCAACGCGGTCCTGCACTGACCCGGCGCAGACCGAAGGCTCCTGAAGGAGAGAGGATCGAGCACCTCTGACACGACGTTGTCGGCGTGCCCACTCCCTCACCGCAATGCACCGTTCATGGCCGTCATCGTGACGTACCGTGGCTGCCGGTCTCCGGGGATTTCAAACCGCCGTGCCGCCGCCTGGGCGGCACCACGAGGTGGCCCGTGCGTGCGGGAGCCTTCCGGTGCGTCAGGTGGCGAGGGCTCTTCGGGTGAACAACCGGTACAGGGCAGGGGCGTTGCCGGTGTTTTTCTGGCGGAACCGTTCCTGCCCTGTACTTGATGGGCAACAGAACCACCCAATACGCGTATTGAGGGCGATTCCCGGTAAAGGCTCTGCTGGCAATCGAGAGTCGAGAGCGGCCGTGTACGGCCGGCCACGGGGGAACACCATGAATACTCTTGTCCGCTTCAGAGGCTGGAAGCCCTGGAAGGAGCCCGCGGACAGCAAGGAGGCCAGGCACCTCCTCATCACCGTCCAGAACGCCGGCGACGAGAAGTGCGACCTCTACCACTACCCCCACCTACGGCTCGGCGCCGACGCCCAAACCACGGTCCCCGTGATCGAGGACAGCGACCCGCACCCGGGGGCGCCCGTCACCATCGCTCCGGGGGAGGAGGCCTACGCCGCTCTGCTCGTCAGCGGCGGCGCCAGGGACGAGTACGAGGCGAACATCGCCCTGGACTTCATCATGTCCAAGTGACGGACCCCGACCGGGCCCCCTTCCCCGCGGCCGACCAGACCGCTCGAACGGCCAAGAGATCGCGCTTCCCCAGCCCGAGACGGTCCACGGCGATCGCTGTGAAACGGTACGACGGCCGGAACAGCGCGGAGACGGCTGCCTTCGCTCCGCCTGCGGCCGGCCGGGGTTCGATCGGGGCTCGATTGGGGCCTTCGCGGCAGACGCCTGATCGTGCTCGTTCCGCGCCTTGGTGTCGGGCTTGCCCTTCCCGTTGCCGTCGAGCTGTCCGCCCAGGCCCGCGCCGACCGTCAGAAGTACGAGCGCTCCGAACGTCGCGCCGAGCTGGGCGAACCAGCGCGGAGCCGGTCAATCCCCGTGTGGGGAAAGCCGGGATGTCGTACCGGTCATCGCACCTGGGGTGTCGGCGAGACTCGTGCCAAGAAGGTGCGATGCCCCGACAGCACGGCAGCCGGACCTTCGAAGGCGCCGCCGTCCGGGTCGCCCAGCGTGTCCTGGCCATGGCCGCGGCCATCTGGCACAACCATAAGACCGGCGCGCCCATCACCAGGTCACTCATCGCATTCGATCACTGACCACGTCGGACGCATCCGCGTCACCTTCTCGGGGCCAGCGGCCTTCGATGTGCAGCTGGATGAGCGCGGCGTGGGAGAGCGGGCTGGTGGGATCAGTGACGTCGCCGTTGGTGGTGTAGTCCAGAAGTACAACATCCCTCTTGTCACGGAGCCGCTCGACCAGAGCAGCGACGCGGTGTTCGAGAACCCATCGGTAGGCCGGCAGGTAGATCCGGCGCCGGGCCGTCTCGTAGGGCAGTAGCCGGTCGCCGTGCAGACCGGTGCGGTGACCTTGGACAGGACCGTATCGACGCACCGTCCGCTTCAACCCCTTCATCGTGGTGATCTTAAGTTTGCTGGGGTCGACGTCAGAGTCCTGGAAAACCTTGAGGGCCTGCCAGATCCCCTCTACGGACTGGCTGGTCACGCCCTCGCAGTAGGGGACAGGGATGCCGCCGTGCGGGTAGAAGGGACTCAGCCGTACCCACGGTTCCGGTGCCCTGGAGGTCACATCGATGACCTCCGCGTCAGGGAACGCGGCGGTCAGCGACGCCATCGCACGGCGACGGTTGGCAACGCGGATCGACATCTGAAGGCTCCTTGCCTCGGTGACATGAGCCGCCAAGCATCCCCGATGCCACTGACATCTCTCCCATGGAACAAGACACCACCTACGAGCCCACACGCTTGTTCCGGTGACCGTCGTCAGCGGGAGTGCAGCGACAGTCACATAGGACTTACTCGTCTGGGTGTGTTGTTCGGGCAGGCGGTGCCCGTGCCTCGCGCGCTGCCGTCGCCACCGCGCCGTACGGCTCCGGTTTCGAGTACGATCCGCCGAACGCAAGTCGGTAACCGGCCAGTTGGGGGCAACGTCGGCTCAGGCGGTCGTACGGCTGGCCGGAAAGGGAGGGGAAGAACGAAGTGATCAGGTGGTACGGCTGGGGCATCCTCGCGCTCCCCGTGATGCTTCTCTCCCTGATCGGCGGTTCCTGTGGGGTGACCGTCCTCCTCTGGGACCTTGCCGCCCAGGGGGGCGACGGCATCGACCACGGTGGTGTTCCGCTCGGCGGGATGGCGGTGGGTTTCG
>NZ_QFDQ01000120.1 GCF_003270085.1 Streptomyces triticisoli | reverse complement strand
GGGGGCGCGGGCCGGGGCTGCGGGGCCGCGGGGGCCGGGAGCGGGGGCGATGGAGGCTCGGGTGCCGGGGTGGGCCTCGGCTTCGGTGGTGCCGGCCGGGGAGCGGGCTCCGGCGGGGGAGGCTCGGACGTGGGAGTCGGTGTCGGCGTGGGGCTCGGCGTCGGTGTCGGCGTGGGGCTCGGGGTGGGCGGGGGAGGCGGTGCCGGCTGCTGGCAGGGCGGCGGCAGCGAGGGCCAGGAGCCGCCGCCGGCCGCCGACACCGCCACTGTCCCGTCCGGTCCCGTGGAGACGTACGCGCAGGCGTCGGCCGCGGCCGGGACAGCCGGCCAGCCCACGCACGCCCAGGCCAGGACCGCCGGCGCCAACACCCGCAGCGCCAGGGCGAATCGGGTCGGTTCGGGTCGATGCACTCCATGCACGAGCGAGATCATGGGCTCTGGCGGGCCGGGGCACGCCACGGTGCCCGTGGATTGCCCCGAAGGTGGGGAACGGCAGGTCGGAGGGTTTGATCAGCCGGTCGGCGCGCCGCCGTGGACGGGTACGCGTGTACGGGCCGGCCGGAACGCGTCACAGGTCCCGGAAAGAAATCCGCGCCGCCGTTGAACACAACCGGCGTCCCCGTGCGTACCCAGTGTCGTGCGACGGCGCAGCAGGGCGCTGCGACACCCTTGGGATTATGGGGAGTTGACGATGAACACCTCCTGGCGGAGGGCCTCACTCGTGGCGGCTGCCGCGGCTGTGCTGGCGCTGACGACGGCGTGCGGTCAGGAAACCCCTTCGGTGGGCAGCCAGAGCGTGGGTGCGACGGCCCCGGTCGGCGGCCTCGACAACTCCGGCACGGGTGCCGGGGCCGGCGCCGGCAACGGTTACGGAGCCGACGGCCAGCAGGACTCCGCGGGCGCGTCGAAGCCCGCCGGACAGCTCGCGGTCTCCGCCAACGCGGAGCTGGGCAAGGTGGTGACGGACAGTGCCGGGATGACCCTGTACCGCTTTGACGCGGACACGGCCGAGCCCCCCAAGTCCAACTGCGACGGCGACTGCGCCACGGCCTGGCCGCCCGTTCCCGCCGACGACGCCACCGCCGGCGCCGGCATCGACAAGACCCTGCTCGGCGAGGTCACCCGCTCCGACGGCACCAAGCAGCTGACGATCGGCGGCTGGCCCGCGTACCGCTACGCCAAGGACACCCAGGCCGGTGAGACCAGCGGCCAGGGCGTGAACAGCAAGTGGTTCGCCCTGGCGCCCGACGGCAAGAAGGCCTCGCTGGCGAGCCTGCCGGGTCTGTCGGTGAAGAAGACCGAGCTGGGCGACATCATCGTCGACAAGAACGGCATGACGGTCTACCGCTTCACCAAGGACCAGGCGTGGCCGAAGTCGGTGTCCGCCTGCACCGGTTCCTGCCTGGAGAAGTGGCCGGCCGTGGCGCCCGTCGCCGAGAACGACGTCAAGGGCATCGTGAAGAAGGGCCTGATGCCCTTCACCCGGCCGGACGGCGTCAAGCAGATGTCCATCGGCTGCTGGCCCATCTACACCTTCTCCGGGGACAAGAAGCCCGGGGACACCAACGGTCAGGGCGTCGGCGGCACCTGGTTCGCCGTCTCGCCCGAAGGCAAGCCGGTCGGCGCGCCGGAGTAGACCGCTCTCTCAGATCAGGGCAGACCGGCCGCCCCCTCCGCGCCGCACGGAGGGGGCGGTCCGCCGTGTGCGCACATCGGGACGATTCGTCGTGACGCGGACGCGGAGGGTGGGCCGCAGCCGCAGGTGGTGACCGGGAACGGATGGTCAATTTCCGTTTCCGCTCGCCCTGTTGGCGGGCGATCAGTAGCCTTCGGCTCGAACACCGGATCGCCTACTCTTGGAGAGACAGATGGAGCGTCCCGCTTGGGCCCCACGGAGTATCGACATCTCGGTGCCGAGCGTCGCTCGTATCTACGACTACTATCTGGGCGGTTCGCACAACTTCGAGGTGGACCGGGAAGCGGCCCGCAAGGCCATGGAGTTCATGCCGGGACTGCCCAGGATCATGCAGGCGAACCGGGCCTTCATGCGCCGCGCCGTGGAATTCGCCCTGGACGAGGGCATCACCCAGTTCCTCGACGTCGGCTCCGGCATCCCCACCTTCGGCAACGTGCACGAGATCGCCCAGGCCGCCCGCCCCGGCGCCCGCGTGGTGTACGTCGACCACGACCCGGTGGCCGTCGCCCACAGCCAGGCGGTCCTCGAGGGCAACGAGGACGCGGACGTGGTCGCGGCCGATCTGCGCAAGCCCCGGGAAATCCTCGAAAGCCCCCCGGTGCGACGGCTGATCGACCTGAACCGGCCAGTCGCGCTGCTTCTCGTTGCCATACTGCACTTCGTGGAAGACACGGACGACCCCTACCAGGCGGTGGCCCAGCTGCGCGACGCGCTCGCGCCCGGCAGCCTGCTCATCCTCACGCACGCCTCGCACGAGGGAATCCCGCTCCCCGAGGAGCGCAGCGAGTCCGTGGCCGACGTCTACAAGGACATCCGCAACCCGCTGATCATGCGCTCGCGTGACCGGATCGCGCGGTTCTTCGAGGGGTACGACATGGTGGAACCCGGGCTGGTGCCGATGGCGTCCTGGCGGTCTCGTACGGCACCGGAGGACGAGGACCCGTACGCCTTCTCCGGTTTCGCCGGCGTGGGGCGTACGGCGTGAGCGCGGAACCGGACGGGCCGGAGGGCAGACTGCGCCGGCTGACGACGATCTGGAGCCGGGCGGTCTTCCCGGTGACCTCCACCTCGCTGACCCGCCCGGAGTTCGAGGAACGGCTCCTGCCGCTCGCCCGCCGCCTGAGCCGGGCACTGCTGGCCAGGGTCTTCGACGCCGCGGAGGGCGAGGCGGTCGGCGCCGCGCTGGTCGACGCGCACTGCACCGCGCCCGAGGCGCTCAGCCGCTCCTTGGACTGCCTCGACGCCTACCTCGTGCTCTACTGCGGACAGGGCGGCGACCAGGAGGACCTGAGGGCCCGCTGCTCCCGGCTGCAGCACGCGATGGCGGCCGGATTCGCGCGGGCGCTGCGCGAGCGGACACTGGCCGAGCAGGAGGCGATCGCCCAGGCCGCGCTGCGCGCCCAGGGCGTGGTCGCGCAGGCCCTGCACACCAGCGAGGCACGCTTCCGCGCGGTGTTCGAAGGCGCGGCGATAGGCATCGGCATCGCCGACCTGGAGGGCAACGTCCTGCAGGTCAACGGCGCGCTGCTGCGCATGTTCGGCGGCTCCGAGCAGGGCCTGCGCAGCCGCAACGTACAGGACTGGACACACACCGAGGACGCGCCGCAGGTGTGGCGGCTGTACGAGGAGCTGGTGCGCGGCGAGCGCGAGCACTACCACGTGGAGAAGGCCTTCCACCGGCCCGACGGAACGGTCCTGTGGACCAACCTGACCGTCTCCCTCCTCCGGGACGCCGACGGCAACCCCCAGTACCAGCTCGCCCTGATGGAGGACACCACCGAGCGGCGGCTGCTCAACCTCCGCCTGCGCTACGAGGCCACGCACGACGCGCTGACCGGCCTGCCCAACCGCACGCTGTTCTTCGAGCGGCTGGAGAAGGCGCTGAACGCGGGCGAGGGTCGGCGCTTCGGCCTGTGCTACCTCGACCTGGACGGCTTCAAGACCATCAACGACAGCCTCGGGCACGCGGTCGGCGACCGGCTGCTCGTCGAGGTCGCCGACCGGCTGCAGGCGTGCGCGACCGCGCCCGGCGAGATGGTCGCCCGGCTCGGCGGCGACGAGTTCGTCGCGCTGACCACCGGGACCGACACCCGGCACGAGGTCGACGAGCTCGCCGCCCGCATCATGAACGCGCTGGTCGCGCCCATCCGCATCGACGGCCGTGAACTGACCGTGCGCGGCAGCATCGGCGTAGTCGAGGGCCCGGTGGGGGAACGCAGCGCCGCGGAGGTGCTGCGCAGCGCGGACATCACCATGTACCGGGCCAAGTCGGCCGGCGGCAACCGCTTCGAGCTCGCCGACCCCGAGGCCGACGCCCGCGCCATCACCCGGCACGGGCTGACCACGGCGCTGCCGACCGCCCTGGACCGGGGCGAGTTCTTCATCGAGTACCAGCCGCTGGTGCACCTCGGCGACGGCAGGGTACGGGGCGCCGAGGCGCTGGTGCGCTGGCTGCACCCGCAGCACGGCATCATCGGCCCCGACCGGTTCATCCCGCTCGCCGAGCACACCGGGCTGATCGTCCCGCTGGGCCGCTGGGTCATGGAGCAGTCGGTACGCCAGGCCCGCGAGTGGCGGGAGCTGTACGACGCCGAATCCGCGGGCCCCCTGCGCATCAACGTCAACCTCTCGCCCTGCCAGCTCCACCACCCCGGTCTCGTCCAGGACACCGTCGAGATCCTGGAACGCGCGGGCGTGCAGCCGGACGCCCTCTGCCTGGAGGTCACCGAGTCAGCGCTGATCGGCGCGGACGACGACCTGCTCAAACCCCTGCGCCGGCTCGCCGAGATGGGCGTCGACATCGCCCTGGACGACTTCGGCACCGGCTACTCCAACCTGGCCAACCTGCGCCGGCTGCCGGTGAGCATCCTCAAGCTGGACCGTTCCTTCACCCAGAGCATGCAGCGGTTCCCGGCCGACCCCGTCGACCTCAAGATCGTCGAGGGCATCGTGGCCCTGGCCCACAGCCTGGACCTGGCGGTCACGGTGGAGGGCGTGGAGACGGGCGCCCAGGCCGAACAACTCCGCGTCCTGGGCTGCGACACGGCCCAGGGCTGGTACTACGCCCGCCCGGGCCCCCCGGAACGCCTCCACGAACTGGCGCTGGCGGACGCGACGGGCTGACCGGGGGTGTCCGGCGGGGTTCTGCCCCGGACCCCGAAGGGGTCCTGGGGGCGCGGGGCTGTTTCGATATGCGGCTCCGCCGCGGGGGCGCGATCAACCACGATGCACCCGCACCTGAACACGCTCCCCCGGAGGTCTGGGGGCAGAGCCCCCGGGGACGGGGCGGGTAGGGGCGGCGGGGGCGAAAAAACCACCCCTCACCGCTCCACCAGCATCCGCTGCAGCTCCCGCGCCGCCCGGGGCGGAGCCACATCACTGCGGTGAGCCAGCGCGATCGTCCGGTGCAGCCCCGGCCGGTCCAGCGGCGTGACCCGCAGCCCGTGACCGGCGCGGGTCGCCACCATGCGCGGCACGACGGCGACCCCCAGCCCCGCCCGCACGAACCCCAGCACCGCGTCCATCTCACCGCCCTCGACCGCGAAGTCCGGCTCGAACCCCTCCGCACGGCACGCGGCGACCGTCAGCTCCCGCAGGTCGTACCCGTGCCGGAACATCACCAGACGCTCGCCCTCCAGGTCCGCGATGCGGACCGTCCGCCGTCCTGGACCGCCGGGCACGGGCGCTTCCGGTGACGAGACCACCACCAGGTCCTCACGCAGCAACTCCACCGTGGTCAGCGCGGGGGAGGGGGTGGGCAGAGGAAGCACCACCAGGGCGAGATCGAGGGCGCCGCGCGCCAGCTCCCGCACCAGGTCGTGCGAGCCGTTCTCCTCGATCAGCAGCCGGATGCCGGGATACCGGTCGTGGAAGGCCCGCAGGACATCCGGCAGCAGACCCGTGCACAGACTGGGGGTGGCCCCCAGCCGCACCCGCCCCCGCCGCAGCTGCACCAGCTCCTGCACCTCGTGCCGCGCCGTGTCCGCGTCCGCGAGGATCCGCCGCGCCAGTGGCAGCAGCGCCTCACCCGCGTCGGTGAGCGTGATGTTGCCCCGGGCCCGCAGGAACAGATCCGCGCCCAGCTCCCGCTCCAGCGCCTTGATCTGCTGCGACAGCGACGGCTGTGCGACATGGACCAGCTCTGCGGCCCGGGTGAAGTGCCGGGTCTCGGCGACCGCCACGAAGTACTGAAGCTGCTGGAACTGCACGCCCCCAGCATAGCCCTCGATAGAAAATCCCTATCGAAACGAGCCGTACCATGTCTTGGACCGATAGGGTCCAAAGGCCCTACCGTGCGGAGACATGGCACTGGCAACGCGGACGGACCGACGGCCGTCCAGGGCACGCACCGTGTGGGGCTCGACCGTCGGCAAGAAGACCGTGATGGCGGTCAGCGGTCTGATCATGCTGCTGTACCTGGTCGTCCACATGATCGGAAACCTGAAGATCTTCTTCGGGGCCGGCGAGTTCAACCACTACGCCCACTGGCTGCGCACCCTCGGCGAACCGTTCCTGCACTACGAGTGGGCGCTCTGGCTCGTCCGGATCGTCCTCGTGATCGCGGTCGTCGCCCACGCCGTCTCCGCGTACCAGCTCAGCCGCCGCGACATCAAGGCACGCCCGACCAAGTACGTGCACTCGAAGCCGAGGGCGAGCTACGCGACCCGCACCATGCGCTGGGGCGGGATCATCCTCGGCCTGTTCATCGTCTGGCACATCCTCGACCTGACCACCGGCACCGTGCACTCCGGCTTCCAGCCGGGCCACCCGTACCAGAACATCGTGGCCACCTTCTCCACCTGGTACGGCAACGTGATCTACATCGTCGCCATGCTGGCGCTCGGCCTGCACATCCGGCACGGCTTCTGGAGCGCCGCCCAGACCCTCGGCGTCGGCAGCCGGGCCCGCGACCGCGCCCTGAAGACCGTCGCCAACGTCCTCGCAGTGCTGCTCACGGCCGGCTTCATCGCCGTCCCGGTGGGCGTCATGACCGGAGTGGTGAGCTGACATGACCTCCTACGTCGAGTACGCGACCGGTGACCCGGTCGTCGACACCAAGGCCCCGTCCGGCCCGATCAACGAGCGCTGGGACAAGCGCCGTTTCGAGGCCAAGCTGGTCAACCCGGCCAACCGGCGCAAGCACACGGTGATCGTGGTCGGCACCGGCCTCGCCGGCGGCGCGGCCGGCGCCACCCTGGCCGAACAGGGCTACCACGTCGTCCAGTTCTGCTACTCGGACTCCCCGCGCCGCGCCCACTCCATCGCCGCCCAGGGCGGCATCAACGCGGCGAAGAACTACCGCAACGACGGCGACTCCGTCCACCGCCTGTTCTACGACACCGTCAAGGGCGGCGACTTCCGCGCCCGCGAGTCCAACGTGCACCGCCTGGCGCAGATCTCGGTGGAGATCATCGACCAGTGCGTGGCCCAGGGCGTCCCCTTCGCCCGCGAGTACGGCGGCCTGCTCGACACCCGCTCCTTCGGCGGCGTCCAGGTCTCCCGCACCTTCTACGCCCGCGGCCAGACGGGCCAGCAACTCCTGCTCGGCGCCTACCAGGCGCTGTCCCGGCAGATCGCCGCCGGCAACGTCGAGATGCACCCGCGCACCGAGATGCTGGACCTGATCGTCGTGGACGGCCGGGCCCGCGGCATCGTGGCGCGCGACCTGATCACCGGCAAGGTCGACACGTACTTCGCCGACGCCGTCGTCCTCGCCTCCGGCGGCTACGGCAACGTCTTCTACCTGTCGACCAACGCCATGAACTCCAACGCGACCGCCATCTGGCGGGCGCACCGGCGCGGCGCGTACTTCGCCAACCCCTGCTTCACCCAGATCCACCCCACCTGCATCCCGCGCACCGGCGACCACCAGTCCAAGCTCACCCTGATGAGCGAGTCGCTGCGCAACGACGGCCGAATCTGGGTGCCCAAGGCCAAGGGTGACAACCGCCCGCCGAACGAGATCCCCGACGACGAGCGCGACTACTACCTGGAGCGCATCTACCCGTCCTTCGGCAACCTCGTCCCGCGTGACATCGCCTCCCGCGCCGCGAAGAACGTCTGCGACGAGGGCCGCGGCGTCGGCCCCGGCGGCCAGGGCGTCTACCTGGACTTCGCGGACGCGATCCGGCGGATGGGCAGGAAGGCCGTCGAGGCCAAGTACGGCAACCTCTTCGACATGTACCGGCAGATCACCGACGAGGATCCGTACGAGGTGCCGATGCGGATCTACCCCGCCGTGCACTACACGATGGGCGGCCTGTGGGTCGACTACGACCTGCAGACCACGATCCCCGGCCTGTTCGCGATCGGCGAGGCCAACTTCTCCGACCACGGCGCCAACCGCCTCGGCGCCTCCGCGCTGATGCAGGGCCTCGCGGACGGCTACTTCGTCCTCCCGGCCACCATCAACGACTACCTGGCCCGCAACCCGCACAAGTCCGACGACGACGTCACCGACGAGCACCCGGTCGTACAGGAGGTCCTCGCCGAGACCGAGGACCGGCTCAACCTGCTCCTCGCCGTCGACGGCGACCGCACCCCCGACTCCTTCCACCGCGAACTCGGTGAGCTGATGTGGGAGTTCTGCGGCATGGCCCGCACCGACGCCGGCCTGCGCAAGGCCCTGGAGCGCATCCCCGAGATCCGCGAGGAGTTCTGGCGGCGCATCAAGGTCCCCGGCACCGGCGAGGAGCTCAACCAGTCCCTGGAGAAGGCCAACCGCATCGTCGACTACCTGGAGCTCGCCGAGCTCATGTGCCTCGACGCCCTGCACCGCAGCGAGTCCTGCGGCGGCCACTTCCGCGAGGAGTCCCAGAGCCCCGACGGCGAAGCGGCCCGCAAGGACGACGAGTTCACCTACGCGGCGGCCTGGGAGTTCACGGGCACGGGGGAGGCCCCCACCCTGCACAAGGAAGACCTGGTCTTCGAGTACGTCCACCCCACTCAGCGGAGCTACGCATGAAGCTCACCCTGCGCGTCTGGCGGCAGAAGAACGCCGACGCCGACGGCGCCATGTCCACCTACGAGGTGGACGGCATCTCACCCGACATGTCCTTCCTGGAGATGCTGGACGTCCTCAACGAACAGCTCATCCTCTCCGGCGAGGACCCCGTCGCCTTCGACCACGACTGCCGCGAGGGCATCTGCGGCGCGTGCAGCCTGGTCATCAACGGCGACGCGCACGGCCCCGAGCGCACCACCACCTGCCAGCTGCACATGCGGTCCTTCAAGGACGGCGACACGATCGACATCGAACCGTGGCGCGCGTCGGCCTTCCCGGTGGTGAAGGACCTGGTGGTCGACCGCTCGGCCTTCGACCGCATCATCCAGGCCGGCGGCTACATCACCGCCCCCACCGGCGCCGCGCCCGAGGCCCACGCCACGCCCGTACCGAAGCCGGACGCCGACTTCGCCTTCGAGCACGCCGAGTGCATCGGCTGCGGCGCCTGCGTGGCCGCCTGCCCCAACGGCGCGGCGATGCTCTTCACCTCCGCCAAGATCAACCACCTCAACGTCCTGCCGCAGGGCGCCCCCGAGCGCGAGACCCGCGTCCTGGACATGGTGGCCCAGATGGACGAGGAGGGCTTCGGCGGCTGCACCCTGGCCGGCGAGTGCGCCACCGCCTGCCCCAAGGGCATCCCCCTGATGTCGATCACCAGCATGAACAAGGAGTGGCTGCGCGCGACCCGCAAGGCCCCCAAGCGGTAAGCGCTCCGCTGGAAGCACGGTGACGAACCCGCGGACCGGTGGGGCCGGCCGCGCAGCTCCCCGCGCCCCTTACGGGGCGCGGTGCCGCACCGGACCTCACCAAGGCTGCCCAGCCGGCCACGCGCAGCTCACAGGACGTTCGCCGAGGCGGCGGACGGGCGGGGCCGGGAGTGGTGCTCATCCCCGGCCCCGCCTCGTACTTCCCGGCACTGCTTCAGATACGGCGCACCGTGTGCAGGGACTCGGCGTAGAGGCCCGTGCCGTCGAGCAGCGAGGAGCCGCCCATGTCGGACATGGTGGGACCGTTGATCGTCTTGCGGCTGGACAGGAAGCGGCGCTTGCCGGCCGCGTCCCGCCCGAGGTAGATCCCGACGTGGTCGACCGTGCTGGTCTGCTGGTCCCCGTCGTCCCCGGAGTCAGCGTTGAACAGGACGAGATCGCCGGGCTGGAGCAGGTTCGCGGCCGGCGGGCGGGTGCCGTCGGTCCGGTCGATGAGCACACCGGGCGTGTAGTCGGCCATGTCACGGGACTGGCGCGGTATCCGATCCCCGGACGTGTCCGCCTTCGCGGCCATGGGCACGCCCATGTGGTAGCCGTAGACCATGCGCGTGTAGCCGGAGCAGTCGAGGTTCCCGGCATCCCTGCTCGACGCACCGGTGTAGGTGCCGTCGGGGAAGGTCCAGCTGATGTTCATGTACTCGTGGAAGTCGGCGCCCACCATGCGGTACCCCTGTGAGTTCAGGTAGCCGTAACCCGACTCGCCCAGCACCTGCTTGCCCTTCGCCGGTCCGTCCCCGGCGGTGACCGCGGGCGCGCCCGGAAGGAACATCGCCGCGTACGCGAGCGCGTCCGGCACGGTGGAGCCGGCCCAGCCGCGGACCGTCTGCTCCAGCTCGGGCGTCCAGGCGCCGTCGAAGGGCTCCGGCAGCACCCGCACCCAGTCGCCGTGGGTGACACTCGGCGGGGTGTGCCAGTTGGCGGCGCTCACCTCGAAGCGGCTCACGTGCAGGGTGACTGGCAAGTTCGTGCAGCCGCCGTTGGCCAGGGCGCGCAGGCCCACCCGGCCCTTGCCGAAGGCCGAGTCGTTGACGTCGAACGCCCACGCGGACGGCTCGGCGGCGTCGGAACGCCACGCCTTGGCCCTGATGCGGGAGCCCTCGCGGCGCACCCGGATCGTCCAGTCCGTGTTCGCCGGGCTGCTCGTCGTCAGCGTGAGGGCCGAGGCCAGCTGGGTGACGACGTCGCCGACCTCCTTCTCGACACGGAACTGGACCGCACCGCTGGTCGTGAAGGACAGCCGGGCACGGTAGTTGTTGTGGCTGTCCTGGTAACCGAAGGTCAGCCCGTACGAACAGGCGTCGCCGGTGGGCACCTTGTCGAACCGGGCCACGGACCGCACGTCGACGTCCGTGATCTCGTCGTCCCGCAGGTTGGCGTGCCGGCTGACACCCGAGGTGGTGAGGGTGATCAGACCGGTGCCCGGCACGACCGAGTAACTGGCGGGACTGGAGGGAAGCGTGTTCCAGCTGCCGCCGCCCGGCGAACTCCCCCAGCCGGTCAGCGTGCGCTGGAAGTCGTCCACGAAGGGCCGCTTGTTCTCGGTGAACGTTCTTCGCGGACCCGGCAGGAGGACGGTCCGGGCACCGTGGGTCAGCAGCGCGACCCGTCTGCCACCCGAGGTGACCTCGGTGCGGGCCGGGGTCCCGGACAGCACGGAGGTGGTGAGCGGGGAGGTCAGCGTCACCGGCGTGAAGTAGGAGGCGTCCAGTGGAGGCAGAGTCACCGAAGAGCGGGCCGAGGACAGGCCGGCCGGTGCCGGAAGGGGGTCGACGGAGGCGGGGGTTGCATCGGCGTGAGCCGGGCCTGCGGCCAGGCCGGCGAGCGGGACGGAAGCGGCAGAGACGGCGAAGGCGGCGAGCAGGCCGCGACGCGAAGTATGGATCATGGAATCCATGATCCATCCCACGTCGCGTCCGGACACACCGAACCGGCCAATTCGCCGTGCGCGACGGACACTCGGCACTCGGCACGGGGCGCGGGGGAGCAAGCGGCAAACCCCGCGATTCCGCGCGAGCGCTCCTGTCAGTCGCCCAGCCCGCCCGCGGCGAGCCTGTCGCTCACGTCGTTCACCAGCCGGCGTCCCAGGTCCTCGGCGCGCGCGAGAAGGTCCTCGAAGTCCGTGAGGCGGCGGAAGGCCGCGGCGTAGGCCGCCTGTTCCTCCAGGGGGAGGGGCAGTACCTGAAGGCGCCGGATGTCCACCCGGGAGGAGCTGGAGGCGTGGGTGTCGGCCTGGCGTCCGTTGGCGGGGGCACGCAGGCAGCCGGCCAGGAAGTGGGCGTCCAGTTTCTCCGGGTCCACCCGCAGCGCGTAGAGCTGCGTGCCCAGTGCCGTCGGCGGCCCCTGGTGCACCCAGGCACTGAAGGCCCGGATCACTCCGGCGACCACCACGGCGCCCTCCTCGGCCACGGCATGGGCCGTCCCCTCGGGGACACGCCCGCCGGGGACACCGTCCTGGAGCAGGTCGGACACGGTGAGCAGAGGCAGTCCGGCCGCACCGGGCGAGGGGACGCCGTCCGAAGGCTGCTGCCCGGCGAGCAGGGTGAGGGCGCCCGCCTTGACGAGGTTCCCGACCGTCGCCGTGGTCTGCGGTGTCCGGGGCCGCAGATCCAGTCCCGCCAAGTACTGTGCGCAGCCGGTGAGATCGGCCAGTTGTGTCGTCAGCTCCCGCCAGGACGCCGCGAGTTCCGCACGGGAGGGCTCTGCGCCGGATACGGCGTAGCGGCCCGGGGTGACGTCGACCTCGTCGTCCAGGAGGTCGAGCAGAGGAACCCGGACGGCGCCCTCCGGCGGATTCCGGTCCGGCCGGTCGAGGACTTCCAGGGCGATGCGGACGAAGGACCCGAGGGCGTCCCAGTCGGGGCCGGGCTCGCGCGCTCCGGGCCTGGCGAACCGGGTGGCGTCCACCAGGAGGGCGTCCTGCGCGGGAGGAGCCGCCGACGGGCCGTCCGCCGTGGCGCGCA
The DNA here is from genome assembly GCF_003270085.1 of Streptomyces triticisoli. Classification (GTDB taxonomy): domain Bacteria; phylum Actinomycetota; class Actinomycetes; order Streptomycetales; family Streptomycetaceae; genus Streptomyces; species Streptomyces triticisoli. The sequence goes on along the minus strand of NZ_QFDQ01000120.1, from coordinate 4,077 downwards.
GGGCCCACAACTGGAGCGAGACGCTGTGCGGTTGGGCGCTCCCGGGCGGCAGCGCCACGACCGCCCGCAGCACACCGGTGCGCAGCAGGGAGCCCCGGATGCGGCGGCCCGCCTTGCGGGAGGCGACGGCGGGCGGCAGGACGACGACCGCCGCCCCGCCGGGCCTGAGGTGGGAGAGCAGGTGCTGCACCCAGGCCAGTTCCGGCTCGGTGCGCGGCGGCAGCCCGTGGGTCCAGCGCTGGTCCGTCGCCAGCTCCTCGTAGCCCCAGTCGCGCTCGTTGAACGGCGGATTGCACAGGGCCATGTCGGCCGGTGTCCCGGCGAAGCAGTCCTTACGCAGCGCGTCGGCCGTGACGACCTCCGTGCGGACATCACGGTCGTCCGCGATGAAGCCGAGGCGGGCGGCGGCCAACGCGGCGAGCGCAGGGTCCCGTTCGCAGGCGAGCACCGTCAGACCGGACCCGCCGTACTCGCGGGCGACCGCCGCGGGCAGGTGCCCGGTGCCGCAGGCCGGGTCCAGGACCGTCAGTCCGTCCGCGTCCTCGCCGAGCCGGACGGCGAGAGCGGCCTGCGCCATCAGCGCGGCGAGCTGCGGCGGCGTGGTGCTGAGCTGCCGTACATGCGTCTCCAGCCACCGCTGCAGCAGAAACTCGAACGTCTCGCGAGGACCCTCCCTGCGCCCCAGTTTGGCCGCCTCGGCCACCAACTCACGGGCCTGGGCCGACAGTTCCGGGTGGGCGACCCGGGCCCGGGAGGAACGCATCCGGCGGGCCGCCTCGGCCACGGCCAGCCCCGACTCGTCCCTGCTGCTCAGCGCCTCGAAACGCGGCCACAGAAGTTCACGGCCGCCGACGTCCCCGAGCCTGCCGTTGTCGCGCAGCCACTGCTCGACCTCGGCCAGCGAGAACTGCGGACTGACGTCAGTACCGCCGATACGGGTGGGGAACGAGTCGTGACGGCGTCGCCAGTTGCTCACCGCGGCGCGGCCGACACCGGCGATCCGGGCGATCTCGGCCAGGGTGACGGGTACGGCGTCGGTGGTACTCATCGAGGGACTCTCCGGGGTGTGGGGCCGCCGTGCTGGGCGGCGCCCCAAAGGCGACTCCCGAGAGGTTGGACTAGACCAACTTGTTGCCGCGGGCATTACCATTCGCCGGGCAATTAAGAGTAAGCCATGGCCATCTAAATCAGCGGTTCTCGAGCACTGTGCAGTGTGGGCCAGTGTGACATCAGTGGCGACTAACGCCACTCGTGTTTTGGGAGATTCTTTCGTTCCTTATGGGATTTCCACGTCACTGAGTCCGGCGACCAGGGAAGCATTATGGGTGGAGCCGCTGAATATTAATGGCGAAGTATCTTTTATTGGCTCCTACGTGCTTGGTATGGGGTTCGCGCTGGGCGTAGATGCCGCACGGAAGTGGATCTCCGAGGATGCGCGATACGCCGACGTGCTGTTTCCATACCCAAACGGAAAGGAGTTGAACGGCGATCCCGCGCATTCGACTCAGCGTTGGGTGATCACTTTCCTTGACTGGCCAGAGAGTGAGGCAAGAAAATATCCTCGTGCGTACGAGCAAGTCTTGCGTGACGTGCGGCCTGAGCGTGCCTTGAATAATCGCGAATCTCGCCGCCGGCGATGGTGGCTCTTTGCGGAATGGGCGCCTGGGTTTTATAAAGCCCTAGTTGGGTTGGACCAGTGCATCGCTATTACCAGACACACGCATACGGTCATGCCTGTGAGTGTCACAACTGAGCAGGTATTCTCCGATGCGCTGTGTGTAATTACTGATGGCGATCCCGGAGTTCTTGCTGCCCTGAGTAGTGCACCTCACTACTGGTGGGCCATTGATCGGGGCTCGACAATGAAGGGCGACCTGCGCTACACCCCGACAGACGTATTCGAGACCTTGAGCCGTTTTCAACCTTCGTTTGAGCAGGTCAGGTGGAGGGTGAGGACGGCTTGGACGAGGCTGGTGATGCGGGTGGTGGAGCACCGCAGCTTGCGCAGGAGCCGCCAGGTCTTGAGGGTGGCCATGGCCTGTTCGCCGAGGGCACGGATCTTCGCGTGGGCGCGGTTGACTTCCCGCTGACCTGCGGACAGCTTCTCCCACCGGCCGCGGTAGGGCAGCCGGACCGTGCCGCCGGCGCCTTGGTACCCCTTGTCCGCCCAGCAGCGGATGCCGGCCTCGGCCAGGACGTCGATGATGCCGTGTTCGCGGGCCGCGCGGATGTCATGGACGGCGCCGGGCAGCGCGGGCGAGGCCCACAGGAGTCTGCCTGCCGGGTCGGCGAGGACCTGCACGTTCATGCCGTGTTTCTTGTGCTTGATGCCCCTATGTTTGTCAAGCAGCGGTCGTGAGGGCTGATGGGTCGTCAGGCCGCTGGTGGCACGTGATCATGTCGGCGCGTATCAGGGCGTAGACCTCGCGGGCCACGTAGCGCTTCAAGCAGCGCATTACCTCGCGCTTTCCTCGTCCCTCGGCGGTGCGTCGCTCCAGGTAAGCGCGGGTGCGCCCGTCCTGGCGCATGCGGGTGACCACGATGCGGTGCAACGCGGCGTTGGCCTGCCGGTCCCCGCCCCGGTTGAGCCGACGGCGCTGGGTCTTTCCCGAGGACTTCTCGACCGGGCTGGCGCCGCACAGTGCGGCAAAGGATGCCTCGCTGCTCAGCCGCTCAGGGTTGTCTCCGGCGGCTATCAGCAGGGCCGCGGCGCTGTCCGGTCCGATCCCGAACCGCTCCAGCAGGCTGGGTGCGCTGGCCCGCACCGCTGCGGTGATTCGCCGCGCGAGCTCGGTGACCTCCTGCCGAAGCCGCAAAACGCGTTGCGCGAGCAGTCGGAGCGTGAAGACTGCCGTCTCGGCTGCCGGGTTGCCCCCACAGGGGTCGACCAGCTCCGCGCAACGGCGGGCCAGTATCCAGGTCGAGAGCGGCTCCAGTGTCTCGCGCAGGGCGGACGGAGCGTTGACCAGCACGGCCTTGAGCTGGTTGAGCGCCTGGGTGCGGGCCTTGACCGCGGAGTTCTTCGCCAATCGGAGCATGCGCAGCACTTCCACCTGCCCGTCGCCGCTCTTCGGCACCGCCCGCGCGGTGCCCGACAACGCGGCCCGAGCGGCTGACTCGGCATCGACGGCATCGGTCTTGCCCCGGCGACGCCGGGCGGATCGGTCGGGCTGATTGACCTCCACCACCGGCACCCGCTGGGTCGCGAGGTAGCGGGCGAGACCAGCGCCGTAGGAGCCGGTGCACTCCACCCCGGCCCGCAGCACGGTTCCGAACGTGCACGCCCAGTCAAGGAGCTGGCGGTAGCCGGCCGCAGTAGCCGGGAACTCCCCGGTGCCCAGCAGCCCGCCCACATGGTCAAGTACGGCGCCGACGTGCACGTCCTTGTGGGTGTCGACGCCGAGCACCACCGAACGCGGCGCAGCGACGGCCTCGGCGGCTTGGACGGTGCGGAAGGCAGCGGGCATGCTGAGGGTGGTCACGGTGCTCCTGTTCGACGACGCAGTGCCGATGGCCAGCGCCGGTCGGTGGAGCGGTCAGGACTGTGACGGTGCCTTCTAGGCCAAGGCCCCTATCGGGACACGCTCCGCCGGCCCGGTGCCGGTACGCGCCGCTCCGACCGGGCCGACAGATCAAACACAAGGCACAAGCAGCCAGCCAGAGTACGAGTCAAGCCACGGCCGGAACGGCGCGACCATCATGCTCACAGCCGGAGTAGAAGGGCCGGTCGGCGGCGATCCGGTCGATCGGCAGGATGCTTACGGCGAAGCCATCCAAATACCTGCTTCCAGGTGTAGGCCCGGAGGTAGTTGAAAGTCGCCTTCGACGAACCATGCTTGAAGTAGGCGGTCCAGCCCCGCAGCACCCGGTTGAGCTGGTGCAGCAGGGCATCGAGCGGCAGGTTCACGTCCTGCCAGCACAACTTCTTCACCTTGGCCATGATGGAGCGAAGCGCCTTCTTGGCCGGATAGAGGTAGACGAAGTGTTTACTGGTGCCTCGCTTCCGATGACGTTGGATACGCCAGCCGAGAAAGTCGAGACCGTCCTCGATATGGGTGATCAGCGTCTTCTCCCTCG